>JAFGJB010000185.1 GCA_016929295.1 Candidatus Zhuqueibacterota bacterium | reverse complement strand
GGCTTTCATAAGGAATGGATTTATCCCAATGAATCACGCGCGGCAACGTTCACAAATTTATCACCCGGAAATTATGCATTTAAAGTCAAGGCATCCAATGCCGATGGTACATGGAATGAAACAGGAATCTCGTTAGCCATTCATGTTCTACCGCCCTGGTGGCGCATGTGGTTTGCATACTTGAGCTACGCACTTTTTGTGATCGGATTAGTTCTTGTTGTCTATCGCGCACAGCTCGGCCGGATTCGTCTCAAACAGCAAATGCAATTGGATAAAGAACGCGCCGAACATCTTGAGGAGCTCGATTCATTGAAAACGCGATTTTTCACCAACATATCGCACGAATTTCGTACACCGCTCACTTTGATCCTCGGTCCTATTGATAATATGCGTCGGCAAACAGCAAATAAAAAATGGCAGGAGCAGCTTGATTTGATGCGCCGGAATGGACGTAAACTGCTCACGCTCATCAATCAGTTATTGGATGTCTCCAGGCTCGAAGCCGGCAAAATGGTTTTGCAGCGCGAAACCATAGAGGTGTGCTTTCTATTGCGGGGGATTGTGGGATCGTTTTCATCAGCAGCCGAGCGAAAGAATATAAATCTGTCACTTTTGGGAGCGGATAGCGATTTTGATGCGTTTATCGACCACGATGCATTTGAAAAAATCATGATGAATCTCATTGCCAATGCACTTAAATTCACACCTGAAAACGGCGCTATCGATGTGGTTTTGAAAACTTTTAATGACGATGAATCCACCAAAAGAAAGGATGCTGTTTTCAGCATCCGGGTTAGAGATACCGGTATCGGTATTTCGATGGACCGGCTCGATCACATTTTTGATCGGTTTTATCAGGTTGACTCCTCGGCAACAAGGGAACACGAAGGGACCGGAATTGGCTTGGCACTAGCGAAAGAGCTTGTTGAACTACACGGAGGCCTCATTTCAGTTCAAAGCGAACTCGGAAAGGGGAGCACGTTTACAGTACAATTACCGGTCGGTGAGGTGCAGGAATCGACCAGCCGGCAACGACGCCAAGAGAGACCTTTGATAGAAATGGAGAAAGAAGGTATCCCCAAACAGGCTAAAGATAAAAAAGATACAAGCCCGATTCTCCTCGTTGTGGAAGATAATGTTGACATGCAACTTTATATCAAAGATGCGTTGGCCGACTATACAATTGAAACGGCCAGAGATGGAGAACGTGGCTTCAATAATGCGGTTGATATCATTCCAGATCTCGTCATCAGCGACGTGATGATGCCCGTTATGGATGGTTTTGAGTTGTGCAAAAAACTCAAAACGGATGAACGCACGAGTCATATTCCGGTTATTCTGCTCACGGCACGCGCTGAACAAAAAGATCGTTTAACCGGCTTGGAGACAGGAGCCGATGATTACCTGGTCAAGCCATTTGATGTGAAGGAACTGCAGGTCCGCGTAAAGAACCTCATCGATACTCGTAAAAAAATGCGCGAACGGTTTCAGCGCGATATTGGCTTAGCAATCAAAGAGATCGCCTTTACGTCAGCGGACGAACGGTTCCTGCAACGAGCCATCCGCATTGTGCATGAACATATCTCGGATAGCCAATTTTCCAACGAACAGTTTGGCGAAAAAATCGGCATGAGCCGTATGCAAGTGCATCGTAAAATTCGAGCACTTACGGATCAGTCTACAAATGAGTTTATTAAATCAATTCGTTTAAAATATGCGGCGAACTTATTAAAGCAACGGTCCGGAAATGTTTCTGAAATTGCATTTGAGGTTGGCTTTGAAAGTCCATCCTATTTTTCAAAATGCTTTCAAAAGCAGTTTGGGGTGTCGCCGAGGGAGGTGAAAGAGAGGTGAGACGTGAAACGTGAAAAGTGAGACGTAAATGTTACACGATTACTCGTAAATGTTACAAACGAGTTAGATTAATTGTACCTCCTTTTTTAAAATGCAGTAACGAATCATTTTAAAAAGGAGGAGACCATGAAATACTTGACGATCATTGCAGTCGCACTTGTTCTTGCAGCGAGTGCAGGCGGGGGCATCATTCAAGTTCCAGCCGATCAGCCGACTATACAAAAAGGCATCAATGCCGCGTCACACGGCGACACTGTTCTTGTCGCAGAGGGGCGCTACATTGAGAACATTAATTTCAGCGGCAAGGCGATTACCGTTGCTAGCCATTTCATTCTGGATGGCGACACCACCCACACAGCCAATACCATCATTGACGGCAGTCAGCCAGCCCACCCGGACAGCGGCTCTGTGGTTTATTTTATTTCGGGCGAGGATACAACCTCCGTTTTATCCGGCTGCACCATAACGGGTGGAACAGGGACCGTCACCGTGTGGACTTCTGGTGAGTGGAGGTGTGGCGGTGGCATCTATTGTCGGGAGAGTGGAGCGCGAATTTCACATAACAAAGTCATTGGAAACAGCATCAATGATGCAGATCTAAGCACGAGTGGCAGCGGTATTCTCATCGATCAAACAAATGAAACGCCATACGCCATCGTTGAGAATAATCTTGTCCGAGATAATGTGGCGGAATCGGATGGCGAAGCCGCATTGGGTGGTGGCATAAGTATTTATACCGACGGCAGGATCATCGGAAACACAATTGTAGCAAACAAAGTGACCTCGCCCAATATGTGCGGTGGAGCGGCTGTTGATGCAGTCGGCTCTGCTATTATTTCTGTAAATATTCAGAACAATCAAATCATGTATAATGAATCCAGGTCAAGCGCTGGACTTTCCCACGCTGTCGTTCGCGCGAGCGGTCATATCAACATCCTCGACAATATCGTTTCGGAGAACAAAGTTTTCAGTACTTTTACAACGATAGGGACAGCCATATACCTTCAAGAAGCACCGAAGGGCACATTGATTAAGAATAATACAATCTCAAAGAATTCTTTTAATCAGAACAGTATGGCGAGCAGGGGGTGTTATGTGGCTTTCTCAACAGATGTTATTGTGGAGGGCAATACGATTATTGATAATGTGAAGACCGGGGGAATCATGATTTCCCGGTCGACTGCCGTTGTTCAGAACAATATAATCCAAGGAAATGACGTTCTCATAGGTGCAGGTATTCTTTGTGATGACTATCCTAAGCATATGGGGATACCTACGAACGTCTTGATTCAGAATAATGATATTTCGCTCAATAGAACCAACAATAACCAACTTGGTGGCGGCATTGGATTTTATGACTCTGCAATTGGTCTTGTGCAAAATAACCTGATTTATATGAATGAAGCGGGTTATGGCGGTGGCGTCGGCGCTCGTCTCCGAACTGGAGCAGTATTGAATCAATTGAATCAATGGGATGAAAAAGGGGTCAAAGTTCAATTAGAATCATTGCGTAAAGCCAGTTCTGACATTCCGAATTATGGCGCCATTGTATTGATGAACAATACAATTGTCGAAAACAAATCGGGGATCGGCGGCGGTGGTATCTACTCCGACACCAAAAAGATGGTTGTGTTAAACAATATTGTGTGGGGCAACAGTACCGGTGACGGAAAACAAATTCTCGATAATACCGGACGGGCTATTCAGGTTCACTATTCCAACGTACAGGGTGGCTGGGCAGGCGATGGCGGGAACAACATTGATGCAAATCCCCTGTTTTTGGCTGATTATCCACCGGTCCAGTACGCTCTTGCTCTGCAACCATCGAGTCCGTGTATAAGTGTCGGTTGTGACATTTTTCGTATTGGCGACAAAGATATTTTTTGCCCCCCGATTGATTATTATGGCAATCCAAGACCCGCACCGGACTATACAATTCCGGATATAGGGGCAGTCGAATCACCGTGGGGATATAAGGGGACCGGGTTTGTGGATGATGTGGTTATGCC
>JAFGJB010000184.1 GCA_016929295.1 Candidatus Zhuqueibacterota bacterium | reverse complement strand
AGAAAAAGAGCTGGATGCGATCACCGTCTCCACACCTGACCACACACACGCCGTCATCGCTATGGAAGCGATGAAGCGCGGACTGCACGTCTATGTGCAAAAGCCGCTGACCCACACGATCCATGAGGCTCGCGTACTGAGAGAAGCGGCGAAAAAATACGGCGTCATCACCCAAATGGGCAACCAGGGTCACGCCGGCGAAGGCGGTCGACTGGTCAATGAGTGGCTATGGGACGGCGCTGTCGGCGACGTCACCGAAGCGCACTGCTGGACAAATCGCCCGGTCTGGCCGCAGGGCATTGAAGCCCCGACGGAAACGCCATCTGTCCCTCCCACCCTTGACTGGAATCTGTGGCTGGGTCCAATGGCCTGGCGTCCCTACCATCCCGCCTATGTGCCATTTTCATGGCGCGGTTTTTGGGATTTCGGCACCGGCGCACTCGGCGACATGGGTGCGCATATTCTGGATCACGCCTACTGGGCGCTCAAGCTGAAATATCCGACGACCGTACAAGCCAGTTCAACAGCCTACACGGAAGCGTCTCCACCTGTCGCATCGATGATCACCTATGAATTTCCGCAACGCGATGGCATGCCGCCGGTCAGCCTGACGTGGTATGATGGCGGCCTGATGCCGCGCCGTCCGGAAGTCATCGAGCAGGGCCGCAAGATGGGCGATGGCGGCGGCGGCGTCCTGCTCATTGGAACCAAAGGCACGATCATGTGTTCAACATACGGTGGAAATCCGCGCATCCTGCCGGAATCGAGGATGAAAGAGGTGCAGCAAGAGCTCAAGGAAAAAGGTGGGCCAAAGATAAAGCTCGATCGTTCACCCGGCATTGCGGCGGAGTGGATCCAGGCGATAAAAGAGGGCAAAAAGGAGCTCGCCACAACCAACTTTGACTACTCCGGTCCGCTCGTGGAAACAATGCTCCTCGGCATGGTTGCCATTCGCATGGCTGACAAAAACCTCAAGCTCGAATGGGACGGCGAGACCGGCAAATTCACCAATCTGGAAGAGGCGAACAACTACCTGCATCAGGAATATCGTAAAGGCTGGACATTATGAGCTAAAAAATTGCCCGCCACGCGGATGGCAAAAATATGCGGCGCGATTTTTGATAAAGTGAATGTGCTATGAGATCATATGCGTCAGGAACGATAATAAGAATTGAGTAATATGAAGGAGATAAAAATGAACAAATTTCTTGCCTTACTCTGTGTCGCAGTGATGCTTTTTGCCATCCCTGTATGTAACATTGACACAGCCCAGGCGCAGGATGCGAAACTCGTACCGATTCCGCTTGAATTGCCGAAACCCATGTTCGTCGGCACGCCGACGCCAATGAAAGTTGACAGACTCGAAAAGCCCCTGGGCAAAATGCGACCGCCATTTTTAGCGCCGGAAGGCGTCACGAACGTGGCCCTGGACAAGCCGGTCACCGGCTCGGATGATCTGCCGGTCATCGGCGAACTTGAAATGGTGACGGATGGCGATATGGAAGCTGCGGATGGCTCCTATGTCGAGCTTGGCCCCTTCGAGCAGTGGGTGGCCATTGACCTGGAAAAGGAATATGAAATCTATGCCATCGTCCTCTGGCATTTTCATAAACAGCCGCGCGTCTATTTTGATTGCGTCGTCCAGATCGCCCAGGACGCCGATTTCACCAAAGGCGTCGTCACGGTCTTCAATAACGACATCGACAACAGCCTCGGTCTGGGTAAAGGCGAAGACTGGCATTACGTCGAAACCAATGAAGGCAAGCTCATCGACTGCAAAGGTACAAAAGCTCGCTATGTTCGATCCTATACAAACGGGAATACCAGCAACGATTTGAATCATTGGATTGAGCTCGCCGTATTCGGCAAATAGCATTCGCATTGACTAAAAATACGCTGCATCGCGTGCAACGATGCAGCGTCTTCTTTTCCTGCAGCGTGAGAGTGCCTTTCAATTTTAATCACTGGGAAATTGCAGTCTGTGGAAAAGCAAGAAATGCAGCGCTTCACCCCCTATGCGGCATTCGCGCTGATTGTGCTGTTAGCTCTCGCATTACGCCTGCCCAGATTAACGCAACGCCCCATGCATACGGACGAAGCTGTCCATGCCATCAAATTCGGCCAACTCCTGCAGGACCAGTTCTACGAGTATGATCCCGTCGAATATCATGGTCCGACGCTCGTCTATTCGACCCTCATCCCGGCATGGCTCCAGGGGCAAAAGAAACTGGCCGAGGTCAATGAACAAACCCTGCGTCTCGTACCGGCATTTTTCGGCATTGCCCTTGTTCTCATTCTGCTTTTAGCAACAAATTTACTCAGCAGGCCTGTCATCCTTTTTGCCGCACTTTTCACAACCATCTCGCCAGCCTTTGTTTTTTATAGCCGATACTATATCATGGAAATGATGCTGGTTTTCTTCACCTTTTTGGTCATTGTCACGGGTTACAGATTCATTCAAACGAAAAAGCTAAAATGGGCAATGGCGACCGGCCTGGGCGTCGGGCTCATGCATGCGACGAAAGAGACGTGTGTGATCGCCTGGTTTGCCATGGCAGCAGCGACGCTGCTGACGATTCGGGCAGCGGGGACAGGTCTAAGAGCATCAGCAAAAAGTGTCAACTGGATATACGCGGGATGCGGCCTGGTGCTGGCATTTCTGCTATCAGCTTCCTTCTTCTCCTCATTCTTCAGCCATCCGCGTGGCATCATCGATTCCATCACCACCTACGCCACCTACTTCAGACGCGGCGCCGGCGGAGACTCTGCGCATCTCTATCCATGGTTCCAATATTTCAAATGGTTGCTGTTCAATAAATACAGCGGCTATCCACTGTGGACGGAGGCGATCATCCTGTCATTATCCGTGCCCGGCTTTGTCGCCATATTTATAAAAAAGCCGCATCGCTCCACGAACCGATTTTTACAGCTCATTGGTCATTACACCCTCATCCTTACCCTCATATACATGATCATGCCCTACAAAACACCCTGGAGCATGCTGGGTTTTTATCACGGCTATATCATCATCGCCGCCGTTGGGGCGTCGTCACTTTTCACCTGGGTTCGTTTCACATTCCCCCGCATCATTTTATCACTGCTTCTCGCGGCGGGCGCTATGCACCTGGGCTGGCAATCCTATCAGCTCAATTTCAAGTATGATGCGCACTGGTCAAATCCCTATGTCTATGCCCACACCGATGCAGATTTTTTCCGTCTGCTCGAGGGCATTGAGCAGATCACATCAAGTTGGCCGCAAGGGAAATACACCCCCATTGAAGTTGTCTGTCCTGAAGACGACTATTGGCCGCTGCCCTGGTATTTGCGCGCGTACTCGCACGTCGGCTATTTCAATGCGTTTGATTATGCTTTACCCGCCGGTGCGCTCATCGTCACCAAGCCGATTCTGGAATCCGATCTCTTGAAAAAACTGTACGACGTTCCCCCGCCTGGTCAGCGTCATATGTATATTCCACACTTTCAACATGGAGTGTTATTACGGTACGGAGTGGAGATGGACCTGTATGTTCGCAAGGATGTGTGGGATGAGTGGTATCGACAGAGTCCCTGGTAGGAAAGTTGAAATGTTTTCACATCCCCTATCCCCACCAGGGGATGAATGATCGTTGCAACGCCCATTCATCTCTGTTAAAAAAAGCTGAAGAATGGTCTTTTCGTTGTAACATGAAATGAAAATCACCGTAACTGATTCTATCTGTTGAACTTTCGGGAGCAGGTTATGCGACGTTTAACGGCACTTTTACTGTCCCACTTTATTGTCGTAACATTATCAGCCCAATCGCTAGACATTCCGACAAAACATTACGGTCTATCAATTGGCAACTCAAGCAGGTTCACCGGCTTGCGTATCAATTTTTCGGATAAAGATTTGCAGGAGATCAACGGCGTCAATATCACTTTCTGGAAAGCGCGTTCCAGCAAAACCGGCGTCATCAATGGACTGGCCATCGGTCTTGT
>JAFGJB010000183.1 GCA_016929295.1 Candidatus Zhuqueibacterota bacterium | reverse complement strand
TATTTTTTCTTTGCGTATCCTCTGCGGCTTGGCGGCTTTGCGTGATTTTGGACCCATCACGCCAAGTGAACGTAGTATTTTTTTCATATTATTCATTAACATACAAACGGTCTTACAATTTCTGCATCGTCAAATTCACCCCGTACTATATGCTCATTTTTCTCCTCGAATAATATCTTGACATTCGGCCCGGCGTCGATAGTGAAATAGAGCTGGATGCCATCCTGGCGAAGCCGCCAAATCTTGTGAAACGCCGCGACCGTCTCGGGCAGCCAGTACAAAAGGGCGGGACGCGAGTCGAGCATCGTCGCGTGCATGGCGAGGGCATTCGACTCGGCCGTGCCGCCAAGCTCGGCGAAATCCTTTCCCCAAATGGCATGTCGAATCGATTCGATATCGCGCGTCGCTTTTTCCGGCCACGCCGCGTAGAGCGCTGAGGTCTCGACCGTCCGTCGCATACCCTCTGTCGAGCCGATGGTTTTTACCGCCCGCGATACCGTGATGATAGCGAGGCGCAATTCCGACCAGATCGCCGGTATCTGTTCGGCGTAACTGTCCATGCCATCCTCGGATTCACCCCGATGCCACTCCACAAAACCGTCATACACGGAACGCGCCGCGCTGCCGCTACCCAGCCGCGCGAGAATTGACAGCGAGGCGCCGTCCAAATTCCAGGAGAAAAAATTGTTCAACGCCATAGCCAGGGCGGCATAGCCGGAAGCCGAGCTGGCAAGTCCGGCGGCAGTGGGGAAATTGTTGTGGGTGTCAATGCGAAAATAACAGTCGGATGCCGGGCGGAAGAGATCAAGATAAGCGATCAAACGCGAAGAAAATTGCGCCGAAGGATCAAGACGCTGCTCATTCATATAGATTTCGTCTTTAAATGCGTTTGCTCTGATTCGCGTGTGCGTGCCGAGATGCCCCAGCGAGAGGGACAAACTCGAATTGAGCGGCAGATTCAAATCACTGTTGCGCTTGCCCCAATATTTACAGAGCGCGATATTTGAGGGCGCAAATGCCTCACCTTGTTCATTGTGAGGCAATGCCCGGGGCCCGATGATTTTTTGCACCACTTGTCCCCTAGTCAATGATCGCACCTTTTCCGCTCATCTCAATCGGCAAAAGCTCGAATGCCGCCTTATTTTGCATTGTGCCCAGACCCACCACACAGTCGCCCAGCCCCGATCCGGAAATCTTTGCACCGAGAATGCCGCGATCTTGTGACAGGCGCCAGGCTATTTCTGCTAATCTCTTGTTGCTCACACCAATGGCGCTCATCAATCCCTGATTCATGGTGAGCAGCTCTCCCACCAGGCGCCAGTCGTTGTCCTGAATCGCTCGAGCGGCTCTTTCGGCGCTGCTGTCCATGGCCGAATAGATATGCGAAAACGGCTCGGGAAATTTTGCCCGTTGCTTTTCGACAAAGCCGATGACCTCGGTCGTCACGGTCTTGTAGCCTGAATAGACGACGGTGATGGGATGAATATTGCCGAGGGGTGTAATTTGCTTCGGATGATGACGATAGAGCAGCGCGCCGCCGTACACACTTGCCGCCAGATCAGCGCCTGATCCGGTGCCTTGCACGGCGCGGACAGTTGACAGACTGTGATCAAATATTTTGTCGAGTTCGAGCGCAAGACCGGCAAGATGGAAAATGGCAATTGTCATCGCCGCGGTGATTGCGGCGGACGACCCGAGTCCTACTGTGGCCGGGAAATCCGCGGTGATCCCCAGATCAAATCCGTGCGCCAAAAGCTCCTTATGCTGATCAATGGCGGTCAGCACAAAACGAAAAGTGTCGTCAACCAGCGGATTTCTGAGATCAGCCTGGCATTGACCCAGGTCGGAATCAATGTTGATTCGCGTGTCGTCTCTGGGGCGTACGACGATGCTCATCCGTTGATTCACGGCGCAGACGATGCAGCGATGACCGTCCAGCACAGCGTGCTCGCCGAGGAGCATCAATTTTCCGGGAGCAGATGCTCTAAACGATTCGCGCACCTCTGGACTCCCCTTTGACGTTCAGCAGCTGAAAGCCGTGGCGCTCGGCCAGCGCATGCGGGGCCTCTTCGCAGAACACGATCACCATGCCGCCCGCACTCCCGCGCACGGATCCGGCGCCGGCAATTTTAGCGGCACCGCCGGCCATTTCTACGTCGTGGATGAAATCGCTGACACGCTGTGGCACGACGCCGATCATCGCCAACAGTTTATGGTTTTCCCGCACCGCTCTTTGCACGTGCGCCAAATCGCCTGTCGCCAAATCCCTTTGCATCTCGTTCGTGACCGTCGCAAAATCATCCCAGATGCTCGCATCGCCAAAATGATGTGCGACGTGGGCGACGCACTCACCCGTCGTTGTCATGGGTGTTCCGGTGTTGACGAGGTGAAATGGCACAGACGGAATTTCCAATCGTGCAGCCTTTTGGTTTTGGAAACGAACAAAACCGCCATGCAGAGAAACGTACGGATCCGCGCCGCTCGGCCTGCCATGCTGCAATTTTTCCGCTTCCAACGCATAGGCAAAATAGTCAGCCGCCTTCAAGTCAAGGTCGAGAAGGCCGCTCAATCCTTTCAGAACAGCGAGCATCGTCGCTGCCGACGATCCCATGCCGCTGCCGATGGGAATATTGGAAGAAATTTTTATGTGGATGCCGCGATCCAACCTGATCTGCTCGCCATCAACGAGAGTGATGAACAGGAATTGAAAGAGATGAAATGGTTTTGTCAGCACATCGCGGATGCCCACCTGGCCATCGAGAAACTTTTGATAGTCACGAACGAGTCGGGCCTTGAGTTCTCGCAAGCCCTGCAGGGTGAGCGCACCCCTTTCATTCAAATCCGCTAACTCAAAGTGAACGCGAGCGTCACTGTTTTGCGTAATGGCGGCGCTCGCAAATCGGTCGACTGCCATCACCAGGGCGGGTTTTCCATACACGACCGCGTGTTCGCCGCTCAGGATGAGTTTACCCGGCGCCACAGCTCTCACACAACGACCTCATATAAACGTTTATGGTCCGCCAGGCCGGCAAAACGGTAGCGGCCGGCATTGTATTTTGGCGTCTGCATAACAGCACCGTCGGTCGGCAGCCTTGATTTGAATGTATAGAATTCTCGATAGGTCTCATAGTCAAGTTCTGCGCGGCCGGCGATGATCTCATGATGCAGGGCCTTTTTAAGATATGCTTTGTACCCCTGTTGAACGATGCCGCTGAAAAACTCGCCGACGCTGCCGGAGCCATAGCTGAACAGGCCGATGCGCTTGCCGGCCAGATCTTCCTGAGAATTGTCCAGCAAAGAAGTCAGCGCGACGAACACAGAGCCGGCATAGGTGTTGCCGATGAATCGCTGATAGATGGCGGCATCATCAATTTGTCTCTGCCACTCTTCCTGGTTCAATTCGGCATTGGCATGACGCACGAGAAACTGATGCGCCTTGTCCGCCATTTTGGTGAACGGCAGGTGATAGACAAAGCGATGAAAATCGCCAAAGGGCCTGCCGGTTATGCCGGTATATTGTTGCCATGCTTCCCGGAGCGCCGTGATGTACATTTTTATGGAATATTTGCCATCCACCAAAGCTTCATCCGCGTAATTGGGTCGCCAAAAGTCCATGACATCGTTGGTATACAGGCCGCTCTCCAGATCGAAAGTCATGATGGTGGGATTCGTCGACAGCACCATAGCGACCGCGCCGGCGCCTTGTGTCGGTTCGCCAATGGAGCCGATGCCATAGCGCGCCACATCGGCGGCCACGATCAGCACTTTACGATCCGGATGATGCAGCAGGTACGGCACGGCCATGGACAATCCGCCGGCGCCACTGTAGCAAGCCTGTTTCAACTCAAAGACGCGCATGTTTTTGGGCAGGCGAACTAGTTCATGGACATAGATGCCCGCTGCTTTTGACTGATCGATTCCCGTCTCCGTGGCAAACAAGAACGTGTCCAGCGCCGTTGTATCGATGCCCTGCAGCGCCTGCGCCGTCGCATTGGCCGCGAGGGTGACGACATCCTCATCCGGCGGCGGGACCGACATGCGCTGCTGCCCGATGCCGATATAATATTTGTTCGGATCCTCTCCCGATTGATTCGCCAACGCTTTAAGGTCCAGATAGTATTGCGATGTATAGATGCTGATCGACTCTATGCCTGCCTGCATGCGCCTTTCCTCATGAAAAGAGTGTGAAATCGGGATTCCACATCAGTTCTTTGTTAAAAAAAAGGTTGTCGAATTTATCGACTCCCAGCAGAAACATGGCGATGGTGAACTCGCGTTTCAGTCTCTGGATGACTTTTATGACAGCATCCGCTGATTCCATGGCCGGCTTGAGGAATGGCTTCGCCATACCGCACAATGAGGCGCCAAGAATGACGGCTTTGGCCATATCCAAACCCGAGCGAATTCCGCCCGAGGCGATTATGGTTATCTTTTTTTTCAGCGGCTGCAACGACTGCAATGCCAGGGGCGTCGGATTACCCCAGTCCTGAAATAAAAGTCCCACATCATCCTGATCTTTTCCCCGGCGACGAAAATTTTCGATGCGACTCCAGGAGGTGCCGCCGCTGCCGGCGACATCAATATATCGGATGCCATAGTCGGCCAAAAGTTGGGCATCCGCTGAAGAGATGCCGGCGCCGACCTCCTTGATGATCACCGGCACATCAAGAGACCTGGCAATCTCGCCAATCTTTTTTGCCAGGCCCTGAAAATTCACATCACCTTCCGGCTGCACAGCCTCCTGCAGTGGATTGAGATGGAGGTAAAGTGCATCCGCGCCGACAACCTCCACGGCTTGACGGCAATGATCGATGCCAAAACCGTAATTCAGCTGAACCGCGCCCAGGTTGGCAAAAAGCAGAGCCTGGGGAGCGATGGGGCGAATCTCAAAACTGGAGCGCGCCTCCGGATGCGTGAACAGAACCCGCTGCGAGCCAACGCCCAAACCCACAGCCATCTCCTGAGCGGCGATCGCGAGATTGTTGTTAATTCGCCGCACCACATCGTGCGCGCCGCCGGTCATTGATGAGATGAGCAATGGAAAAGATAATTTTTTTCCCATGAAAAAGACGGATGGATCAACCTTTTCCAGATCCAGTTCTGGCAACGCCCGATGTTTGAGCTGGATGGCGTCAAAATAATTGCGACGCCGATCCACGTGCTCATCCGAATTGATGATATCGATATGCTCTATTTTACGATCGTTGGTCAGATGATCCATGTTTATCGTTCCAAGCGCTCGTGCGCCCGCATCAATTCGCCGGGATTGGTCAATGCCGACAAAAGGGACAACTCGCCGCACAATACCGTCGCCGCGGCGATGACCGCCAGTCGTCTGCCATTTTCACCGGGCTGGCGCTCTTCCCGGCAACCCAGCTTTGCAAGATTTTCCTCGACAAAAGCAAGACCTTTGCCGGCGCCGACCGTGCCGACGATCACATTGGGCAGCGTCACGGCAAAGTAAAGGTCTTGACCGCGAACCTGCGCAGTGACAAATCCCTGTGATCCCTCGATGATGTTCGCAGCATCCTGGCCGGTCGCGAGATAAAATCCCAGCAGCATGTTGGCAAAATGGGCATTGGCGCTCCGCAATCCGCCTGCTATAATCGAGCCGTAGAGATTTTTCTTGATATTGAGATCGACGATGCGCGCCGGCGTCGTCTTGAGATACCGTCGGCATATTTTCCCTGGAACGGTCATCTCGGCGATGACGTTTTTGCCGCGTCCGAGAATGCCGTTGACCGCAGATACTTTTTTATCGCTGCAATAATTACCCGACACGCTCACATACGATAGTTCGGGGCATTCCTGCAATATCCAGTGCAGCACCGCATCAGCAGCTTTGGTGACCATGTTGTGACCAGCGGCGTCGCCGGTTTTCATCTCCAGACGAATGAAAAGCAAATTGGCGACAATCTGGAAATGGATATCAAGAAATTTTGCAAAGCGACTCGTCTCCTGTGCCACCCGTTCAATATCATGCTTGCGCGCAGAAAGGCAAGTCAGCACTTGTGCGGCCGTTTTCGCATCCGGCGCCTCGACCAGCACCGAACGCGCCATGCGCTCATCAACGATGACGGCATGTATTCCACCTGACTGCATGGAAACTCTCGCGCCGCGATCTGTTGACGGCCACAGGGGTGATTCCAATGTCGCCAGCGGCACAACGATTTCATCATTGACTATGGGCCCGGTGATTTTTATCGGGCCGATGAACTGCATCGGAATCGTGGCAAAAGTTGTGGATGATTTATCGATCACTTTTTGACATAGGTCTGCTGTTTTAAAGGTTGAACAACGTTAGACACTTATTAGACGAAAAATCAAACACGATGAATGGGCTGTCTATTCAAAGTTAGCCATTTTATTTGAATTTACAAGGCCGCTTTTCATCAGCGCTCACCTATCAAGCGCGCGTCGCTTTGTCGTTTTTTCCTTTGAGAATTCATAGGTGCGATAGACGATGAATGCGCAACCCAGTCCGAGGAGTGCGCCGGCGATGACATCGAAAGGGTAGTGGACGCCGACATAGACGCGCGAAAAAGCCACGAGCCCGGCGAGAGTGTAGTAAATCCATCGTCGTTGCGGGTAAAAATGAGCAAAAAAAGCCGCCGTGGCAAAAGAGTTGGCCGCATGCGAGGATGGAAACGATGGCGACGTTTTCATACCAATGAGCATATTGACCGTGCCGAGCGCCTCAAATGCCTGGCAGGGGCGTGTTCGATCAAATAGCGGCTTAAAAATGGAGGCGGACATTTGATCGCTGAGGACAATGACCGGTATGAGCAGCGCGATGACGATGCGGCCCTGTTTTCCGCCTTTCCACAGCAAACCAATGATGATGAGCAAAAAAAGCGGATACCAGTTCTCCTGGATCGTGATAAACGGCATCAGCCAGTCAAAGACGGGATTGGACAGGCCGTTGTTGATGAGGAAAAAAAGTGACGTGTCGAGCCGCTGCAAAAGATCAAGCATGTGAGTCAGTTTTCTCCTTCCACTTGAATTTGATGAATTGTCCGAGAGCGCCGAAAATAACCACATAGGGCACATGCAATAATTCTGCCAGGGGAAAAACGATCAGATAGTGCAGCCGTTTCATTTTGGCGGCAAAGCGAAAGAGCACGACAAATTCGGAAATGGCTTTTAGCCCGATGAATAAAGCCGGCGCCCAGAGGTTTTTTTGCTGCAGCAGAGCAAGCGGCACGATGGCAAGCAGCAATAGGTTATAGACATAGAGGATGAGCAGGCCGATCACTTTTTGGGGGTCGTAATGAAAACCCTTGGATGCGTGCCGCAGTCGTTGATGAGCAAACTGCACAATGTTTCTCACCAGCATGGTCGGCACAACGAGTTGTGGTGTATAGGCATAGCGTATGTGCCAACGCGTACGCTGCACCAGCTTGAGCATCAGGTCATCGTCGCCGGAGATGAAATTCTGAATCTTTGCAAAGCCGCCAACCTCTTGATATACTTTTTTGCGATAGGCCAGATTGCGGCCGTTGCATGTGGCCGGAACGCCCCAGCCGGCGGTGCCCGCAGCAATGGCTGCCAGAGAAAGCGATTCAAGCGCGAGGAGATAGCCGAACGGCAACGAGAGACGAGGCAGTTCGCACGGCGAAAAGCCGATCACCATGCCGACGTCCGGGGTGAACAGGCGGACGATGCCCTCTACCCAGTACGCCGGCGGTCGGCAGTCCGCATCCGTGAGCAGGATGATCTCCCCTCTGGCCTTTTGAATGCCCAGGTTGATGGCATTTTTTTTGTGGGAGATGATTTGATGGCGATTGGCCGTTTGCAGCAACTGTATTCGCTCATCATCAGGACGAGCGACCATTGAAGCGGTGAGATCTGTCGATTGATCGTCGACGATGATGATCTCATAGCGGTCGGCCGGATAACTCTGCTGCGTCAATGCATTTAGCAGCTGCGGGATATTTTCCTGCTCATTTCTCGCAGCCACAACGACGGATACGAATGGCGACTCTGCGGTGGCGGTCAAGCGCAGACGGTCGAGGCCAAGAAATATCCACAGCAATGCGGCAAGATAAATGACGGTGAGGACGCCGAGCGTGAGAATGAATCCTGTCACAAGCGATCACCAGTTAAAGTAAAGATGGAAACGGCCGAGGTGATCGATGGAGGTCAATCCTTGTTGCTGGTGGAGATTGCGCGTGTCGCGATAGGTATAGGACAAGGCGAGAAAAATATCCCGGCGGATCTGATCGACCATCTGCAGACCGAAGAGATGTCGCGTTTCCACCACGCCGTGCAGAAAATCCTGGCGGTCGCCTTCAGCAGGACGGGTGCTGGTGTTGGCCTCTCCTTCTCCCTTGCGGATGTGCTCGGCGTTCAATTCGAGACGAAAGTCCCTGCTCAACTGCCAGCCGAATTCGAGGTAAAATGACGCCGCATTGGGACCAAGCCAATGGCCGATGATTTTATCATAGTGCGTGTAAATATTGATGGAATCCCAATGCGTGTAGACATAGGGCAACGCGCAACTGAATTCCGCCTTGAGATCGCAATTTCTCAATTTGAGCGGATCGCTCCAGTTCGCGCCAAACAGCCAGGCGAATTTGTTGCCGTAATAGTTGCTGCCGATCTTTGTTGAGGTCATGTCGTCAATGAACCATTCCCCGTAGAGCGTCATATTGGGTATGTGCGTACAGGTGAGATCGAAGGCGAGATTGTTATTGTCCTTGTCGCCAAGATGGTGTTCGGCCACATGATAGAGCATCAGCGGATTCAAGTAGGATAATTCAACATTGCGGTCGCCGTAGATGACAGTCTCAGAAAGGCCCAAATGGAGGCTGCGAAAGAGAGAAATATCCAGACGATGCGCGGCGAGATATTTGGCGCCGAGGCCGGTGCGCAGCCAGGCATGCATATACGAAAACTTTATCATTTTGAAGCGCACCGAAAAGCGCACATTATCCGCCGGCGGAGCGTTGCGCGTCAGGGTTGTGCCGCCGTGATAGCCGGGCCCCCAGTCGAATTCATCGCGCCCGGCTTCCAGTCGCAGCCAGGGTTTGTCCCAGACAAAATAGGCGGTCGCTCGATCTCGAAAAACATTGGCGCCGGAGGTGACGACGGGCGAACCCTCATCCGGATTAAAGCTCTCGTCGGCGCGATCTTCGCCGCGGGTCATGGCATTCCTTGCCTCGGCAAAAAAGCCCACGATGTTGCCGAGATGACCGCGCAGCTGACCTCCCAGGGTGGTTTCCGACAGCAACTGGTCCGGATCGTACTGCTCTCCACGGTTGGCAATGATGGACTGAGAACCGACCAGATCACCATAGAAAAGCCCGACGGGCTCTTGCACTCGAAACAGGTGTTTCTCTCCCCTCATTTTGGCCGGGAAATTGTCTCGCGCGAATTCATCCGATAAATCGCCCATGAGCTGTTCCAGCAGTTGCCAATCGGTGCCGGAGAGCAGCTCCGGATCTCGGAAGGCGCGCTCATAAATATGAGCCACTATATCGGCACATCTGTCGCGCGGGATTGGCCGCGCTCTGAGCTCGTAACTGTTGAACAGACCCTTGGCTTCCATGCGGGCGAGGAATTTATACCCCCAATGTTCCAGCGGCATATTGACGGCTTGGCCGAACAAAAGCGGGGAAAGGAGAAAGAAAAATGTGTACATCCTGCGATAAAACTGCTTCAAAATGTCTTCTCTCCCTTCATGGATTGAGGCGAGAAAATATAGCAAAAGGTTGCGGGAATTCAAAAGAGAAAGTGACGGAGGGCATAAAACGTCAGCTATAGAAATGGGGTGCTTCACCCGCACAAGCACCATTCTACCCATAACTGAGGTCTTATCGGAGGGCACTGCCGCGGATCAGGGCATCCGGATTATCAAAGTGGTATATGCGCTTTTCTGTTGAACCGTCGCCAGGCAAGCGCATGCAGGATTCGGCGCGATCGTGGGCGCCGCCGCGAGCATCTGGCAAGCCATTCCGTTTCCAGGGCCAACGCGCGGGTGAAACAATCGTTGGCAAAAGCGTTTCTTTCATCACGGCTGCCTTGAGCCCGACGCAACGCATCGTCCACAAACTCGCGCTCGATTCCTGCCTGTCCATCCCGGATGATGCCTGTTAATGCGGCATAATCCGGCAAAAGAGATCGATGCAGGACTTCATGCTGCCAAAAGAGCGTCTCGTCGTCGTAAATACCTGTCGGAAAGCGAGTTAGGCTGGCGATTGACGAATCGATCCACAAGGGTTTGTAGATGCTCGTACAGGGCGCTGCCGTTGCGGTGATAAATATCGTCGGTCCCTCGGGCGCCAGGTGACACACCATGGAGCCGGTTGTTTGGCTGCCTCGCACAGGGCCGTAACCGGCGTGCATGCAGACAGTTGCGCCGGTCAATCCGCGATCCGGGCGGTAATTTTCTTCTCCGTCATGATCGCGCAAAATGGCCATCATGCTGTTCGGGGACAACCGGCCGGCATGAGCCGCGAGTAGCCGCATGGTTCGATGTCGTCTCTTGCGGCAATCGCTGAATGTCGTGAATATCGAGTCAGAATAGCAGGCAGAAAAATAAAAGTCCGTGGTTTTGCACCACTTTTTACCGACGGCGTAATTCACCAGGTTTTGCGAGGCCATATCCCATTGATCCTGGATCGTGATGCCGTTGGAAATTGAATAAACTCCAGAGATTTTTTTTGCCGCCCACTGTTTTGCCGCCGTCTCCAGCACCCAGGCCTCGAACGGATCGGCAATGAGAAAGCTGTTGTGATAATAGAATTTGTGTTGATACCCGCAATTGCCGCCTTGTCCGTACTGCTCCAGCAGCTCCACGATGATGCGCACTGCCTCTGCGGCAGTCGCGGCTCTTTCCAGCGCCAGCCGCAACAGGTCCATGCCAATGAGACTCGGCTTCTTATCGATAGGCGCCCGGGTGAACACCGCCTCATTGCCGATCGCCACGCCTTTTTCATTGACTCCCATCTCCGCG
>JAFGJB010000182.1 GCA_016929295.1 Candidatus Zhuqueibacterota bacterium | reverse complement strand
GAGGCACGACCGAACCGGAAGCCCCCGCAATCGCAGGAAGCAACGACACCCAGGGAACACCCATCGCCGCCTCAGGATCGATCTGGGCCATAGCACTCTCCATTGAGCCAGAACTGACGTATCTTTGCTCAGGCACCACAAAATCATTAGGCGCGCAAGTGACTCCTAATCCTGGAGGGGAATACAACTGGTCGACTCCTGAAGGATCAGGAGTAGTATTTGTTTTAGAAGACGGCGCGACCACCCGTGTCGCTACAGGGCAAAATGTGACTGTCAAAGGTCTCAGTTCCACAGGAGTTGACGGCGCGAGCGTTAGCGTAAGTTTTTCAAGCAATGAAGATGATCTTGGCCGAACTGTAGGGCTTTCAGATACGATCATTTTCACAGTCCCCAGCATTAGTATTGGCGGAGGAATGGAACTCTGCAAAGGGATGAGCGAAACACGCTCTGTGACTGTGACTCCATCTGGATTTGATCACTTATTTTCCTTTGGCGTTTCATCTTCAGACGGCGGATCGGCTTCGGTGGAATTCGACAGGCCATCCACCATAACAGTGACCGGATCAAGTGGCGGCAACGCCATTGTTGAAGCTAAATGTGAAGACACGGTTGTAGCGTCCTTTCCAGTTGTTATCTATGAAATAGATATCTCGGCATCGGAGACATCTACTTGTGAAGGCTTGACCGCTTATATTGAAGCCGAAGTCACTCCAGTGGGCAGTGAAAGCAAATTCTCGTTTGACGCCAGTATTCCAACAGGAGTCGCTTCTGCTTCATGGGGAGCCGAACCAGGAACGATTGCGGTCAATGGAGGTACGCCAGGCGTAGCGGTCATTCCAATTAGTTGCTTGGGCGCTGTTGTCGATGACATCACCGTGCAAGTCTATGGAATCACATACGGTCCTGGCAATCCACCAACGACGGCAGCATTAAGTTTTGGCGGCGATGAATTGCCCGAATCCGGCGGCAAAATCTATTTGCCTTTTGATCCCGCCAAACAGAATCTTGGACAGTATCAACGCAATGCCTCTGGTTTTGGAGGGGGGGTGGGAGGTGACATGGATGTGAGATTATGCCAGCAGACGATAATCGAGGATTTCTCGGATGAAAGTTGGCTGTCACCGGATTTCAGCGCCATCAACGATCAAGCGACGACGACCACTGGCATCTATGCCGCTACGGTCACTTTTCAAGATAACGATAGCCCGAACGGCACGCAGGACGGAGACATATCTCGTTCGGCGTCAGTTTACCTTGTCGCAATCAATATTGCTCCCGAGATTGAATATCTGTTAATGAATGACACGCTTACAATGACAGCGGACGTTACCCCGGAGATTCCAGGAGAATATTACTGGGAATCATTGGAGCCGGACAGTGTGTTATTTGTGACCGGCGGGGGCTATTCTTCGACAGCGACAGGTCAATCCGTACAGATAATCGGCTTGAACGATTCATCAAGCGTGGACTCTTCGGTGGTACGAGCGCAGTTTCAGAGCGAGGAAGATGACACTGGAAATAGTGTTATGATTGAGGATACAGAAAGTTTAACTTGTATATATATTTCTCTTGCCAGCATCACTTTCAACAGTGATCATGGAGTAATGAAATATGCCGTCAATTATTCAAGTGAAGGAACTGACTATCCTTATCCGGAGTGGGTAGGGTCACGAACTGTTTTTCCAAGTGTTCCCATCAGTCATACAAGAGATATGTATATTTATATAACAGCATCCATTGTTTTGCTTCCGGATGATTTGTCTTTTCCATTTGTTTTAACCGGTCAATCCGGAAAAAGTCATTTGCAATTTTCGTCTTCGGGTACTTTAGGAAATGGCGGCGCTGCAATTTCGATGACTTCTGCTGGTAAATTACCAAATGAAATTCTACCTGATGCGGGAGCATCAATTTTATGGACGTTGACCTTAGAGGATGGCCCTACAATCGAACCAATAACAACAGGACCACATGAGATTTATGTGACGTTTGGGGCGCCAGTCGGATCATATGCTGCAACTAACATGAGAATGGAATGGTCTTGTACACAAGCGATAAACGCAGCGGCAATTGCCACTGCAGCAGAATTGTTTTGTGCTAATTTGGCATCTAGTCCGGGATATACCGGCACCACTCTCGTTAACAGTTTCATGATAAATATAAACTCTTGGGAGTATCTTGATCTTGGAAGTCCAGGCGATTGCATCACACTAGCGGCATTAGCATGTGCAGGATTAAATATGCTTGGAGTCGGCGCTCAGTATCATTGTAGTTATCCGACCGCTGATGGCTCAACTGGTTACCCAGCAGTAAGTTCAACTTCTTGCCACAATCCAACAAACGCGACATTTACCTATCAAGGGCAAGATTTTTCAGCAAGGCTAGTATATCCGGGAAATAACTATGAAGGCTTTTTTACAATAAACGATCCAGGCATCAAAGGATATACAGTTTACCCGCCACGCTGGACGTTCGAAAATCAAGATTATTATTATCTGGAAGTATTAAGTTCTGTGGCGACAGATCAATTCTGGATCTGGGATGGCGATCAAACACAAAATGGTGTCAGCGTTTATAATTGGGATGTGGTGCCAGGCGTTGCGAATATACCTGTTCCTAGCATACCATCACCATAAAAGGAGAAAAATATGTTTACTAATGGTATGACCGTTTTCTGCATTTGTGTTTTAAGCATTTACTTATCATTAATCGCCAATGCGGAAGAAAATGATAAGCATCCGATGGTGCGCATTTATCTATCGGAATTGGAAAATGTTACCCGGGATAAAGTTGATCAATTTAGGAACCATCAAAAGGAAAATCCGGGCAGTTTTGAAATAAGCGCTGTTTGTGATATCACTAGTGAAACAAGATCAATGCTTAAAAATGGCATCAAAAATCAAGAGGGAGTTAACTTGTCGCAAAATAATGATTTAACCGCTTGGCGATTGCTGTTATATGGATATGGTAATATTGCTTTGGATGAATCGGCGAAACAAAAAGTCATTGAAGCGTGGAATGACAATTTATGCGGTGAATTGTATTCGGTGCCACAAATATCCGCGCTTCGTTATCACTGGAATCGAGATCTGTTAACCGATAAATTTTGGGATGTGCTACAAGGGGCATGTGATGATCCAACAAGCGACACTCGAATAGTTGAAGCATATCGATATGCTATATATTCTCATGCAAATACCGAGGATTTAGAAAAAATCAAATCGATTGCTGAACAATGTCAAAATCCACAAAAGAAAGCAATACTCGAAAACACAATCATGTGGTGTCATTATGCCATACAACCGCGTAATGATAAAAATCCAGGACCAGCATTACGGCCTCCTGATATGCCCCTGATAACAGCGCCATTTAAAGTACATAAACAGTAAATCCTAATTGACAGCTAAAGTTTTGATAGTTTGCAATATATTATGGGTGATATATGTGACAAGTTTAAATTGGCAGAAGATTGGGGATTATCGAAAAGACATAATGATCAAACAATGGATCATACATTTATTTATTATATGTGTTGTTCTATGCACAGCAATCAATACGAGTGCTGAAACCTTGGACAAGGCTATTGGTGAGGTGCCTGTGCTATTATTAACCCATAGCGCATCTTATACTACCGGACCGGAAAGGATATACGATGTTGCAATAGGATGGAACCGAGTGTTTGTCAGAAATGACATTCTGTCGAGCGTAACTATTTCTGGAACGAAATATGCAATAGCTTCTGAAGTGGGGATCGACTTCGTTGAAACTGACATTTTCACTGAAGGAACAACTTACACTAAGAAGCAGTCATTGGGCGTTTGGATGGTTCATTTTCAAGATAACGAAACAAGTGGTATGAACATTACGGCTCTTGAAAACTATCTTACATCTAAATCCTTGGAACTATTTAATGACCTGTCGAATATCACATTTGATTTTGAACAAGATGTTGGCGATGTTTATGTTTTCAATATTGTTGTTGAATCAGGTCATGAGAAAAATGATTGGCGGGATAAGATTATAGCCACTATTGAAGGATCTACAATCAGTTTTTCTTTTCTAAAGTACCAAGGCAGGGGCACAGCTATGGTTTTATCAAAATCGATCATATTTAATGACAATTGGTTTGCCGTCGCTGAAAGTGGTAGCAAATTACTACAATGATATAGAAAGGTATCAGAAATGGCGTTGGGATTAAGGCTATCTATAAACGGACGGCACATGCGGAATGGATTGCTTTAATCCAAGGTTGATCATTTTATCGGGATAGCTGTACAATAGGCGGGAGGGTATTAACCTCCCGCCGTTTAGTCTTGTATGGAGTATTATACACTCTCACGTAGTCACGGTGGCGGTGGCGGGGTCGCTCATGGGGCCAAGGTTCATGCGGGCGTCGAAGTATTGGGCGCGATAGGCGATTGTGCCGCTCTGGCCCGAGGCGAGGATGTGCGTGTAGGGGCTGTTGGTGTCATCGGCGAGCCAGCGCCAGTCGTCCTCGCTGGCTGGAATCCCGCCCAAGGCGTACCAGAGTTTCGCGCCCTTCATCCCGCGAGGCAGGCCGTTCTCCCGCTCGTTTGCCGGGTTGGGGCCGAAGTGAATCGTGATCTGCCCGCGCTGGCTCCAGTCGAGGCGGATCAGCGGCGCGGCGATGGCCGAGGCCAGGCGCATCCCTTCGCTGTCCGTGGGCTTCTCGTCGGCCACGGTGATGCGCAACTCGCGCCGCTGGGCGTCCGTGGCGCCGGGATTGGCCTGGATGATGCGCGTCAGTTCGCGGGCGAGCGCCATGGCGTCGCTCTTGTTCTCATTTTTCGTCGTGGTCCAGCCGCGCGCCGTGGCTTGGGCGGCGAGTTGGGCGGTGTAAGCGTCGTGCCAGTTCGTGTTGGCGCTGGCGATTTCGAGCAGTTGCGCCTCGCTCAGGCCCACTTCGGCGCCATGCGCCTGCAGGTAGGTGTTGAAGTTCGCCAGCCACTCGTCAAACTCCGCGTCGGGACGCGGAATGTAGTCTTCGGCCATGATTGTTCCTCCTGTGGATGATTGAATTTGTGATATTTGCAAATCGCCGCGCGAAAAACGGCGTCTTGCGCGCTTCAGGCGGATGGCGCCGTGCCGCACGAGGAAAGCAACGCGCCACACATAGAGGGCAATGAGCCATTCGCGGAAGGCAACCAGCCGCATGCAGAAAGCAACGAACGGCTCGCGGAAGGCTGCATACGGCACGTAAAGTCTGCAAGCCGCACGCGGAGGGCAACGAGCGGCATACAGAAGGCAACGCGCCGCATGGGGAAAGCAACCTGCCGCATGCTTAAGTCCGCGAAACGCAGTTAAGAAATCGCCGGTTGCCCGCGAAAATCACCCGGCCAGCTGGAACGAGGGCCTTTTACCGGGGCAAATTCCGCGAATATTCCGCCGCTTTCCGCCCGATTCATAGAGCCTCCCGTCAAAACCATTTAAATTTGTTTATCTGATACATATTTAGGCGTCGTCATGAAAACTAACCCATACAGATCCGCCAGCAAGTTATGCCGCTCCAATGCGCTTGTCAACGAGAATCAGCGAATTATGAATCATCGGCTGCTGGACGTTTCTTTGATCGGCCGCGTGACCAACATCACGGAGTATGATAAAAAAGGCCGTGTGACCTTCCGCGTGACGGATGATTTGGGAGTGACGCGCACATACTACGACGGCGCGGATCGGGTGATCAAGACCGTGGACAGCGCTCTCGATAACGGCTGGAGCGGATCGGCTTTCAATCCGGCAAATCTGGACGGTAACACGGTCGAGATGGCCTATGACGACAATGGGAACGTGATCGAGACGCTGCAGACCGACGTGACGGAAGTGAGCAGCGTGGCGGATGAGACCTTCCGCACGACGAACTTTTACGACGCGCTGGACCGGCTGACGCTGACGGTGGACAATCTGGGCGAGGCGACGTACATACGTTATGATTCGCGCGGCAATTTGGTCGCGCGCGCCGACGCCAACGGTCCGACAGAGGAGGCGGACGACATCGTGTCGAACGGAAGTTTTGAGAGTAGTACGACTGATTGGACGCTGGGAGACGGATGGAGTCACTATTGTATCGTTCCATATAGCAATTATGCTGTTTTGGCAGTCGTGAGTGAAGTCGGTACGGAAGAGACATTGAGTCAGGAACTGAGCGACCTGGCGCCGGGCATGACGTACAGCGTCGTATTGGAGACGGATCTCATGGGCATGGACGGCTCGTTGATCGTGGGGCTTGGCGAGGCTGCGCCGTCTGAGACGGATTGCACCGATTTAGGATCGGATTACTATGAGTACATTGTGACGGCCGGAACGGACGAGGATCAGCTGCTGGAGATCGGGATGGACCAGAGTCCCACCGGATCGCCATACTTTTATGTGGACAACATCAGCGTAACGCCGTTGAACGGATGCGCCGACATCAACCGGCGCGGGCTGGGCTCTTCGGCGTCCGTCGAGATCAACGGCCATGGCAACGTGACGCGGACCTATTACGACGGCCTTTCCCGAGTTGTTGAATCCGAGAGATTGCTCACCGAGACGGGCGAGGGCGTGTATATCGCCGCTGACATTTATGGCGTGAAGAGCGATCCCGACGCCTTCTGCGACACGGACCAGGGCGGTGGCGACGGGAGAATCAATGAATACAGAGCTTATGATGACAATTCGCAGCTTGTGGGTCTGCGCGATGACAACGGCAACGTGACGGCCTATATTTACGACAACCAAAACCGAGTACTCGTCGAACGCAAGGGACTCTATGTCAGCGGCACTACGCTAGCCGTCCCCAGCGGTGACACGGTGTATTTCAACGTCAGCCTGCGCGGCGGCGCCAGCATCGTCAATACGGAAGCCTACGGCACGGCCATCATGCTGGAGTATGACAAGGACGGCAACGTGACAGAGCGCACCGACGAGGCGGGCAACGTTTTGGAATATGATTACAACGGCCTCTCGCGCCGCAAGCAGGTCGACGTGACGACTGTTGCGAGCGGTTATGTCGGCTCGTTGCAGCAGAAATTCCAATACGACGGACTAGGGCGCAAAACTTGGACCTTCGACGCCAGCGACGATCCGGACACCGGCAGCGAGGCCAACGATGTGACCTGCGGATTCGATTACGACTCGCTCAGCCGCCTTGTGGAGGAATGGCAATCGGTCGGCATGTTCGGCTCCAGCGGAGTGCGATACACAACGAGCTACTACGATGCGGCATACGGCAGCGTGAGCCAACCGTCGTCGCTGGTGTATGCCGACGGGCGGCGCGTCGATAATTATTACGATAAGCTTGACCGGTTGACGCGCAAAAGGGATAATGGTCAATCAAGCGATATCGGCAAGTATCAATACATCGGCGCGGGACGCGTCGCTACGTTGACCTATCAAAACTTAACGCGGCTCACGCACCTGGGACAAGTCAGCAGCGCGAACGCTGATGTCGGTTTCGACGGAATGCGGCGGATTTTGAACCACCGTTGGGAGAAGTTTACTGGAACCGACACGAGTTATGGCAACGACACGCTGGTCGTCGGTTTCGAGCAGCAGGATTCGAGCGGCAATCCCCTTTACGACCGCAGGGATAACAAGCTCATTGAGTATAAAACGCACGATACGAGCAACAGCGAGATGTACCAGTATGACTCCGCTTACCGTCTGACGTCGACTAGCACCGGCACACAGAGCGCCGGCAGCCGCGCGTTCGAACGCGGCACATTCAGCGACGGCGACCGCGACTCGATGTCCACCGTAAACTACTACGAGGACTGGGATCTGGATGGCTTGGGCAACTGGTCTTCGGTGTGGAAAAACTCCTCGACCGCGCAGACGCGGACGCACTCGGATTTCAATGAAATTGTGAACAACAATGGAACCTCGCTGACGTACGACGCGAACGGTAATTTGACCGACGACGGAACCAACACCTATGGATGGGATCCGTTTGGCCGGCTGGGCTTCGTGATGCGCAAAAGCGATTCGCAATACCTGATCACCTGCATCTACGATGCGGATAGTCGGCGTATCAGCAAGTGGGACTGGGTCGGCAGCGAGGGGAAATTTTATTACTACAGCGGTTGGCGCGCGCTGGAAGAATGCACGTACTATTATGACGAGGCTAATCTGCAGCGGCTTCAGCGGCAGTACGTGTGGGGTGGAACATACCTGGATGAAATCTGGACGCAGGACGACCGTTGGACCGGCAGCGCCACGATCAGCGTCTCGAGCCTGAACGACGGCAGCGGCACGCAACGGCTGTTCCACTGCTCGAACACGCTCTATAGCGTGTTCGCCGTGACTGATGAGTCCGGCACGCTTCAAGAGCGCTACCAGTATGCTCCATACGGCGATCGGACGATCTACGACTCCAGCAGCAACGTTATTTCCAGTTCCGCCTACAACATCGACTACGCCTACACCGGCCAGCGCCTAGACCCAGAAACCGAAATGATGTACTACAAGAACCGATACTATGATGTATCCTTGGGACGTTTCATCGCAAGGGATTCAATCGGTTATTTTGGAGGTATAAATTTATATGCATATGTAGATAGTAATCCAATTCATAATCTAGATACTTATGGCCTATGTGATAAGTCAGATGAAGAATGTTGTAAGTGGGCCGCTGCAAATGATCTACATAAAAAAGAAAAAGCTATAGGTTTAGTCATATGTTGCGAGGGAAGGAAGGTGTCTTGTGTATTTCCACCTTCTGGCCAAGAAAGCGGTCCTGGCAACGATGAGAAAAATGCATGTGTTAAAAAACATGAGGATGAACACCACGATGTTATTTTGCCATGCCCAAAGAATTCGGATAGAGTAACAGTTGGTAGTCATAATCTAACCAAACCAGAACGCGAGAAAGAAGAATGCGATGCATTTAGGGAAGAAATAAAATGCTTAGAATCTAAACTATATAACGAATGTACAAAATATGGAACCTTTGATGAAAGGAATGACTGTTACGGTGCTGTTTCAACTGAAATCACTAGAATAAAGTTTGAAATGAGTCCATATTATCATTGTAACCCAAGACTCTAATCGGAGAGGAGATATTATAATGTATAATATATTGCATAGGTGTATATTACTTATATTATTGATTATTTTTTGTTCTTGTACAAAGAATGAAAAAAAATTTTTGGATGACCTATCGCCTGAATATATAGATAAGATTACATCTTCTTCTGGTGATATTGATATAAATCGTGAGGCCGATATTTTAATTTTTAATACGTATAATATGCATTCTTATATTGAAAGAAATGTTATAATCGCAATATGGGATGATGGATCAGTAATTTGGTCTGATAGCCAAAAAGATGGGGGCCCCCCGTTTTATTACAGTAAAATTGATCATAATGATATAAAAAAATTAATGGATAAGATTTCTGCTATTAAAACAGAAGCAGAGAATAATGGAATAAAGATAAATGTTTCTAAAGTTGGATTAGATGCAAGCTATGCAACTATATATTGTCGCTTGGACGATGATTTAATATTTATGGAGGCTACGTATGATATTTATGAAAATAATCTCACTGAAGAAGAAAAGAAGGAATGGCTGGAATATGATGCACATAATATAATTGAACATAGAGAGCAATGGTTAAAAATAAAAAATCTAATATTGGCAATTAAGGATGATCTTAAAGGTGTGAAGATGAAGGAATGTAATTTTTCTTTTAATAAATGATGTGGTAGTGCAACAAAAATTTCGCACTTTTGATTTTGATCGACCCTTCGGAACAGGCCTTGATCGGAATGGGGTTGTTTTTCCTTTCTGCTGGCGCGATGCTTGTCTTGCTCCGGGCGGAGGATAGGGCTCTGCGGGACGCAACCTGAGCGCCGCGCCGGTGGCCCGAGCAGGACGGGAGGATTCAAAAGGTCT
>JAFGJB010000181.1 GCA_016929295.1 Candidatus Zhuqueibacterota bacterium | reverse complement strand
TGCCAGCTCTTTTTGCATTTCCAGCAACGCCTGATGCACCGGATGGTTCACGTCCAAGCTGTGGCCTAGTTTGATGACGGTCTGCGTCTGACCGCCGGCCTTGCCGGATCTCACTCCGGCGAACACAGCCGTCGCGACCAAAGCCCCGCACAAAATCCCGACAAGAAAATACGACACAGTTTTTGAAAACATGCTAAATCCTTGCCTAACTACAGTAATGTTTCATTTATCAAAGAAATTTTCCATGCTATCTCTCTTCCTCCTTTACCCTTAAATACCAAGACGTTTTTTCAAAGGGATCAGTATTTCTTGAAAAGGAGGCCCGCAATGCACGCTTTCGTGATCAACGTAAAGAGTCGGACAACAAGGATTATCGCGTTTTAATTGACGCCACTCTTTATAAGATTTTTCGTAAGCGGCCACCGCTGTCTTAGCAGCCTTTTGATTCAGTGGTTCACCGTTGATCCGCTCCTCTGCCAGTAACAATTGGATGCGCCACAATTGCTCGATCACCTGATACTTAATCCGCCCATAGGTCGTAGATACCCGCATGAACTCGGTGCCGCGTGGATCTTTCAATGTTATTTGAGCGGCAAGTTCTTCCGCCTCTTTCCACATCTCTACGGCTTTTTCCTTTTCAGCAATGCATTCATCCACCTTGCCGGCTTTCACTTGTCCATCGACATTCACCGCAGTCAGATAATGATCACGACACCACCAATCAGAAACGCGAGAAATTAGACTTTGCTGTCCTAAAAAAGTCGCATCCGTTGCCAGCATCATTAACTTGCGGAAATCCCTTAAATTGCCTTCATGCAAACCAAGCGTCATGGTTGCGAACTCGTTGAAGTAAATCTCCTCCGAATGAGTCGGATTCTCAGACCAGCGACGCATCACGTATTCGTTAATATTATTCCACAGCTCATTGTCAAAATACGGACCAGCCCATCCGTCTCCCCAACACCAGATCCAGACGCCCCGGATCTTTTCGTCGTTGAGCAGATCACGCAGGCCTTTGCGTTGCTCCATCTCCCGCCAGCCTTCGATGACGCCTTGGCCGATGTAATATGGGTGCGAGCAACGCCCATACAAACCAGCCTGATTCACGGATACTTCCACGATTTGCTGATGCATGCCTTTGCCCAATGTCGTATTAAAAGGCAAAGCTCGGATAAAGTCGGCATTTACATGCTTGATCGAAAAAATCAGTTTCGGATGCGGTTCAACCGGATCAGTAGCCCTGGTATAGTAATCTACATTGGTGTGCATTTTGCCAAAATCCCAGGTGCGATAGATCAATGTTCTGTTTCGTTTTACACAGACCTCCTCCCGGAGCAGATTGATCAGAATAGTATGTTCCTCAGGCGACCGCACGGGTGAAGTCCCACGATGATGCGGAGTGTCATGCAAATATGTTTCGCCATGCCGCACTGTGATTCCATCTAGATTCGGGTAGCGGCGGAACAACTCCTCTACTTGCGCGCGCATTACATTCTGCGCCGTCTCCGAACGAATCGAAAAATTGCCGTCAACCTTCATCTCATCGCCATATTTCTCCCAGAGCGATTTAGGGATGACCAGAACATCGGTGAATGGATAGAGGGGCATGCCTTGTTTGCGGGCATTGTCGATCTCCAGGCGAACGCTGTGGGCATGCCGCTCGATCCACATGCGTTCTTCGCTTGGTTCTACGAGCACTCCGGGAAAAGCTTGATCATAGTTTAAACCGCACTGGACGCTTAACTTGGGGATTTGTCCATTGTATCCGAGCTGTTTTAAATATCCGGGTTCATCGAAACAGGTTACAAACGAAGGTTCTCCGGGATTATGATGCACCATATTAAACAGCATGGGAAATCGCCTTTGCTCTGTCGAATTTTCTGACGCTGCTGAAACGCCGCTGGTTAATAGTGTGATTGCGATATATATGTATACACAGCCAAGCATGATATGCTGACATATCCGGGTCATTTGCTTGTTGATTTTATATTGTCTCATTGTTCACTTCTATCCATCCGAAAATCCTTCGCAGCTTGCTCTTGTTCCAACTCCCAACTCTTGCTGAAGAGGATTCTTGCTGCTCATGCCGACTCGCCGTTATGCTCTGCGTGATGATCAATGGGCCGCCATCGAACCGTTGCTGCTTGGACGCGAAGGCTCGGCCGGTGTCACGGCCAAAGACAACTGGCTCTTTGTCAAGGCCGTACTCTATCGCTATCGCGCCGGAATATCCTGGCGCGACCCCTCCGAACGCTTCGACGATTGGAAAAACACCAGGCACCAACCCTCCCGCTGGGCCTAGATCGACGTCTAGGCCCAGCGGCTAATCGTAAAACCCTCCGAACTCCCCGACAGTGTGAGTAAGCCATGATCGGCTCGACCATCATCCGCGCCCATCAACACACCGTGTTTAAATTTTGCGGAACTCTCATGGAGCCGAAAACGACCATTGCTGATTCGTGCCACCCCAGTAGCTCCAGGTTCCAACATTAGATCCGTTTGACGTGCCCCATGCGTCCAAGCATTGACCGAGAGCATGAGCTGGTGAAATGCGATAGTAGTCGCTGCTGACGTAGTAAGCGGCGAAAATCTGGTTGGCGCCGCCCCAATAACTATAGAGCTGCACGTTCGTGCCGTTGCTGATGCCCAAGCCGGCGCAATCAAGAGAACGGGACCCAGTCATAGTGCTGCGGATGCTGTACATGCCTCCAGCGACATCCGCGACGGACCACTTCTGATTCGAACCGCCCCAATAACGCCAGATTTGGATATTTGCTCCGTCATAATTGCCACCTGCGTCCAAACACTTTCCGCTGGCACGGTTGAATATCTTTTTCAGTCCAGTGATGTTAATGCTGACGGCGTTATTAATAGAATTATCGCCACACGGCATCGGTGCGCTGTCTAGCTGAATGACAAATTTGTCCAAACGGGTTCCATTTTCGCGATAGCTGATTTCCAGAACATGACTGCCCGCATTGAGACTGTCCACCTGCGAATTGTCCGTCAAGTACCAGTTTCCAAAACCCCAACGATTGTTTTCAAGATTCCAGCTTCCGTCGTCGATGCGCCAGAAGAAGGAGTCATCACTACCGTTCTCGGATACTATCCGGAACCAGAACCTGTGGTTTCCGCTTGACGAGATATCAAAACTATAACTCGCAACACACTCCGCCGATGTGCATTCGGGAGAACTTGTGCCGTTGTTATACGAAGGATCAATCTCAATAAAAGCGCCGTTGGAAGCGCCGGTATGATAACCGATATTCCAACGGTCACCTAATGTGCCATCTTCCGCTTCTATTGACACGATACCGCCGCTGCTCGAACCGCTGCTCGAACCGCTGGCGCTTCCATCCAGAACAATATCCGGCTGGGGCACAGGCAGCGTCATGCCTTCACCCAGATAAAAACTGGGATGTGGCGGCTGATTGTACCCTACGTTTTGCCAGGCGATCGCCAGG
>JAFGJB010000180.1 GCA_016929295.1 Candidatus Zhuqueibacterota bacterium | reverse complement strand
ATGATCGAGTTCAGGTATGTTTCGTCCGTTATCTGCGCTATGGCCTGTTCCAGTGCCCAGTCCATGCGCGATCCCCACGCTGATGAAATGCCGTCCAGAAAAGCCTCTGCTGCTACAATGTTGACGCTACTGGCATTGACCGGCGTCGGCTTCCATAAAATCACAGATGAATTGTAAAGCACGATATTAAAGATATCCGCTTCTGAGAGTTGCCGCAGCGATGATTTGATGGCTTTGACCGATTGGTCCAATTTATAGCCAAACATTGTGCTGGAGTTACTGATGGCAAAAATGATGCGGCGCCGAAAGACATCCGTTGCAGCTGCCTCGTTTTGCGGCCGAACGTGCAAGACAAAATGTCCATCCATCGAATCATTGGCCACCGAATAAAAATCCACCCCCATCTCATCCTGCTCGGTATGAAATATGAATTCAAAATTTCTGGCGACAAATGCCTTTGACCGCATTATTTCAACATGGAGATGATGGGGATCATTTTTTAACAGTATCATTTCCGGGTGTGAAGGACACTCAAAGCTTTTGATAGGCGACGTGCTGTTGACCAATATGGAGAATTGCAGATGATCCAGTGGAAACGTGACAAAGTCACCGGTCTCAAGCGGGAAAGAATAGGACGTCTCACCGGCATAAAAATCACATTGACTGACATAATAGAGTTTCACTCTTTGCAGGGCGCCGGCGGGTATGTTTTTCAAAGCGACTTTAATTCCGTTGCGTCCGATGTATTCGTTCACCTGGGCGACGATCCCGCCCTCACCGGTGCCGGGATTTATCGCCTGCTCGCGCACCTTGAGAACTGCCTTGAAAACTTTGTCATCTGCCCAATAGAGAAACTGCGTCGCGCGGGCATCCGGCGGCAGCGGAAATGAGTAGACAGCATCCACGGCATGGTCCCACTCATTGTCAAATTCCTGATAGACTTCCGTCTCGGCAATGAGACCATTTATTTTCACCGTGACGTGCGTCAGTCGGTTGCGCAGTAAATCTTTGGGATAACTCTCGTCTGTGGGCATCAACAAGCCATCGGCCGGCAACGGCATTGTCGATAATGCCAGGAGCGACAATAACAATGTTATTCGTTTCATCATGCACCTCCCTCTATCGCAAGTATAATACTTTTTGGGTTTCATTTCTCAGGCGTCCATCGTTGCCATGAATGGACAATGTGACGAGATAAAAACCGGAACTGACCGGCAGACCCCGGTCATCGTGCGCGTTCCACACGATTTCCGCAGGCTGCTGAGGTGCAAGAGCGTAGTGGCGAACACGTTGTCCCAGCATATTGAAAATCTCCACGTCGCCGGATCCGTCAAAGGCGTCAACCAGAATTTTGACAACAGGATTAAAAGGATTGGGATAGCAGACTAAACCTTTTGCCAAGCCGGCGTCGCTGCCGTTGACGACAATATGCGTCTCGCCGCCAAGACCGGCATAATGGACCTTTAGGCGAATATCATGCGGCGCCGTACCGGTGAGCTGAAATGTGAGGAGGTAGTGATCCTGCGATTCCATGCGCGACACATCAATCAACACGTCGCGAAAATTGCCGAAAATATCGTAAAATGTACCCCCGGTCGGCAAGAGGATGGGATTGAACCAGTCGGTTTGCAGAGTTAAAAGCCCAACGCCGTGCACTTTAATATCCAGCGCCAGCATACGATTGACGATCTGTTCTTGTGTGTAATTGTGTTCCGGATATGGTTCGTCCGTTATCCAGATGATCGTCCGTCTGCTGCCCGGGCGCCACGACAGCTCACTCGCTCTGTACAGCGCTGAAGGAGAATCTTCTATTCCACCCCACAGGTTAACGCCCGCCAGTCGCGCTTTCGTTAACTCGATATCATCGGTAAAATCCCACACATCATCAACCGTCGTGCTGAACGTCACGACCGCGACGCGAAAATCAAAACCGCGCGCGCGCAAACTGTCGGCAAATTCGCCGAGATTATTGCGCACCGCTGCGATATTATCGCCCATGCTGCCCGAGCAATCAAGGACAAAACAGACATCGACGAGGCTTGACCCACCGCCAAATTTGCCCATGGAAAAATCTCGAATGCACTCCTCATTCTCGTAGAGCAAAACATTGTTGCGTTCAAGCGCCAATACTCGCTGTCCGGTCTCTTCTTTTTCAACCGTGAAAACGAGACCGAGTCCGGGATAATTTTGGGCGATGAGCGAATCGATTGCGACGATCAAGCCGTGATCCGACACCGGCGTTGCCGGAATGTAAATCTTGCGCGTCATCTGATCAAGGATTGTGCCATTGCTGCGGCACGTCAATGCTGTTGAGGTGATGATGTCTTCATAGTGATCCTGCGTGGATATGGTGATTGTTCCATAGGCGCTCTCTTGTGCCGCAACATCCATTTGATCGATGCCGCCTGTGCCGGTGACATCCTCCGGGCAGGTGATGTCAATGTCAATGTTATGCAGCTTTTGCGCAGACGTGTTCATCAGGCGCACGGTCGTATTGAGATGACGGGGAAAGAGGATGTTATTTTCGAGCGACAGGGCGGATGGCATATCCCAGCGCAGAAAAACCTGCGATGAAAAATCCGGTTGCAGAAGGTCGAGCGACAGCTGAAAAGTACATTCGCCGTTCGGGGGGAGCTCGCGTTCATCCCAGAGCATTTTTAAGCAGAGGTCATAGAGTGCGCGTGAATGAGCAGGCAGACCATGCGGACCGAGGTCGTTGTAAAGCTCCGGCCAATTGGCGACGATCAGCTTGTTCGGCATATGATCGGTAAACTCGACAGAGAGGCCCATGCCGAACGGCTGCTGCAGGCGCTCCCACAGTTCGAAAACGGATGGAATGTCCTCATTGCTATACTCTTCAGCATCAGTGATGAACCGATCATTGAATCTCAAACATCCATCACCCCACTGTCCCAGCGCCGGATCGAACATCAATCCCATGCCGATGGCATGCGCATTGGCATCCGTGTTTCGAACCGTCATTGACAGGCGAACGGATGCACCATCATTGAGCGCTTCACAGGAAAAAAGGATCGATACTTTATCATTGACGACTGTTTGCACAGCAAGCATTTCACCATCCTGAATCGGGATCAACTCTGACCAGTCTGCTATGACATCAAGTTTGCTCCACATGCCGTCGAGCGAGAAAAAGGGGAAAGAGGTGAGCGCATAGGGGTGGCCAAAGGACAAATCGCACTTGTCATCGAACGGGCTGGCGGAAGCGCCCGCGGTCGTGCCCAGAGTGAAATAACCGCCGATCAGCATACTGTAGGAAAGGACATCGTTGCTCACCGTTTTGCCGCCAAAATGATTATCGGCGCCGCCTGATTTGGCGAGCGATTGCGGAAGCTGGATGTCAAAAGTGGATTTGTCAATGGCGGCAAGCTCAAGCGATGCGAAGAAAAACAAAAAAACCGTAACCCATTTCATATGGCACCTCCCTTATGTTTGTGATGAAGAAAAGACATTTTGCACGATATCAAGTTTGATGCCAGGGGAGGAATAAAAATTATAGGTTGTTTTTTATAGAGATAGCTAGGAAAAATCCCATCTTTGCAGCAAAATCCCCGCAATTTGGACATCACAAGATTGCATAATATTCGTAGTTAGAACATTTTTTCGCAGTCATTCATATCATCAGCGATTGTCATGCAAGATTTTACAGGAAAAGTATTACTGCTGGAAGTGAGATGAGGCAGGTCAGAATTGAACAGTGAAAGACAGCATTGGAGACAGCTCGCTGCAAGAGGGCGCCAGAGACAATGTGATGTTTTGTCGCCTTTCATGAAATAAAAGCAAGTCCGTCTGACTAAAGATCCACACGGCCGCATACGCTGCCCACAAGGCATTTCGTGTCCTGTACGCCGAGTTGTAGGCATTATAAGTAGAGCGAATGGCTGCATCGTCGAGCGCGTTCATATAGTCGTCTTCTTTTTGTCGCGATTCATAGCTGTAATAGATCGCCGTTGCCAGCGTCGCCGTGCTCAAGGCCAGCAGCACCGCTCCCCTCCCGGTCTCCCCCATGAGCAGATGGCCGGCGCCCGGGAACACCAGCGAGACCGGTACGCTCATTTTATAAGCGCCCAATGTCTGCTGGACGACCATGACAGTATCATGAATGACAATCTTTTCCGGCGGCGGTTGTTGATGCTCGGTGGTTCTGTATTCAGACTCTTGCTTGAGAGAATTGAAAAATGCGATGATTTTTGGCGATGTCTTGACGGGATCCGGCGCATAGAGCGAATCGATCTTGAGAATAGCGACAAAGCTGTCCCGTGCTTGCGACATCTCGGCTTTGGCATAATGAGAGACAGCTTTCATCTCGTGGATGCTGATCAGCTGCTCTGGCGTAAAGCGCTGCGGCTGCCGGAGCGCTTGTGCCGCCAGGTCGATGACGCTATCATAATCAAATGACTGGAATGCCTGCTGTAGACTCGTCAGATCGGCAGCAGCCTCTTGTCCCGACAGACCAGCTGGAAAAAAGCAAAGCAGAGATATTGCCAAAACGATCTTCATTTGACCAGCAGCATCTTGCATGAATGTTCTTCGGTCGCTGTTATCAATTTGCACAAATATACTCCACTTGTCACATGCATTCCTTGATCAGACGTCCCATCCCAGATATAGCGATAGTGCCCAGGTGACAACTCGTCCTGAACCAGAGTTTTGATCAAACGACCCAGTGACGAACAGATCTCCAGGCGAATCTGACTCGTTGCCGTCAGTTCAATTTCAATGGTGGTCGAAGCGTTAAAGGGATTCGGATAATTCCGCCGCAGTGTATAGGCGAATTCAGCATCGTCATTCTTCTTCACCGCAGAATTCTCGCATGGATCAAAGATGACCGTATCGATCAGCGCCTCGACGCTTTCAACCACCTGGTCATGCTCGCCCGTGCCACCGAATACATACATGACCGTATCGATTTGAGCAGCCATCAACTCCTTGCGCGCCTCATTGAGAGGCGGCCCCTCTTTGTGCCCATAGCCATGCTTCGTAATGACAAATTTGCTGGTTGACGCAAGCGCGCGTTGATCTTCGTTATAGCCGCCAATCAGCCAGACGGTGTCGGGCTCTGTCACGATCGTCGCCATGGCGGAACGGGGAAACGGCAGATCCGGGTGCAGACGGGGAATCCCGCCTGCAATCGGAGGATCATGTTGCCAATCCAGTACCTCCAGGTCAATGCGATAAATTCGATTCGATATTCCTGAACGGACGCCGCCGAATATAAATATGACATCCCCCAACAAAGCAGATGCCTGATTGTAAGGTTCCAGGCCGGAGAATCCTGGAATCTGGCCAATGCTCACGTCTGAGCCCAGGTGGTAGGCGGCGAGATAGCCAAAATTATACTCAGGTCGTGAATTGGTGTATCCCCCTATGATGATGAAATAGTCACGCCAGATTTCGCCGGTAGAACCGATTCTGTTCAGCGCCCAATCGTCCGGCAGGCTTTTCCCGGTATTATCAAAGCGCCATACTTCCATCGATGGCACATTCTCCTTTTTATAGCCGGTGGTGCCGCCGACGATATAAACGGTATCTTTATAGATGCGCGCGACAAAATTGGCTCGCGCTATCTGCATGGCGCCGCCCACCCGCCAGCGCTCCTCCAGGCAGGCGGACGGATCATAGACCTGAATCATATCAGTCGGGGGTCCATTCAACTCCTCATAGCCGCCGAAAATATAAATTTTATCTTCGTGAACGACAACCTGTGCGCCCGCAACCGGATACGGCATTGTATCGTAAATCTGCCATCGCTGACCTTTGGCGTAAGCAATGCAGGGCAAAATAGAGAGGAACAATGAAATTTTTAAAAAATATGATCTCATGACTCACACTTACCAATCTTGCTGATTAGAGATAATTACGCAAATACCATACCTGTTTCGTCATCTTTGTTTCAGCCCCCTCATATTCTCTTCGAAATTCAGCGAAAAGTTGAATGTGTCTCCGGGCGCCACCACAAACTCCCGGACAATGCTCCCATACTCTTGATTTTTAACAGTTAATACATGCTGACCAGGCGGAATAGCCGGAAGAATATCAAAGGGGGTTTGGCCTAGCAGTTCACCATTCAGATAGACATCGCCCCACGGATAAATGTTGCACGCCAGGTAACTGCACAACGTCACCGCCAGATGGTATTCTTTTTCAGCCTCAACGCGAATATTTTGCACATAAGTGGGAAAATTCGGATGCTTGAGCTGAACGTCGTGATCTCCCGGCCGCACGGGTATAGCGTCCTCCAGGGGCGTGGTATCGATGAATTGCGAGTCGATATAAATATGCGCCCACGGTTGACATTCGACGAACAATCGACCCGGACTTTTTTCGAGTTGTGGCATCAGGCGCTCCGGCTGCTCCCTGGTGCTCTCGGCGACGATGGGCTCTTTCTGCTCCAGGCGAATGGGCTCGCTGCCGAGGAGGCTGTCGGGTGCAATGGCGCTTGTGATGGAATCTGGTCGCATGGATTGTTGATTTGCGGTCGCAATGTGCTGCATTTTTTGCCAGTTCTGCAGCCATAGAATTGCAGCGGCGACCACAGCGAACACCACCAATCCGCCGACCACTCTGAACGATCGACGAGGCTTTTCAGCGCGCGCACGCATCCTGCGCGGTGCAGCCGGCTCGTCCACATCGCCGAGGACGTGCAAAGCCTGTCTGGCCGAGCGCAACCGCTCGTTGACATTTTTCTGCAACAGGCCGTCAATGACGGCGCGCACGTCGGGGTTGCGGATATTTTCTGCAACCGTGATGGTTCGTGATAGTATGTTATTCAAGGTGGCGCCGACATCAGCACCGAGGAACGGATTGATGCCGCTGAACAGCTCATAGGCGACAACGCCCGCCGAGAACAGGTCGCTCTGCACGGTCAAATCCTCGCCTCTGATCTGCTCCGGTGACATATAGCAGGGAGTCCCGACAATCGACGCCTGCTGAGTGAACGACTCCTCCCCGCGAACATGTGCCAGGCCGAAATCGGCGATTTTAAGCCGGTTGTTCTCGTCGAGCAGCACATTTTCCGGCTTGATATCGCGATGAATGATCTGGCGCTCATGCGCATAGTCGAGGCCGTGAAAAAGTTGCACGAGCACATCGCGTTTTTGCGCCTCGGTCAGCTCGCCAGATTGAATAACCTGTCGAAGGGTGCGGCTTTTGAAATACTCGAACGATATGTAAAAGAACTGATCCTGCGTGCCAAAATCGAGCACATTGATGATATTGGGATGATTCAGCTGCGCCAGCGTTTTGGCTTCGCGCTGGAAACGAGAGAGCATCGCCGGATCCGGAATGTGCTCTCGATCCAGCGTCTTGAGGAGAATGCGCTTGCCGAGATAAATATGGTTCGCAATATAGACTCCGACGCCGAAATCCTTTTTCAAACACTCGAGGATTTCAAATTTATCAAATAGAATAGTGTCGTGGTCTCCTCCCATCATTGTGCTGCCCGATTATTCCTGATTGTTGATTTCTTTCAATTTCAGCTGCACCCAGCGCACCGAGACGCCGAGCGAGTGCGCCGTTCGCGTGCGATTATTATCGAATTCATTCAGCCGGCTCAACAGCACCTCCCGCTCGATATCTCTGAGCGTACCATGAAAGGAGCGGTTTTTGCTTTCTTCTTCGAGAAAAATATAGTCCGGTTCCAGCGTTGCACCATCGCATAAAATGAGGGCGCGCTGCAGGACGTTTTCCAGCTGGCGTACATTTCCCGGCCAGTCAAACTCTATCAATTTGTTCATGGTGACCGGGGGAATGGTTGCTTTGCTGTTTTGTTTTTTTATAAAGTGTTGTGCCAACAGAACGATATCCGATCGACGTTCGCGAAGTGGCGGCAGAGTGATTGGAAACACATTGAGCCGATAGTACAAATCCTCGCGAAAGCCTCCCTCGGCGACCAGTTGTTTGAGATTATGGTTCGTCGCAGCGATGACGCGAACATCGACGGTCTTGACCTGCGTATCGCCCAGGCGGATGATCTCCTGACTTTGTAGAACCCGCAACAGTTTTGCCTGCGTTGCGGCCGAGACATCGCCGATTTCATCCAAAAAGAAAGTTCCACCAGAAGCGATCTCAAAAAGGCCTTTTTTGTCCGACGCCGCGCCAGAAAAAGCCCCTTTCTTATAGCCAAACAATTCGCTCTCCAGCAGGGTGTCGGGAATAGAGCCGCAAAACTGCGCGATGAACGGTTTGTCTTTGCGGCCGCTCAACTTGTGAATGGCCTGCGCCGCCAGGTCCTTGCCTGTGCCGCTCTCTCCCAAAAGCAGCACAGTGGCATCGGTTTTTGCGACCCGATGAATGAGATCCGCCACGCGCTGCATGGCAGGGCTCTCGCCGATCATATCCGGAATCGCGCGTCGCATTTCCAGCTGATTGCGAAGAATCTGGTTTTCATCCGCCAGAGACTCCATGGTGATAATTTTATCAAGCGCGAGGGATACGAGATTGGAAAAAAATTCAAGAAACTGCAGGTTCTCCTGGGTAAAGCCGGCGCGATTGCCGCGACTATCGATGAGAATGACGCCCCACACAGCGCCATGCAAAAAAATCGGCACGCCAATGACCGACTTTATATTGTGAATCTGAATGCTCTGAAATTGCGAAACAGTTGGATCGCTCGGGATATCGTGATAGAGACACGGTTTTTGGGTATCCATGACGCGGTTGAGTATGCCGGAAGAAAACACCGTCAGATCTGAAATGTCCTGCTTGTCAATATTGCGCGCAGCAATGATATTAAAATCGTTTGCTCGTTCTCGTTTGGCAAAAAGACCGCGCTCCGCCTTTAGCACGCGTATTGCCAGATCAAGCGCATCCGCCACCAGGTTTTCGTGCAAAGCAGCGGCATTCAGCAATCTGCTGATATGCAGCAAGACATCAAATTGCTCCTGCCGCAGATTCTCCAGATTTTTGATTTTAATTTCTTCTGCCACTTTTTATCACCCTGAATGATCCCTGTTTTGAGCGCGCCCGATTTTCAAATTCATCGACGCACCAGATTTCCCATACATAATCTGTTGGCAGAGGGACATGTGCGACGACCGAATTACTGTCCGCGGCAATGCCGCTCTGCTCCCAGACGAGGTCCGGCGTAAAATCATCGTCCGTGTTTATTTTGACGTGAAAAGTGAATTTAAAACCCGGATCAAAATGAAACCATTTGAGCGTCACATACTCATCGACGGACTCGCTATTGTTCGGCGAGTCTATCTCGATCTCATCGCTGATCACGCGCGCCAGATGTTCCTGAGCAAGCGTAAATTTATATTCAAATCGATCAATGACGCAAAGATTGAACTCATACCCGACCAGCTGACGCAGCGACATCAATTCCAGGTCCGCTGCGGAAAAGGAACGCTCGAAAACTCTCTCCAGCACATTGTATTGAAGATAGGCCTTTATGTCCAGTGAGGTGCATTCAATATAAACTGAATCGATATCACCCTCTGCGTCTCCCAAGCGAGCGCGAGCGACCAGCTCATTTGTCGGTGGCCGAGGTTCATAGTAATTTGTGACAACACTGAACAGAGAAAAATCCTCCAGTTGCGGATTCGCATTCAAAAACGCGTTTTTTGTCACACTCTCGCCGGCGGGCCATACGACGGCAATTTCGACTGGTCGGTAGCCCTCTTTTTCAAATATGAGCAGACCATCTGACTGCAGTGGCTTGGCAAAATGATAAAATCCATCGTCATCCGTAAAAGTATACTGTTGCGCGGGTTGCCACGTCACTTTAACGCCGGCGATGGCTGCCGGAGGTACGCGCACAGTTTGAACATACCCGCTCAAAGCGGGCTCCCGTCGAAGAGCCATATTCTGCTGCACGGATTCACGCCCCTCCCATGCGATGAACACCGAATCCGCAACAAATCCCGCCTTTTGAAAAAAGAGCCAGCCGTCCACCGGGCGTATCCGATCGAAGGTGTAGCGGCCGTTCGCATCGGTCGTCCGCAAGAGATCATCCATCCACATCACCGTCACATTCGCCAGTCTCTGCGCCGTAGCGTCAGCGACCTGCACAATCCCGGTCAAAGACGCCCACTTTTGACTGCTATTCATGGGGTCCAGTGGATTGTTTCGAGGTGCGTTGCAGGTGATGAAAAACAGACACAGAGTGGATGAAACCAAAAGGATATATTTTTGCTGTTTCGCCATATCATCACATTTAAACAATGCTATACAGAAAAATAGTGAAAAGTTTTTGTTTTAAAAAGCAAAAGTTGAATGACAATCGCCGTAAAACGTTGGTCTCTGGCAATGACTCACAAGAACAACTTGGTGCAGCCTATGGCCGCAACCAAAAAACGTAACAATTACGAAAAACTAAACGCAAAGGCGAAGAGCCGCAGAGGTTCGTAGAGATAAATGGATGTGCCGCGGCATAAAAACTTTCGAGATAATCGTTGTACAAAAATTTTGCTAAAAAAACAATGTTGTAGATTTGTAATGCAGAGAAATAAATTGAAGCAAAGCAATAAATGGTTGAGAAGAGGATTTGCACCACTTTAAATGCTGTCACCACAGTAGAAACAAAGCACCTCGTTTTCCTCGGCGCTTTTCAGCGTGCTCGGTGGTTATATTTTTCCTGAAAGGAGAAATTGTCCGTTATGGATATTTTTTCTGTTGTGTTTTGAGAAAGGAATGGATATTTTTGCTGCATGCCAATGAATGCCCTGCTTTGCTAATATGGGCGAAATCAAACGCAGATGACAAGCGTGCGAAGAAAATGGTATCGATCACATGTGAAAATTGAAAGTGGAAAGGGATGTCTCAACACTATTTTGAAAAGCTTGTTGCGCAGACACAGGCCGAGCTCGCATTTCGAACGGTAGCGCCTGTGACAGATATTGAATCATTGAATGGCGAAACAATCGCGCGCTTTATCGATCACACGCTGCTCAAACCGGAAGCGACCCAGGCAAATATTTTGCAGCTCTGCCAGGAGGCAAAGCAGTTCAACTTTGCGTCGGTGTGCGTTAATCCGGTCTGGGTGCCGCTATGCGTTGAGCTTTTGGAAGATTGCGATGTGCTCACTTGTACGGTGGTCGGCTTTCCGCTCGGCGCCAACACAGCCGAGACGAAAGCGCTGGAGGCCGAAGAGCTGGTCTCACTCGGCGCCGCAGAGATTGATATGGTGTTGAACATCGGCAATCTGAAGGACAGAGATTATTCGTCCGTTTACGACGATGTCTTGCAGGTCGTTGATGCTGCGGGCGACGCTCTCGTTAAAGTTATTCTCGAGACCTGTCTGCTGAACGAGGAAGAAAAAATCGCCGCCTGCGTCCTCTGCAAAGAGGCAGGAGCGCACTTTGTCAAGACGTCCACCGGATTCAATAAATCAGGTGCAACCATTCAGGATGTTGAACTCTTGCGTCGCGTTGTCGGGCCGAGTATTGGCGTGAAAGCGGCGGGGGGCATCCGCGACTATCGGACAGCCGTGGCGATGCTCAAGGCAGGGGCCAACCGCATCGGCAGCAGCGCCAGTCTGGCCATCGTTTCATAGATCACGTGGGCATGGAGGGGGGAGTTTTTCATTCTTCTTCAATGCGGATGTCAGATGATTTCTTTTGCTCATCCACCCACTCACCGATCAGATCATCACCCCTATCGGTCTTAAGGCGATCGATAATATCAGCCTTGACATCCTGCAGCGGTTTGAGCTCGGCGGCTTTCTTGTCATAAACAGTCGCAATGTGATAGCCAAACTCAGTGGTGAAAACCGGCGAGATCTCTCCGACATTCATGGAGAACACCACAGCATCAAAAGCCTCGACCATATGACCCGGCGAGAACCAGCCAAGATCGCCGCCCTGGTCCTGACAGGAGGAGTGCTCGTCGGCGATGCTGGCGAAATCAGCTCCATCCAGCACCAGTTGACGGATCTCTCTCATTTCGTCATAGGCCGTCGCCGGATGTGCCGGGTTGGGCCGCATGACAATGTGCGCCGCGTGGATCTGTTCCGCAAGAGTGAATTCCTTGGCATGCTTTTCATAATAACGCGCGATCTCATCCTCTGCAGGCTCACCGATATCGCGCGTCAAATCGCGCAGAAACTGATTGACTTTAATATTTTGGGCGATATCCTTTTTGACTCGCGCAATATCTTTCGGCCCGAGATCAAAATTTTTTAAAAATTTCTTCTCATCGCCATGCTGATCGATCATTTTTGCATATTCATTGTCGACCAGCGCCGCCGGCACAGCGTCGATCGCCCGGTTGGCGTGCTGACGGATGATCGTCCAGTCCACAATACTCTGTTTGGCGAGAGAAGTGAGCTGCTCAGCATTCAAGCGCGGATTTTGCCGCCGCTGTTTTTGCATCTCCTGATCGATGATATCCTGGGCGATCTGCTCGCCGTTCACGATGATTTTCATATTCACCATCCCTCGACAATGCAACCGCCGGCAGCGCGCAGCGGACCAATCACCCATGATTCCTCATTCAAACGGCGCCTGCTGACAGCCAGTTTTATCTTGTCATTCATCGCTCTTTTCTCTAAATTTGCTTCAGCAAATGCTGTCATTTTTTTCATGCATCAGTTTAATTATTTAGCATACTATTTGCAAGAAATATATAGACGAAAAATCAGTAACAAATAACCTTTTGAGAGGAAAGCCATGCGTATTCGATTTTTTGCTCTGGTTTTTGGCACCTTTGCCTTGTTCTTGAGCTGCGCCACGCTGCAACAACTCGTCGTGCCGCCGGATGTCAAAGTGGAAAGCGTCAACATTGCCGATTTTTCATTTGAAGACGTGACGCTCGATTTTGGCCTGCTCGTCAGCAATCCCAATGCCTTCGGCGTCGGCCTTGAGGGCTATGCCTATCAGTTCGCCATTGAAGGGAAAGAGTTTCTATCCGCCGATGAAACCCGTCAGCTTGACATCGCCGCCTCGGCAAGCTCGAGCATCAGCATACCCGTCACTATCAATTTCAAACAGCTGTATGAGCTGATGACCCAGACGAAAAATCTTGACAACTTGTCGTACGATCTCGTCGGCAACCTGCGCCCCGGCGGTTTGCTGTCGGCTTTTGATATTCCCTTCAACAAAAGCGGCACTTTGCCGAATGTGCGCATTCCCGAAATAAAATTCTCCGGATTGCAGGTGAAGAAATTGGGACTCACCGGCATTGACCTGGAGCTCGGCCTCAATCTCGTCAATAACAATATATTCGGATTTGATATCGGCAAGTTGAATTATGATATTGCCCTGGCCGGCAGCCCGTTGATAAAGGGCACGACGCAAAATCTGGCGTCGGTGCCGGCAAAAGGGAGCGGCGACATCAAGCTGCCGGTGTCGCTCGACCTGTCCGGCGCTCTCGGGTCGCTCAGATCCATTCTCACTGGCAATTCAGTTCAGGCGACCATCACCGGCGACACCGATTTGAAGACGCCGTTTGGACCGATCAACCTGCCTTTTAACACGACGCAGGAGATTCCGATACTCAGGTAGTCACAGTCTGCATGGCGCGACCGTCAGCGGCATAAGGATGATCTGCTCTGCGGTGCTGCCGATGGGCGATATGTGCAGGGGTGGATTGCAGGCATAAAGAGAAAAAACAGGCGACGTATTCATCCGGCGTTCAATATAAATTGGGAAAGCGAAAATGATAAGCGTAATGACCTCTTTCCTTAAGGCTTCGATATCATCCTGTTGGTAAAAGAGTTCATTGACCGAAACAACCAGATCTTCAAAGTATACCATATGATTTATGCTAGCTAAACGGCTGTTATAGCCACTGGAGCTTAATTAGTTTGTTTGACCCTTGTGAAGTCTTTTTGCTTCGATTTGACGCCATCTTAAACATAAATGGATGGGATAGTTGAAGAAAATATAAAGACTCGGACGTTTGAGCGTGGCGCTTGACAGGTTTACCTGTCGCAGCAATCCAGAGCCTATCGATTGGATATGCCATTATGGTTGGACTCAGCCAAAGAAGGCGGATAAGGAATGATGTTGGTACTTGTATTTTATTCCGCCTGAGACTGTAGCTGTACGATCTGCATAGATATAGCTACAGGATGTCAAACATTTTTTATCTTATTCTGAAAGGCTTTTAATACAGCCCCAATTTTTTCAACTTTTCTGCATCATGCTTCGATTATCCAGTTAGTTCAGGAAAAAGTCCGCCCAGGATTTCCCAGTCCTGGGCGCAAAATGGATTAGGACTTTTAGTCCTTGTTCTGGCTTGAAGTCCTGTGACATTATGCGTCCAGGGATAGAATCTCTGGACGAACGTACTTTTACAAACTGCTAGTCACTGTATGAGTAAGTTGCTGAGCTAGCCGGATAACCGGATTTTCATGCCTTGAAAACCATTATTTATATAGCGTTACGCTCTCCTATGGTCATATGATACTATTTTAACAATGTACATTTTCTCGTTTCGACAAAATCATCAGCCACCATGTGAATAAAATATGTCCCGGCATTACTTTGAGCCGCGTCCCATACTAAAGAATGAAAACCAGCCTCCTTTATACCTTTGAAGAGAGTGGTAACAAATTGACCTTTCAAATTAAAAATGCTAATTTGTATATTCGAACTTTTTGGTAGTTGAAACGGAATTGTGGTTATAGGATTAAAGGGATTTGGGTAATTGTCAAGCAAAGAAAATTCTTTAGGTAGACTCTGACCTGAAATCTTATCAACCGAACAAATTACTGATGTATCTCGTGGCGCTAATGCAATTGGATAACCATTAGCTTTATTGGCTTCTACACCATCAAAATGAAAATTTACTAATGTGCCCTTTGCCTTGCACCAAAACTTTAACCGAAGCGCAGTACCGCTGCCACTCTCTCCGCCGTTTCTTCTGTAGACAGAAGCGCTCATTTTCCCGAGTGAATCATCTGCAACAACAATCGCCTCTGCTGCGGAAGGAAAATTCCCGATTTCATAAGAAATAAAGTCAATATTCTCAGTATGTGAATAGGTCAACTCAAAAGATACAACCTTTAAATCTTGTACCGGTTGACTTTCCGAGCCTACATTAATATCGACCCACATACTATCAGCAGTGTCACACCCACGCGTATCAAAATATATGGGCGATTCAGCGAGAGACTTGTTCAATTCATCTTCTTCTATGGACATAAAAGTATTTAATAGTGTGTGTTTTTTGCCAAAATTGATAATGACCGGATTTATATCAAATATATCAACATTACCGCCACCATTACAATCAGCATAGGTGGCAGCTAATGGAGTCCATGGCGCACAAGGCTGATCACTCCATTGTATAGAAGCATTGGGTCTCTCCGGGCCGGTTTTTTCCCAATAAATTGCGACAATGGAATTGATATCAAAGATAGAAACTGCCCCATCGTTATTGGCATCTCCCGGCCATACTATTACAGCCACAATTTCTGTGCAATTTGTCTGCGGTGATAAAATAATTTCATCACCGTTTACATTATGTGCTTGTACATTTCCAAAACTAAAGCATACGGTATCACTTTTGCTGATGAGATCCACAACTTTAAACTTTAAGCGTAACACCACGCACTGCCCAGAAAATCCACCTGATGTTTTATAAACTGAAGCACTTATTTTACCGTTTGTTTCATCAACAATGACCTCTCCACCCTCCATACATTCGCCAATCTTATAATTTACATAATCGATGAGAGCTGGATTTGTATAGTTCATTTCAAATGAGACAATCTTCAAATCATCAACTGGCGCATTTGAGCCAAGCTTAATATCTACCCAAAACTCTTGACAAGGAAATACTTTATCAAGTACGTGCGGTTCAATAGTAACTGGTGTAATTGGAGACATTGCTAGCTGTCCATAGATGTCAACACCATTTGTGTTCTTATTCCTTTGATCTGCCCAAACCAATAAAAATTGTGAATCATTCGTTGAATAATCTATGCTGATACCGCCATATTCCTCAGCCCACCAACTATCCTTCCATGTACCTTGATTGTTTTCCGCATTCGAAAAAATATAGTTTACTTTTGGATTTGATTCATCTTCAGGCGTTGTGAATTCATCTATAAGGTCACATTGTCTCGACAGAAACTGGCCATAGATATCAGAATTGCTTTTGTCACCAGGATCGTTTCTCCAGTCTGTCCATACGACAAGATATGTTGATCTATTCTTATCGAAAGCCACTTTCGGCCACGATTGTATGCTTTCTGCATTGCAGATCAAATAATTAATTGTGGGATCAGATTCATCCAGTTGCGTCGTAGTATTATCGACAAGCCTTCCATCATTCGAGATAATCTGTCCATAGATGTCGCATTCAATGGGTTCTGCATTACGGTCTAGATCATTTCTCTCATCATGCCAAACAACCAAATATTCATTGTTCTGATCGTTATAAGTTGCAGTTGCTCCATTCTGCCTCTGTCCACCTTTCCCATTTCGATCATGTTGTAGACAAATTTCTATATCATGAGGCAAGAAATGCTCACCTTGTTGCGTTATTATTTGGCCGAATATATCATCATTCCCACTTCCAAAATAATATCTCCCATCACGCCATACTACAAGGTACTGGGCATCTCGATAGTTATAAACTATATCTGGAGTACATCCCTGAAGTTCAACACTTTCTTCCGCCGAAATTGGAAAATTAATTTTTGGATCAGATTCGTCAGCCAATGTTCCAGGATTATCTAAAAGCTGCCCTGTAGCAGAGATTCGCTGCCCTCGAATCTTGAAAGACCAACCGCTAGCAGGGCCTGTTGTATCCACATCAACCTCCCAAACAGCCAAATATTCGTTTGGACGATCACCATAGGCAATCGCTGGATTCCTTACCAGATCCGTAGGCATGGTAGAAACCGGGAAATTGCTGCTTATTAGTCTGCCATCACTTGAGACACGTTGGCCATATATTTGTTTATCATGAGGATGCTGCTGATCAAATTTTCTATTATCTCGCCAAATGATTAAATATTCATTATCTTTTTTGTTATAAGCTACGGCTGGAAAATCCTGGTCATTTTGTGCTGTACAAATTGGGAAATCGCTTCCAATAAGCATACCCGTATTTGAGACTCGCTGTCCATAAATATCTCTTTCATTCATATCGTTTATGTTATCATGCCATACTATCAGAAATTCATTTGATTTTGTGTTATAAGCCATAGCTGGATTTTGTTGATCATTTAGTTTTGTACAGATAGGGAAATTATCACCAATTAAAGAATTTAAAAACGTAATCGATTTCTCGCTTGATGCGGCATTTGCGCCCGCCCATGTGGTGTAAATAATGGAAAATAATATCAGGCGAATCAAAAAATATCGGCATATCTTTAACATTTTTAACTCCCTTGTATGCGAAACCTAGTTTTTTTGATGAATTTAATTCAAGCAGCTAATGTTCAGCATTTTGTCGGACCTGTATATCACCTTATATATCGGATCAGATTCTAACAAAATCTGACATTGTCATAAAAGTGCACAATCTGGCTCGGCTAAAGCTAGATTGTGCTTTTCTTAGTAAAGGTCATTGCTCTCCCTTTCTTTTTGTAGGATCTTTTCAGACTATTTAAAAGTGTGTAATTCAAAAATACCCTCTTTAACTTCCACATCTTCTCGTCCTTTCTCGATGAATTGAAGCCCCTCAAGAGTCAGGCTCATCTCAGGTATAATTCATTTTTTGTGCTCCTTTCTATCTCCTGTTTTGCTCGTGTGTAGATAGAGTATCTGGATTAAAATGAGATTTTTTTCAGACCATTTGACATACCGGCAAAATCAGAGCATTAATAAACCAAAGCTAATGAGTACAAATCATAGTACCGAATGCCCAACAATGACTGCCTTTATATAAGCCGTAGCTACAATACGCTTCATCCACATCAGTAAATTCAGCGGATATAAAATTGATTCCGTCCGAATGTAGGAGAGTGAATTTACTGTTTTCAATAGATACTGGTCCATAAATATCAATGGAACCGCACGAGGCGCTTATTTCGCCTTTGCTCACAGATTTTCTATCTGTAGATACCGTAAAATGAACTGTGATACCACCAGACCTGCCACTCCACTTGCCAGATTCAGGTGGAGCGAAAGGTACCGCTGATACCTCATCAGAGGCGAGGCTTTCTCCTCCCTCATTAACTGCCACTACTATATAATAGTAGGTTGTCCCATTTATAAGTCCGGTATGAGTGTAGGGACTTGTGACGTTTTGTATTAACGTACCATTTATTGGATTGACTCCTGATGCTGTAGCCCAATATAGATTGTATGATCCAGCTGCTGACATCGAAGGCCAACTTATCGTCACTTCCCAGTTTCCAGCAATTGCCGATACGTCTATGGGTTTAGCTGGTGGAGCTACGGGTGTAGCGGATACCTCATCCGAGGCAGAGCTTTCCCCCCCTTCATTAACTGCCACTACTATATAATAGTAGGTCGTTCCATTTACAAGCTCAGTATGAGTGTATGGACACGTCACATTTCGTACTTGCGTGCCAGTTTCGGGTGTAACCCCTGGCGTTGTCGCCCAATAAAGATTGTATGACGTTGAACCTGTGACAGATGACCAAATTATAGTTATCTTACCATTTCCTGCAGATGCACTTATGCCATTAGGAGCAGAAGGAGGAGATGCAGGTTCCGTTAAATTTTCCTTATCACAAACAATTATATTTAAACTTAAAAAAACAATAACGTAAATAAGATCGATCGACTTTTTCATACTAATACTTCTCCTTTCAATTCAATTCTAATGGTTATCGTTCGGCCAAGTCCAAAATACTATGCAAAAATTCTGTTTCTGATACCTATCGCAATTGATATTGCTTTTAATTCTATTTTTAATATCTTTCCAATATACGTTGCACCCTTAATTACTATTTTTAGTCAAAATCTTGAAAATTATTTGCTTTTTTAATGACTTATATTTCTTGAATGACCAGAGAAGGATTGAATAACACGATATCAGATGAAGAGTTGGTCAAAAGAGTGAGCCTGGATGACCATAAAGCCGAGGATCTTATCCTCACTCGGTATGGTCCCAGAATTGATGCACTCGTTCGAAACAGGATTGGTTACAACAATGATGATTGGGAAGATATCGCTCAAGAGATTAAAAAGGCTGTTGTTTGCGGTATACGAGAGGGTAACTATAAAAGTGAAAAGGGATCATTAGCCGCTTGGATTTGTGGGACAGCCAGGAATCAAACAATAAAATACTTTCGGCAAAAAAAAATAGCTCCTAAAAATATAGATACAGTGCCTGAATCCTATCTTGCCAGAGAAGATTATGAGTATATGGAACGGGAAGAGATGGTAAATGCAGTGAAAGTAACAATAAATGAATTACCAGAAAAATATAAGAATGTTCTTGTGCTAAAGTATATTGAGGTGAAAAGACCAAAAGAAATAAGCAAGCAGCTAAAAATACCTCTAGATCGAGTTTATGAATTCTCCAACTATGCAATGACTCTTATCAGAAAAAAACTGAAAGAAAGAGATTTGTTTCAAGATTATTCTGATTAAGGTAATATTATGTAATGGAATATATTTATCAGCAAAACGCCAGATTAAAGAAAATTACTTTATGAAATCAAGTAAGAAAAAGAACAAATCATTTTTGGCAAAAAGCGCTGACTGTCTATACGATAATCGCGAGGAAATCATTGATAATTATATAAATGGAAGGCTTTCGCATCGCCAGAGACAAAAGTTTGAGGAGCATTTCTTTATATGTGATATCTGTTTCCAAGAATTGCAGATAAGACAAGAAGTAGCAACAGTTCTTTTGCAGGAACATAGCACCGCTGAGGAGGCAAAAAGCCATACAAAGACTGTGGATAGACGCCACTTGTCACTACATTTAGTGGTGACATCTCTAAAGGAATATCTTTCTCTTAAATGGCTTATCCCCGCAGCAGCCATCGCAACCATCATCCTGCTTTTTGTTTTAGGAAGAAACTTTTTTATTCAACCCAACTTGGAAGTGCAACGCCATCTTTTTGCCGTGAATTCCAAACCGTCACCATCTATGGAGAGATTATTGAACCAAACCCACCGTGCAGAAGATGTAACCGTCATATCACCATCAAACAATGACAATGTAAAAAAGAACCTTTTATTTCGCTGGCAACGCGAGGATAATTCGGAGCTTTTTATCATTATTTTGAATAACCGGGAAGAAGAACTGTTCACGTTTTCAACGACGGGCAATGACTATCTCTTCAAAAATGCCGCCAAAAAGCTGCCACCAGGATTGTATTACTGGAAGCTTGAGGATGAAAACGAGCTCAAGCATGTCGGCAAGTTTTACGTCGACAAACCTGGTTCATGAAACTTTAAAAGTCCAAAACCCATATCTCAGAGATCAACGTCCCCGTCCCACCAGTACAAATGAACTCCAAATGCTTGGGAATGCAGTTTCTTCGTTTTTTAGCATAGCCAATTTGGTTTCGCGTAAAGCCTCTGAATACTCTTTTCCCGAAATCACATGACGATAGAACTCGATCATCAAATCTTTGGTGTCTTTGTCATCCACTTTCCACAGGGAAGAAACAATATTCTTAGCACCTGCGTAGAGAAATCCTCGCGTTAGAGCCATCATGCCTTCGCCTTTAACCATCTTGCCGATACCACTCTCACAGCTGCTGAGCACCACCAGATCGGCGTTAATATTCAAATTGTAAATTTCACCGGCATATAAAAGACCATCTTCAACTAAACTTGGGTCTGTTGGCTGAGAAAATACGATTGCGGATAATTTCGGTTGCATCTCGTTGATGAGACTATGGCTGGCAATGTGTACATAATTATAGCGCCTCGCCTGAGATTTGAAATTCTCCTCACTGGCGTCTCTATGCAAATACCCAAAACTTTGTCTTTTTTTCTCACTAAAAAGTTCAACGATTTCCCTGATCTCTTGCTCTGAGTATGCAAGTTCTTTTAATTTTCCGCGTTCCTCGGCTAGCGAATTCATGGAATCGGCATAAGTAGTGTCAAAAACCGAACGATGGCTGGCTAATATTAGGCCGTTATTTACAGAATCACTGAACACCGGTGCAAATCCCAGGAATTCGCCCGTTGCTGCAAGCCTGGTGCCCGGCTGCTGCTTTGCATGCTGGGTAAAAAGAGTCGCCGAATAATGGTAGCTAATCTTATATCTTTTAATCAAGTAGTCAAGATTTGTAAAATTTACTTTCTCACTCGGCTCATACTTTTCCAACAACGCCTCGAAAGGAAGGTAAAACAGTTGGCCATCGGGAATGATGACCAGATTACTTTTGGATGCAATATGTTTTTCAATTGGTTTAATGAGCCTGGCGTACAGTTCCGAACCAAGTTTTTGATATTTGTCCGGTTGAGCTTTTTTAATAGCACTGCAAAACTGAGAGACGGACCCATTAAAAGTTGAATCGACGGGCACAGAAACAACATCAAAATCCTGTTTCGAAAGAATAAAGATGAACAGTGAGCTATCGCCAACCGAGTACTCCAGCAATGCAGTATTCTCATCCATAGTCTTTTGTAATTCCGGGATTGAGACCGTTTCGGTTTGATATTTCAGGTCATAATATTTTGGGTAGTCCTTTTCAAATTCACTAATGAGCTCATCACATTGTCTGCTGAGAGCAAAATATCGATCTTTAAAATCCACAATTTTTTGGCTATCCTGGTTCTCTTTTTTCTGCTCTTCTTTTTGAATTTGGGTGTCGTAAAAGGTTAGATCAATTCTTAAGCTCCTTTCTTTTTCCAGCAAGCTATCCGGTATGCCGGCAAAGCCTTTGGCTCTGGATTCCGATAGCGTCTCCCACAACACCGCGGATTTGCTTTTCTCAGCAATGGCGAAAGCCTGTTCTTTGTATTGTTCGTTTTTCGTCAAATCGTATAACTGGAGAGCAGTCCGGATGCCACCATTACAAATATTAGATGCTTCTTCACCTAGGAATAATTTTGAGCCTTCTGCTTTGTAGCCAATTCGCATCTTGTCAATCAGATTCGATGCGAGTTGATAAGTTGACAATGACATTTGAAGATCCTTAAGATTATCAAAGCTGACTCGATACAATTTTTCAAGGATCTTGGCTTTTTGCTTTAGTGAGACTAATAAACCATTATCAGAACTTACTTTTTCTAATGGGGGATTACTATAAATAGAACTATCATTGAAACCAGTCGATAAAGATATTAACGATTTCTGGGAATAATATGACGCCTTATTGAATTCATTTAGCCTATAATACACATTTCCTATATCAATGAAGCCCATAGCTACGCTTGGATGTTTGCCACCAATAATCTTTGTCTTTATCGTTAATGAATTTTCAAATATTTCCAAAGCTTGATAATAATTGCCTTCTTCAATGTAAACTCGGCCAATATGGCTGAGAGTATTAGCCTCCTCAAGCTTCAAACCAAGTTCACGTACAATTTCCAATGATTTATTATAATTATCTAGTGCTTTCGAGAAATCATCCAAAGCATAGTAAATATCACCCATGTTTCTGAGTGTTATGTTCTCTCCTTCCCGATCACCAATCAATCTATCGATCTCCAAAGTTTGCTGGCAATATTCCAAAGCTTTTGGATAATCCCTCATAGTAGAATAATATTCACTGATATTGCTAAGACAAATAGCGACAGTTTCTTGGTCACTGATTTCATTGCAACTCTTTAATGACATCTGGTAATATTCAAGCGCTATCACGTAGTCACCTAGACTAAAATAGTTGTTGCCAATGTTTACAAGTGCTTTTCCTATGCCAAGCTTATGGCCAATTTCTTCATCTATTACCAGAGCCTTTTTTTGATATTCAATCGCTTTTGTGTAATATCCTAAAAGTCGATAGACATTTCCAATGTTATTTATGATTGAACTTTGACTTTTCAAATTACCCGTGTTTTCAAAAATTCTAAGCGCTCGCTGAAAATAATTTAGCGCATTAGGATAATCATCAATAATACCATAAACAGTACCAATGTTGCCAAGGCAATTACCTTCCCCCCCTTTATTACCGTCTATCACATTAATCTTTAATGATTCATTGTAATATTTTAACGCATTCGTATAATCCCCTAAGACGCAGTAGACAGCACCCATGCAGTTAAGAATATTTTCCTTAAGACTCTCATATTCAATTTCATTGACAACCTTCAGAGATAGTTTATAGTGTTCCAATGCTTCTGTATAATTGCTTGTAAGATAGTGGTATTGGCCAATATTTAGCAGGTGTCTGGCTTCGCCCTGCCTATCTTCTATCTTTCTTGCGAGTATCAGTGCTCGCTTATAGAACTGCAGAGATTTATCCATGTCGCCCAAGTTAGAATAACAAATGCCCACATGCCCAAGTTGATCTGCTTCACTTCTTTTATTTCCAATTTCGTGCGCTATTTCCAATGCTTTTTGGAAATCTGCCAGAGCTTGCTTATATTTGTTAGAATTAAGGTAGACTCTGCTTATACTAACTAAAAACTTTTCTTTAAACTCTAAATCGTTATTTTTTTCTGCAAGTGCCAATCCTTCTTTGTTCATACGAAGACAATCTTCATACCTGTTGGTACTTGAATAAACATTTGCAATTATGAGATAAGCCTCAAGCAAATTTGGATTTAATTTCAATGCTATATTTAATTCTTCCAAGGCCTCATCCCATTTCATTTGCTGCTGATAAATATATCCTAATCCGAAATGAGCCGATGCATTGTTGTTATTTAATTTGATAATTTCACTTATATACTTTAATGCCTCATCTAATTGCTCTAATTCTTTAGCCACACCCACTAAATATGAATATCCTCGGATAAATTCCGGAGAAATTTGAATGGCTTTCTTATAATTCAAGAGAGCACTCTTCTGCTCTTTGCTTGATTCATAGACCAATCCGAGGCCAAAAAATGCTAAAGCATTCCCTGGATTTTCAGCCAATAGTTCATCAAAATATTTCGATGCACTGTTCAATTCATTTAATTCTTTATATGCGGAAACAAGCTTTATATATGCTCTATCAAATGAAGTATCTTCATTAATCATCGCTTTACAATCCTTGATTACCGCATTATAGTTCTCATTTCCCATCAACCGTAATACATTTAGGTATTTCTCATTTAGTACCCGCTTGCCTTGTGCATCATTGGTTGCGACACAAAAAGATTCAAGCATTAGGAATAGCAAAATAGCAAAAATGGCAACAACCTGAGATAAAACAATATACCGGTTCATTCTAAATAACTCCTTACATGTGTAAAAAACAAGTTGATACTTGAAACACTAAAAATATAGCTTCTAGCTGGATACGTCTTGAGCATTTCATTATATCCTTATCAACTCGCATGACTGTAAAAGTGAGTAGATTTGATTTTAAAAGAACATTCCTGCGTGTTGGAGATTCTCGCGCGTATGTCACTTTTGCAGGTGGCTTCTTCCTGCTACGAGAACGAATGGATGAGTCGTAGGAAATTCAGTAGTATTACTTGTCTAGTCCCATGTCGAAAAAGCATCACAATTGCGAGCAATTATGTATATATACAATATTCTGAGAAAAGATAAAAGGCTTTTTCTTCCTTGATACTTTTAAATTTGTAAATAGATGTTTATAATGAGTGCGGCAAGTTTTTTATTATAATTGCAGATTGCAGATCGGCGATTCTTAATCAAAGATTAAAACACACATCCGAGATCTGAAATCGCTGATCTGCAATCGTTAATCATCTTATTTATTTCGTTCAATAGTTTTGCAAGTCTCATTCAGCGACTACATTTCAAGACAAAGCCTCTGCTGGTCGCCAGCCAGCCGAGGTCTTTGTCGATGAAAAAGATGTCTCTCACAACACCGTGGTGCGCATAGTCCAATGTGAGTTTGGGCGCCCACGAATAACCGCCGTCGCCGGTTTCCCATAATTCTGCACTCGTCAAAAACCAGCCGAATAAATCATCAACAAAAAAGCTGTCAAACACAAAAGTGCTCGCCTGCAGCCGCGAGGCCGGCTGCCAGTTGGCGCCGCCATTTTCTGTCTTGTAAACCAAACTGGTTTCATCAAAACGTATGCTTCAGGAGTATGGCGCGCTTGTACCGGAGAATGACCAGCCGCGGTCCGGATCGATAAAATAGACAGTGCTGTGGTATTGCATCGGGGTATTCAAAACGTGCCACGATTCGCCGCCATCGTTCGTTCTCAAAATGGGACCGAGGGCCTGCGCCATCACGCCGTGCGAGCCCCACATCTTGAAAAAATTGGTGCCTGGCCGCCGGTCGTCGCTCATCAATTGCCAGCTCGACCCGCTATCGACTGTCCGATAGACAGTCCCCCATGCGGTGACGAGCCAGCCATGCTGTTCATCTATAAAGTCGATGTGCTGAAAAACAGAGTCGGTCGGCTGCGGGATGACCTGCCGTTCCCATGTCTGTCCGCCATCTCGCGTGCGGCAAAGAGTCATGTCAAAACCACAAATCCAGCCGCAGGCCGAGTTGACAAAGCACATGTCCATCCATCTCGTCACCGCGCCGATGGACTGCAATGTCCAGGTTTTTCCGCCATTGAGAGTATGGTAAACGCCGCTGCTGTCAGTCAGCGCCCAGCCGGTGTGCCCATCAAGGAACACTATTTTATACAACGGATGATCGAGCTGAATCTCGTCAATGATCGTGAGCACCGTGTCACTTGGGCCGGTCAAATTGCGTTCACATGATATGACAAACAGACTGCAGAGCAGGACAAGGATATATTTTTTCATCGATCACACACCTCACAATCTTTTTCATCACCCTTGAAATCTCTTTGCTCATCGCGCGGCCACCCATTGGATCGCCTGCCGCACCAGCGCCCGATAGTTTTCATTCTCGTAGGCATGGTGATCATGTCCCGACTGCAGATAGACGATCTTTGCTGCGCCGTATTCATGCGCCCAGCCAATGATCTCGCCGCTCTCCGGGTGGTCGGTTTTGAGCAGCGGGTGCACGCCGGGCAGCACGTTAAAATTGCCGTACACTTCATCATATATTTTAAAGTCCGACACGCCCTGTGTCACCGGATGTTCGCGATCGAGGATGTAGACGTTCAACTCAACATCATGTTTATAGGTCGATTTTTTTGCTGCATCCTGCGGATTCTCATTATAGCGCCCACCCTGGATTTGCATATAATCGTCCCATGTCTGATACGACGCCAGGCTGTGATGTAAAAAAACCAGACCCTTGCCCTTCTCGACGACGGAGAGGAACGCCTTTTTTTGCTCCTCGCTGATCTCCTGATTCATGTCATAGTAGACGAGCGCGTCATACGCAGCGGCGCTCGTCGCATAGATGTCATTGGCGGCCGGGTGCTCGACGCTGGTGAATTCGATGTCGGCCATCGAGCTGAACATGGCGAAGAATTGTTCGCGCTCAAAATCGTGACCGCCGGTGATGATGAGGATTTTTATTTTTTGTGCGGCCGGCGCGATGGCCGCACCTATGAGCAGCACAACCGAGATAAAAAGCCACAGAGTGCATTGAATACGCATGTTGCCTCCTTCAGCAAAGATCGTATGGCACGCATTGGCTCGGCCCGTTGCCGAGACCATACAGCGCAGCATCCGTTCGATCGATATCGCCTCCTCGCCACAGGTACTCGAACCGCGGGTTGTCCTGCTAAGCGCCCGGAAGAGAGGTGGCCTGTCAATCGGCTCGGCTCTTTCCAGCCCGGGTCATGGTTCTTTTCTTGTCACGTCTGAGCGAGCGGATGTATTCGACGCGTCGAAATCTCACAGCGGACCAATCGTCATCAATCGCTACCATCCGCACGTTTTCAAAGCCGAGATCGCCTAGCGGCTGCCAGCCGCTATCGCGTGTGATGTCCGTCACATACTTTTTCGACGACTTTTTCGGATAGGCAAACCAGAGGATGCCATCGCCCGGCACTTTGGCAGCGGCCGTGCTGGCGCACGCTTCAATGTCAGCACACGACCTGACAAAAAACAAAGCGAACTCGTATTCCTGTTTGCAGGTCGGACTCTTTTTGACGATGGTGAGTTTGGCGATGTCGTTGAGTACATCTTTGAATTCAGCTGGAGCGCCGAGGACATATATCTTGTCTTGATTTTTGAACTGCAGCTTTTGCAAAATCGGAAGCATGTTATTTGTTCCTCATGCGATCTTAACAACATCCAACAAAAGTATCTCGTCGAGCCAGAATGGCGGATCTTTAATAATGTAATAAAATCAACAGCCCGATTCAAGAGATGATTTCAAGCTCGTCTCTGGCTGGTGAAAGCTCCAGTTTATGCTTGACTAAATTGATACGAATATCTATATTTGAGCAATAAAATGAAATTCATTCAATCACGACCTTCCTCACCTTGGTGAGTCCAATTTTCACACCTGATCACTCTTGATTTGAACGCTAAATCTGTAGGGAGAATAAAAGTGGCAGACTTGTTCGCAAAATGTTCGCAGGGAAACAGTGCACGTGCCAAGAAGGCAATCGAAGAGGGATGGTACCCCTATTT
>JAFGJB010000179.1 GCA_016929295.1 Candidatus Zhuqueibacterota bacterium | reverse complement strand
GGGATGACATAGAGGGAATCGTCTTGCGACAAGCGCAATCGCTGCCGCAGATTTGCCAGCTCATTGCGCAGCTGCGCCTGATTGGATAGCAGGCTCTCGGCAATGTTCGACAACTCCAGCTCGATCTGGGTCATTTCTATCCGCCGTGACGAGTCCGTCCCCGGCATCTTTTGACAGCGATCCAGCGTTTCCTGCAGAAGGAATAGACGATGCTGATAAATTTTTTGTTCGTACATCAGCTCAAAGATGTCAAAATAGTCATCCGCAATATCCTCAATGATCTCCACGCGCTCCGTAATGGAGCGGAGCTTGATATCCTGGAGATCGAGCTCGGCTTCTTCGAGATCATTTTTCAGCTTGTTGGGTAGAAAAATCGGCTGCTCGAATTTCAGGTAGAGCCGATTGTACCAGTCGGTCTCCGTATGGCCATCGTCGCGCTGCTGATAGTTGTAGATTCGATAGTTGAGCGACAGATAGCCATTCGTCGGATAGCCGAAGAGAATGACCGGCTGCAAGACGGATAAATCCGATTGCCAGAGCGCCGAGTTGATGCGCACGATCTCATCCTTGTACAGCGTCGAGTTCCAGCGATAATCGGAAAGGTTGGAAAAATCGGGCGATTTGAGGTGCATGTAGACCTGGGTGTTCAGTCCGGCTTTGTGGGCATTCAAATAGTGCACACTGCGCCTCAGCTCGAGCTCGAGTTCGCGGGTGCGATAACTGTTGTCCATGGCGATATCGACGGCGGATTCGAGGGTCAGGTGGATGGCCTTTTTAGCCTGTGCGCTGCCGAGCAGAGCGAGTTGCAGCAGAATGATGAAAATGGTATAGCGCACTTTATTTCTCTTCATAGATTTCTCCCAGGGCGTCCGCGGCCTCCTTGCGAACGTCAACGCTCACATCGTGCAGGGCGGCGCTCAATGCGGGGATGGCGCGGGCATCGCCGAGGTCGCCCAGGGCTGATGCAGCGGCTTCGCGGACGCGACGCTCCTCGTCCTGCAGGGCCGCGATGATGTCCAGAACAGCCCCGCCGGCTTTTATTTCCACCAGCACCTTGATGGCCTCGCGCCGAACGCTCCATTCAGGATCTTGCAGCAGTGGCATGACAAAAGGCGCCGAGTCAGTCTGTTTATGATCGCCGATCGATTCGATGGCATTGACGCGAACTTTGCCATGCGGATCTTTCAGGGCAGCGTACAGGTGCGGCAGCGTCGCCGCGTCCTCGATTTCGCCGAGGCCCCAGGCCGCCAACGCGCGCACTTGATAATCTTCATGCTGCAGCTGTTGTGCTAGCGGGGTGATGGCATCAGCGGTTCGCAATTCACATATCGCTTTCACGATCTGCTTTTGCGCCTCGGGATCAACATCATTCAATGCACTGACGAGGGCGGGGAGGGCGTGCGGATGTTTCAGCTCTTTTAATATTTTGGCGGATCGGATGCGAATTTTGGCATCTTGATGCGACAGGCCATCGATGAACTGTTGCAGCGCACTGGTCTCTCCTCGCCCTAGCAGCATTTTTGTGGCGGTGACTTGGACATCAATATCATCGGATTCGCGCAGCGCTGCAAAGAGCAACTCTGTCGCTCTGTCGCCTTTGATCTTGCCGAGCGTCTTAATCGCCTCCTCGCGGACGTCACCATCGTCATCTTGCAAGGCATAATGCAATGATTCGATGACAACGGCCGTGTGGGCGCTGTCTATCTTCTGTCCCTCCGCGCTCGAGGTGCAGGGCGAAAATGTCAGGATGGGCACAGTGATCAGGAGGCCTGGCAAAATGGCCCCCAGGGCGTTGAATTTGAAGCCTCCTCGATGCTGTTCGTGGCTCAGTATGGCGATCAAGCGACGTTCCAACTGGGAGGCCCGCGCCATGGGCAGACCGGCATAAGCGACAGACGATGAACGGAGTGACGATCTGGCCAGGTCGAGCAGCATATTGGCATAGTCACTTGGCCGGGCGATCTGAGCGAGCACGAGGTCGTCGCAGGCGTGTTCGCGCTCGCGGATAAATTGTTTTTGTGCGAACCAGACGAACGGATTGAACCAGTGAAGGGTAGTGACGAAATGCACAAAAAAATGGGCGATCACATCCCGGCGTTTGATGTGCGCCGCCTCGTGCAGAAGGGCATATTTCAGATGAGCCGCGGACCATTTCGTATAAACATGCGGCAGGATAATGATGCGACGTGCCATGCCGGCGGCAAGAGGTGCGCTGATTTGATCGCTGCGTAAAACTTGAACGACGAATGAAATGCGATAGCGGCTCACGATCTCTTGCCATGTTGATCTCGTCCGTTCGTCTGCGACGGGTTGAGCGGTCGCCAGCACCCTGCGCAGTCGTATTTGACCACAGACGTGGCGAAGATTGGCTAGCAAAAAGCCGACGAGCCAGACCAGGATGCAGAAATTGGATGGCGGTGTAAACGCCCGCCACTCGAGGTGCATCGATTTTTTTGACGGCTGAATCGAAGCGGCTGTGAGAGTCGGCTTGATCTCCCTCGGCACAGTGGGCGACGGTCTCTCTGCGAGAGGCACATCTCCATTTGTCATGTGCGACTCCTCGATAGCCGGCTCGCTCATCTGCAGCAACGCCAGACGCCACTGCGGTGTCACCTTGGAAATGATAGGCGTCAGCAAAATGACGATGAAGAGAAAAAACCAGAGGGTATACCTCAGGGATGCCGTCGATTTGGGCAACAGCTTGGCTGCGGCCATGGTTGCAGCGACGAGCATGATGATTTTTGTGTGAATCAATAGGACGTCGAGAGTATGCTGCGAGAGTATGTGGTACGGCGTCATATTAGCGTCCCTCCCTTTTGGCTCTCTGAATCAGCTGCGTCAGACGTTCAAAGTCGTCTTCGGTCAGGTCATTCTTCGAAATGTCAAGCAAAGTCGCGACGACGCTCTCCGCAGAGCCGTTGAAAAAATCCAGCACTTTATTGATCATCGAGCGCTGAACTTTTTCACGATCGACTTGCGGAAAATAGACGTATCGCGGACCGTCCTGCTCGTGGCCGACATAGCCCTTTTTGGTGAGAATGCGGAGAAAAGCGCGAATCGCCGAATAGCTTGGCGCATCATCGATCGCACGGCGGATCTCCGCGGCGGTCGCTTTGCCGTTGCGATAGATCACCTCCATGATCTGGCGCTCGCGACTGCTCAGTTTGTCGAATAGCTTTTCCGTCACTAGACTCTCCTGCAAGATATGCTAAAATATTAACACTATGCTAATAATTTAGCATGATTGAGCAGGATGTCAAGAGAAAAGTGCGATCATTCGGATTAGAGGTGTAAAAAATTGTCATGATGCAGACGAAGATGGTGTGAGAGGAGCACCGATAATGGCCACATGCTATATTTTCTCGCTGCTTCTCGGTGATATACGTCTGCAATAATTTGTTTTAATTAATCTTAGATCATATTGAAATGAAAACCGCAGAGAGACCGCAAAGAAGCGCCGAGAAAATCAAAACGTGAAATAGACTCATTTTGTTTTTTATTGTGATACTTTGTGTTTTCCTGCAGGATTCAGTACATTGATATTTGTTGATCAAAAGAATATAAAAGAGAATGTCCATTTTTCTCTGCGCAGCTCTGCGACCTCGGCGGTTTTGGCTTTTTGGCTGCAGCCGACAGCCACGCCAGGTACTATTCTCCACATACTATCTACTGCATACTATCCATTCCCCCCTCGCCTCTCACCTCATCTTCTCCTGCAAATATCTCTTGAAAAACGCCCCCTGCGTCGTCGGGGTGAACTGCCAGTCCCATACCAGCATGGGCGCCCAGGAGGTGTC
>JAFGJB010000178.1 GCA_016929295.1 Candidatus Zhuqueibacterota bacterium | reverse complement strand
TCGCCTTTGGGGGTGATGAAATAGACGCATTTGATGTTGTCGGCGGCTTTTTTGGCGCGGGTGACGCAGGTCGTCCAGAGCGCGCAGCGCGCGCAGTCGTGGGAAAGCTTGGCGCACATGGCGCGAGCGATGATTTTCCACAGTTCGTTTTTGTCGGTTTCAGACATAAGCTTTACATGAAAGGTTGCGGCAAAATGATCAGCAGAACTTTGCCTGGTTGAACTTTCTGGTGTCGAAAAGCGGCTTGATCTCCTGATAGTATGTGTGAAGGTAGTACCTGATGAACAGATTGTAACCGGAGATGCCGGGGAAGCCGGCGGCCTGGGCATTCCACGATCCTCGTTCTGATGGAAGCAAAGCGCGCCAGGCGGTGCGCGCTTGCAGCATTCCTGTCCGATGCGCGGCCTGGGCGTTGCTGCGGCGATCGGTCGGCCGGGCATAGTCAGAGACGACGTTGTTGGCGAGGACGCGGCGATAGGTCAGCGCTTTGGCCAGATCGCCGCTGGCAGTGAGAGAAAAGAATGGGGCAATGACTTTGGCCATGGCGTAAAGGACTCTCAGACAAAAATGACGATGTTGAAATGACAGGCGCCAAAATAAGGCTCTTCTTTGCTCGGTCCAGGACCGACAAAATAGACGCGATCAAAGTGACACGCATCAAAGTAAGGCGCTTCTGCTGAGAGTTCTATCCGTACTGCTTCAGAGTGCGACGAGACATTGCCGAGGGTGTCCACAGCCAGGATGAGAACATACACGTCGCCATTGGGAATGGAATCGCTGTACTCGGTCTGATGATGCGGCGCAGCGTTCAAGCGCTGCCAGGAGGCGAAATCGTAGGTGATCTCGATGAAATAGCCGTAGAGATTGTCGAGCGGATGACCGTTGTATTTAGTCGTCGGCGCGTCCCAGGCAATGGTGAACTGTTGCTGGTCCGGATTCTCATGATCAATGGCCAGCGCCAGCGTCCGCACATTTGTTGGCCTGTCCGGAGAGAGCGCATAGTGCGACACGTAATTCAAGAGCTCTTCATCCGGCGCACCATCTCGTTGATGCTGATCGATGGCGCGGGCCCAGCCGGCGATGCGATTGGGATAGTGAGCGCTGCGCGGATTGGTCGGGTGCCTGACCTTTTGCCGGGCGATGACCGAGGAGCTGCCGTTGCGCTGAAAGACGATGACGTCGGCGAATGCTTCGATAAAGTCGGCGAAGAGCGGATTTTCGACTTTGGCCATAGATTGATTGTGGTTTTTTAGCCGTACAAAACACGGGGGAAAGCAATTACGAATTGCAAATTACGAATTACGAATGAAAGAAAGACAGTTTGATGACGTTTGCCAGTTTGTTCTTATGCTTAGCTGTTTAATCGCTGGGTTAGCGTTCGATGAATTTGATGCCGGTTTTTTGGGCGATTTGTTTTTGGGCCTGCTGGAAGTGGCGGTTGACGGCGGACTCGAGGCCGGTCCACATAATGTTGAGCTGCTGCTTGTCGACGACGGCGTTCTTTTCCACCCATTCCTTAAAGCCCAGGGCGGCTAAGAGAAAGTTCATTTTCAACTCTTCGAGCGGATTGTCGGCGGTGACTTCAAAGACGTGCAAAAGAGACTGCCGCTGTTCATCGGTCATGCCGGTCAGATCGAGCATGGCTCAGCCCTCCGGAAAGATGGACGAGATATCGATGTTGGGATATTTTGCGCGGATGGCCGCGGCATTGAGCGGCAATGATTCGCCGGCGATGAGAAAGGCGTCGTCAAAGCCGATCTCGTCGAAACGGAAGGCGTCGCGTTGCGGTTGGCCGCCGAAGAGTAGGCATTCGCCGAAGCGCATCCGATCAAAGGCATTCGGCTTGCGGAACGCTCTCACCGCTGCCAGTCTCCAGGTGATGCGGTTTTCTGCACCTCTGCTGCGTTCGAGATAGATTTTTCTCTGTGCCGGCGACAGCGAATCCGCGTTGTTGATGGCGGCATGAAAGAGAATGCGATTGAGCTGCTGCAGTCGCGTTTTCGGATTTGTCGGGATGATGGGCCCGACCTTTTTCTGCAGACCGCCGTTTGAGCGCTGAAAGATGAGCGGAGGTTGATCGGGGCGACTGATTCTGCCGCGAATGAACAGGCTGAATTTCTCGGGATTGTTGAGTACGTCTCGCTTCATAAATGGGACAAATCTGTTGATGAACAGCTGTCAAAGATCGCCGCTGCACACCGGAGATGGCGGCGAATTCGTAAAGGAACTTATTGTCACTTTTGCATGATTATCATCGCGGCGCGGCGAAATTCCGGCAGAATTTATCGCGCGCAGGAAGCGCTGGATTCATTGCGGAACCGGCCACAGGCTTAAAAACCGCGTTCATCAAAGCCGATATTGCAGCTGGTGCAGTTGAAGCGATCAGTGTTGTTGAAGGTGAAAGCGGCCGACGGCGCCTTTGACAGAGCGCAGTGAAACAAATCGAGGACCGGTTTGCCGGCGCCGTAGGAGATGCCAAAGATATCGCCTGCGCCCGAAAGAGTGAAATGCGAAAAGAACGCCCTCAGACACGAGCCCGAGTCGCCGGGAATGTCAAAGAGCGAGGCGTTATAGTTTTTCCAGGTTGTGTAGAACACCTGCGCATCGAGCATGACCGCCTGGCAGATGAATTTGCCGTAAAAGCGCGTCTTGTTGAGGAAGAAATAGACCTCCTCGACTTCATCAGCAGCGATGTCGATGACGCCGGCGAGAAAGGAATCGACCGCCTTGAAGGTGTAATCAAAACGCAGCGGGCCTTCTGCGTTAATGATCGGTTTGGAGCTGCTCTGCGCGGCCACGACAGAGTTGCGGAAGGTGAACTGCCAATAGGTCGCAGCGGCGAGAAGCGGCTCGGTCAGCTGGTTATTGACCACGGCGCCGTTGAAAAAATAGACCTCGCACTGGGCTGAGTAGCCGCTCTGCGTATCGAACGCAGGGGACGTTATCGGCGCCAGCTTGATGCGGTCAAAATAGTAAATGCCCGACGTCGTCGTCTTAATGCAAGGTCCGTTCGGCGGTGAGATGGTCGGGATGAAATCGGAAGCGCAGTCGGTGCTGAGAGGAGGCAAGCCGATGCCGCGCAGGATAATGTTGGGCTTCATGACCACATTTTCTTCGTACAGTCCGGGATAGACGTGCACCGTATAGACTTTGGACGGCGACGCATCAGTGATCGAATCGATCGCCGCCTGAATGGAGGTGAAATCGGCGTTCTGCTTGCCGACTGACAGCACGGTCTCGGGCAGCACGAGTCGGCCGTCCGGATCGATGACGCGCGAGAGGCGGTCGTGCAGATCGTAGCAATTGCCTTTGAGCTCGATGCCCAGTTCTTTGGTGAGATCGCGGATGGCGGCGCGGTT
>JAFGJB010000177.1 GCA_016929295.1 Candidatus Zhuqueibacterota bacterium | reverse complement strand
TGTTAGATCGCTTATCATTGCATAAATATTTCTGTATTTTTTCTTTGCGTATCCTCTGCGGCTTGGCGGCTTTGCGTGATTTTGGACGCATCACACCAAGTGAACGTAGTATTTTATCATATTATTCATTAACATAGTATCTCGGCGACTTGGCGTGAGTGAAGATAGTATTTTAATGAAATATCCTTATCATCGCAGATGCCAGAAACTGATCTTTTACAAATCTAGTAACTATTGCCTTGTCCAAACAGCAGAACATTCGTATTTTAACTGAATTTCAACAACGCGGGAGATACATGCATATCCAAAATATAAAGCTGCTGCACGACAACTATCCGACGTGCGATTTTTACCCATTTAATCTGGAAATATTTCGAAAAACCGATGCCATTGAACTCACAAGCCCCATCACTTTCTTCATCGGCGAAAACGGCACGGGCAAATCGACGCTGCTGCGGGCGATTGCCAACAAGGCCGCTATACATATATGGGACGCGCCGCCCATACGGCGCATAAAGCCCAATCCGTACGAACAGCTGCTGCATCAGACCATCAGCATCAGCTGGACAAACGGGCGAGTTCCGGGCTCATATTTTGGCTCGCAGATTTTCAATCGCTTCACCTATTTGCTCGAAGAATGGGCGGCGGCTGATCCGGGATTGATCGACTATTTCGGCGGGCACTCCCTGATGACATTGTCGCACGGGCAGTCTCTGGTCGCATTTTTCAAGACGCGCTATAAAATCAAGGGACTCTATCTGCTTGATGAGCCGGAGACCGCCTTGTCGCCCAAGAGCCAACTCGAACTCGTCAGAGTGCTCATCGACGCGGCGGCGGCACAGCAGGCACAATTCATCATCGCGACCCATTCCCCTGTTCTGTTGGCCACGCCCGGGGCAAAGATATTGAGCTTTGATGGCGCGCCAATTCACATCATGCAATATCGCGACACCGAGTACTATCAATTTTATCGCGATTTCATGAACAATATGGAGAACTATTTCTAAAAAGTCGGCACGTTCACGAAAAAACTAGGCCGCGATGTTTGTTATCCGTTGAATGTCGGCATCGGAAAAGATATCAGACTCATCGCGACTCCTGGTCGAAAATTCCGACACAATCGCTCCGGCAGGCCCTCCCTGGAACCAATGCAGTGTATTCGGCGCCAGCGTATACTGATCGCCCGGATTTAAAATGATTTCATGCCAAACAGTGAAAGTGTCTTTTTTATCATCCGGCACACTCCCTTTTGGATGGGGAGTTGGCGCTCCCGGGACATACAAGTAGACCTGCCCCCAGCGGCAACGAAAAGTTTCTTCCTTGCCGGGCTCACCGCTGACCATTGGGTGCCGATGTTCCGGGCAAATCTGATGGGGAAAAAGCACCAGTTCTTTGGCGCAAACGCGTTCGGTATTCACATAGACGACAAGCTGCAGGCCGATCTCTGCCAAACGATCGAGTCCAAAATCTGCAACTTCAATATCGCGCGCTTCGTTCGCCGTCAGGACAATTCCGGCGCCTGCCATGATCTCCTCTGCTTTTTTTTGCGCATCGCGATAGTCTTTTTCACTGATCATTGCACTCTCCGTTAAAACTGATCGGGCGAACGTCCTTCCACCAGATACGCTTGACGAGCGCCAAATCCTTTGATCTCAAACGGCCCGACGAGCCGGGCAGTTACTTTGCCGGCCAGGCCGAGAAAAGTTCTCTCGCTGACGATCACCTGTTCAGGACCGGCCACTGACATGAGGCGCGCAGCATAATTCATATGCGAGCCAATGGCGGTATAGTCTTTGCGATCATAGCTGCCTATTTGCCCCAGCACCACTTCGCCGGTATGAATTCCTATGCCGATCTTCATCGTCGGTCGGCCCGTGACCTCCCAGTCGATGTTCATCTTTTTCATCTCTTCCTGCATGGCCAGGGCCGCATCGACCGCTCTTCTTTCATGCGGACTGTTTGGCAACGGCGTGAACAGCGCGACAATCTCATCGCCAACATACTTGTCGACCATGCCGCCGTTGTTGATGATGATCGGCGTCATGGCGCTAAAAAAGTCATTCAGAATGCGGACCGTCTCGGTCGGATCCATGTCTTTTGTCAAGCGACTGTAGCCACGAATATCGGCGAACAGCATGCTGATCTCGAGACGCTGACCCGTGCTCTTGTCGGCGCGCCGTCCCATCAGCGCTTCTTCAACATCTTTTGTCGCTTCAGAGCCGATGAGCTGACTCAGGCGCTTGAATTTTTCTTCCTGAAAGATATAGTTGTCAATGATGCGATTGACAGACTCGACAAGCTGCTGATCCTGCATGGTAAAAGGCAAGTCATCCTCTTTGTTGATCAGAACGGTCGAGCCGAGAAACCGACCATTGACAAACATGGGCACCACTAAAATGCTGCTGATTTCAGAATTCGGCAGCTTTTTCTTGATGATCGCCTGGCGTTCTTCTTTTGCCGTACGCACCACATCACCGACCAATTTGTAATCTTGTTGACTCATCGGACGAGCGCCGCGCAACATTTTGCCGCCGGTGAGATGACGATCTTTTTCCGAATCATAAAGCGTGATGAAACCGATCTCGGCGCGAAGAGAATCGAGGACCGTCTCGATCATCTTGTTCAGCACCTCTCCCTGCTCGGCTGTCTCATCGAGAATGCTATCGAGCGCCTTGATCAATCTATTTTCAATGGAGACGAGAAGATGCTCCTGCCGTCGCAGCCAGTCGTATATGACGTGATCCATATTGGCTTCAACCAGGGTCACAACCACATCATCATATTCGGAAAACTCGCCACTCGATTTATTCGCCAGCACAAACGAACCGAGCGTTGTATTGGATTTCGAAATTGGCACGGCGAGCAAATTTTTTATCTTTTTATTCTGACGTGACTCTATTATTTTTTTCTGCGTATTGGCGACTTGCACGCCGATCTCTTGCAAGACAGCGTCTTCGATGATTGTTTTACCGCGATCATAGCGAGCAAGGACGCGTTGTTTACTCTCCGAGTCCTTCACCGTCACGGCCGCTGTCTGCACATCGAGGAGCATGGCGAGCCGGTGCAGCATGGTCGGCAGAAACTCGGATACATCCCCTTCATGATCGCATAAATCATGAATGTATTTGACAAGTTTCAGGAGGTTGCTGGCCTCCGGCGATTTAACGATTTGCTTCCATCGGTCTGTCATAGTAACTTTTATTTTAATACTCGATAGATATGCTCTGCTGTCTGGAATTGAAAATCTGTCATATCCTGCAAATGATGATCGCTCTGCCGCCAGCGGGACAGCGCCTTGCGAGTTTCGGCAAAGACTTTATTCTCGACCTCATGCAGCTTGTTCGCCAGCTGCAGAAAAGCTGTCGCGTTGAGCTGTGTGCCGTTCCGCTCATAAATGGCTCTTTTTTGCGCCTGGTAGATATTGGTCAATCCATATTTCGATAGCTGACACTCGAGCGGCACCCGACTCGTCGCCGGCCATAATGGTACGGCGACACCGCAAACGGGTTCACCCAAAATCACCCACATGGTTGAAAAATCAGGATTCTCGCCAGGCCGGACACCGTGAATGACAACGCAACTTACACTATTGTATTGGTTGATACAATATTGGCTGCGAACAGAGCCGGCCCGGGCAACGTCGCTGCCGCCAAGCAGCCATGGATACGGGTCATCCTCCAGTGACTGCAAATCTCGTGCAACTTTTTTTATCAGGACATGGTGGTGCAGCTTTCGCTTTGCTTTTTCAGCAGCGATGAGCTGCCGCGCCCGATGATAACGCCAATAACTTTTATCCGCGGCCTGATGATCATTGAAATTGAAATTCGCGCGCAACAGAAATCCGTCGGGCGATTCCTTCAGGTCAAATGGTACACGGCGTTCAGCACCTGACTCGAAGAGCTGACAGGAATCAAAGGCGTCAATGCAGGCGAATGATGAATTCTGACCGATTTCGATCGTGGCCGATTTCATGAGACGCACAAAATCTTCGCTTCGACCGCATTCTCCAAGGGCCTGTTTTACCAGCAACGCTTCCTGCTCATAAAGGCTATCCGAAATAGGCTCTTTGAATTTGCTCAAGACAAGCGCAAATCCTGCCGTATTTAATCCGGCGTACACCCGACTGCTGTCCTCTCCGTTCACCAGACCGAAAAAATTATAGCGTTTTCCCGCGAAAAACTGAACCTGCACGTCGGCCACATCGCTCTCCAGATTCTGCCACAGGAGGGGCCGACCATCAAAAGTGAGCCGCGGAGAAATGACACCAATGATACTGCCAGTGGATGCAAATATTTGACCAGACGATGCAAAAAAACAAATAATCACAAACAGTTGCCGCCATTTTCGCATGAAACGACCAATCTTCCCGATAAATCTTTTGACAGCGAGATCGATCTTTTTCGCCAAGATCATTTTGCGCCTCGAGCGCGCTCGTGACACGCAAGAAAAGTTTTTCGTTCGTCAGGCTGCATTACGTCAGATCTCGGACGACTCTGATTGTGAGTCAGCTTGAGACGGACTCTTTGATGTCCGTATTGCCATAACGATATCCCTCACCCAGGATTCGCTTCACTTCACCCTCGCTCAAATCTCTCTGCAGCTTGCCGCCAATGGCGACGGAAATTTTGCCGCGTTCTTCCGAAACGACGATGACCATGGCGTCGGTCTCTTCGGACAATGTGAGCGCTGCTTTATGTCTGGTGCCATATTCAATATGGCTGAAATTTTCCTCGTTTATTGGCAGCAGGCATTTCGCCGCTTCAATGAGATCATCCTGGATGATGATGGCGCCATCGTGCAACGGCGACCGTGGATTAAAGAGCGAGACAATGAGCGCTGATGACACTTCAGCTTGCAAGAGGGTGCCGCTCTCGATGATCGTCCGCAAGCCCGTCTCCCGCGCCATGACAATGAGTGCGCCATAGCCAATATCACACAATTCGACCGCCGCTTCGACCACCTGGTCGATCACCTTGCTGCCGCTCACCTTGACAAAAAAGCGCACCAGGCGGCTTTGACCGATGTATATGAGCAATCGCCTGATTTCCGGCTGAAAAAGGATGACAAAAGCGACGAGCCAGATCGTACGAAGATTCTCAAAGACCCATGTCATCCCCTTCATTTGAAAGAGCGGTGTGAGGCCCGTCGCAATGAGGATGATGCCCAGACCGACGAGCATTTGCACGCCGCGCGAACCACGTAAAAATTTATACAGCCGATAGATGATATAGGACATCACGGCAATGTCCAGCGCATCCATCACCGTAAAAGGAAGAAAACCGATGTGAAAAAGTGTAAAGCGCACTCCTGGTCACCGACTTAAATTTTTCCGACAATAGCGTCAGCAATGGCTGCAGCACGTTTGTTTTCCACGACATCATGAACACGAACAATGTGAGCGCCGTTCAAAATGCAGGCGGTGACGGCCGCAATTGTACCCTCCAGGCGTTCATCTGTCGGGAGATCAAGCAAGCGGCCTATAAATGACTTGCGCGACGGCCCGACCAGAATCGGCCTGCCGATTTTTTGTAAAATACGTAATTCTCTCAAAATTTGAAAGTTATCTTTTAGTCGCTTGCCAAATCCAATACCCGGATCCACGACTATTTGTTCCAAATCAACGCCGGCATTCTGAGCTATTTTGATCCCCCTCAAGAGATAGTCAACTATCTCCTCGAGCACATCCTCATAGTGCGGATCAATCTGCATATTTTTCGGCACACCCTTGATGTGCATCAATACGAGTCCTGCGTTGTATTTGGCGACGACGGACGGCATACGGTCATCAAACCGGCAGCCGCTTATATCGTTCACAATGACGGCGCCGGCAGCCAATGCGTAATCCGCGACAGTTGATTTCCAGGTGTCGACAGAAATTGGCGCTGTGCTGTGGCGGCGCAAAAGCTCGATGACGGGCAGCACTCGATCGATTTCTTGCTGTTCTGACACCGTTTCAGCACCCGGCCTCGTCGATTCGCCGCCGATGTCGATGATATCCGCGCCCTCTTTTTCCATCTGCAGCGCGCGCGCGACAGCGCGATCCGGCTGGTCAAATTGACCGCCATCGGCAAAAGAATCGGGTGTGACGTTCAGAATACCCATCAGCAGCGTGCGGCCGGACAGATCAAAGATGTGATGTGCGCACCGCCATAACAGGGGTGAGATTTGCGTTGACATTCAGGACAAAGAGATGAATAGTGAATGTTAAAAGAAAGCGGAGTCGAGATGATTTTCCAACTCTGCAATGAGATTTCGCTACGATCGCATGCCGGCAACACCTCGTCATCGAGGCGATTCTTCCTTTGCCATCTGCTTTTTTTCTTTTTTATCGCGATCGTTTTTCTTTTTGATCGGCTCTAATTCTTCGCCATTTATGACTTTATTGATTTCCTCGCCATCCAGGCTTTCTCGTTCGAGCAGTGCATTGGCCAACCTGTGCAAGGAATCGACATGTCCGGTGAGCAGCGCATCGACATCTTGCATGGCATCATTGATGAAAACTTTGACCTCTTTATCAATTTGCCGGGCTGTCTCTTCTGAATAGTCACGATGCTGGGCAATTTCCCGACCGAGAAAGATCTCCTCCTGTTTTTCTCCGTAGGTGATCGGCCCCATCGTCTCACTCATCCCCCACTCGCAGACCATTTTGCGAGCCAGCTCGGTCGCGCGTTTGATATCATCGCCGGCGCCAGTCGTCATCTCGTTGAAGATGAGCCTTTCCGCCGCTCGTCCGCCCAACAATTGACGGAGTATAGCCAGGCAGTAGGTTTTGGAATAGTTATGCTTTTCATCCATGGGCAACGTCATGGTGGCGCCCAGCGCCCGGCCGCGCGGGATAATCGTGACTTTGTGCACCGGGTCGGCGCCGGGCGTCAATTTGGCGACCAGCACGTGTCCGGCTTCGTGATAGGCGGTGGTCTCTTTTTCTTTTTCACTGATGAGCATACTTTTTCGCTCCGTGCCCATCACGACCTTGTCTTTTGCCTCTTCCAGGTCAACCATCTCAACCCTTTTTTTATTTCTGCGAGCGGCGAGCAGAGCGGCTTCGTTGACCATATTCGCCAAATCAGCGCCGGAAAAACCCGGCGTGCCCTTGGCGAGGATGCTGACATCGACGTCCTTGGACAGCGGGATTTTTCGCGTGTGCACTTTGAGTATGCCTTCACGTCCTCGGACATCCGGACGGTCGACGACGATCTGGCGATCAAAACGCCCTGGCCGCAACAGAGCGGAATCGAGCACATCGGGACGGTTGGTGGCAGCGAGGAGAATGACGCCCTCATTGAACTCAAAGCCGTCCATTTCCACCAGAAGTTGATTCAGCGTCTGCTCGCGCTCGTCATGGCCTCCGCCCAGTCCCGCGCCGCGGTGACGGCCGACAGCATCCAATTCATCGATAAAGATGATGCACGGCGCGTTCTTTTTGCCCTGCTCGAACAGATCGCGCACGCGCGAAGCGCCGACCCCGACAAACATCTCGACAAAATCAGCGCCCGACATGCTGAAAAACGGCACACCCGCTTCCCCGGCTACTGCTTTGGCCAGCAGTGTCTTGCCGGTGCCGGGCGGCCCGAGCAACAGCGCGCCCTTGGGGATCTTGCCGCCGAGCTTTTGAAATTTCTCCGGCTCTTTGAGAAATTCAATGATCTCCTGCAGCTCTTGTTTTGCCTCATCTGCGCCAGCGACATCGTTGAACGTCACTTTGGGGAAATTTTCATTCACCAAACGGGCGCGCGATTTGCCGAAATTGAAAATGCCGCGTTGTCCACCCCCTCCCTGCATGCGACGGAGAAAAAAGATCCAGAGTCCGACAAATAATATCCACGGGACAATATTGATGAGAATTCCCATGAATCCCGGGGAGCTCTTTTTGAATTCCAGTTCAATGGCGTACTCGTTGCGCCATTTTTCGAGCGTCGCCTCCTCCGGTGGTCGCAGAAGGACAACCTTGAAGAGACTCCGTTTGGCTGCTGAATCGCCCTGCATGACTCTTTTGCCCGTGACGATCGTATCCTCAATTTTCAACTCCTGAATCTGGCCGGTCTCCAGCAACTTCATAAATTCGTTGTAGGTCAGCGTCGATTGCCGGTCGCGATCGGGCGTGAATTGCTGTGAAATTAACAGGGCGATGACAAAAAGCCCGATCCAAAAAATCAATGACCGTGAAGCCTTGCCCCACTGCGGACCATCGGGATTCTGATTTGATCCGCCACTTTTCTTTTGACCTCCCGCAGAGGGCTTGCGGGAATTGGCCATATGATAAACATTCCTGTTACTTTTGACTTGTTTCATCTTTTAACAACTCTGCCTTTTTCGGTTTTAGTCCATTACATAAATCGCCGGTAAATTGCGGAGAATTTGTTTATGATCTAAACCATAACCAATGACAAATTCATCGGGAATTTCAAAGCCGACATAGTCAATATTAAAATGAATTTTGGCCTTGTCCTTTTTATAGAGCAAGGTCACGAATTTGAGGGATGCGGGATGCAATGCTTTGAGCTTTTCCTCCAAATACTTGAGCGAGACGCCAGTGTCAACAATGTCTTCCACAACGAGCACATGACGATCATGGATGTTCGCGTCCACATCTTTGAGCATGGTCACATTGCCCGATGAAACCTGTGCATCGCCATAGCTGGATATTTTCAAAAAATCGATCTCCAGATCCAGTTCAATCTCGCGAACCAGATCAGAAATGAAAACAAAACAGCCATTCAGGATGCCAATGACTATCGGTTCCTTGCCGCGATAATCATGCGTGATCTCTCGGCCCAGCTCCCGAATCCGCTTTTGCAGCTTTTGCCGGGTGATGAGCACCCGAAAAGCACCATCGTGCACAGCTCGTTCAAAAATCGTTCTTTCGTTCACGTTTTGCGATCGTTAATTTGTAAACTCGTTTTGTATTTTGAGTGACTCGAAATCGATCATCCAGCCGCAAACCGACCACCCAGACAATGGCGCCATCACTTTCCAATATGGGTATGTGACGGCGATCATGGAATGCTATCTTTTGGTCGATGAAATAATCTGATAGTTTTCTCCTTCCAGCGCCATTGACCGGGTGAAAATAGTCGGCATTTTGAAAAGATCTTGCAACCAGCGGCTCAGCCAGGAGATCAGCATCGATATATTCACTCTCTTTTTCAAGGCTCTTCAACCTTAACGGCCTTGTCGTGGCCTTTATTTCCAGAAAAAGATCATGCCAAAGATCATATCGCCCGGGACGACTTTCAATCTGAATCCAGTGATTTTCCTGTCCGCCTGAACATTGAAAAAGCGCTCGCTTGCCGCTGATGACGACGGTGACGTCCTGGTCAAGTTGCAATGATGCTCCGCCTGCCCGTTTTTGCAGGAATTGCAGGAGATTCGTCAAAGTATGAAAAGAGAGCTTTCGCGGGCTTTTTCCCACCTCTTCAAAAACGTGCCATAATATTAATCTTTGCAAAGATTTAAGGTACGTTAAAAACCTGTCAATATCAAGGACAATTTTTCCGTCGACCGCACGAACGCACTCTCGATAAGCATCTAGAGCCGCCTGTTGAACGATCAGCTCACTGTCCACAGCGCTGTCGCCGAGACGATTGAGAGCTTTGACAATCTGCGGATTGAACTGCTGCTGCATGAGAGGCAGCAGGGTGTGGCGAATGCGATTTCTGCTGAATTTTTCATCAAGATTTGAGGCATCTTCACACCAGCGCAGATCATTGTTCGCAGCCCAAGCCTGCAACTCTGCTCGCTCCGCAAAAAGCAATGGTCGAATGATATGCCCCCGTCGCACTGCTATGCCGCCGAGACCGCTCAAGCCGGTGCCGCGCATGATATGGGCGAGCACCGTCTCCGCCTGGTCGTTTGCGGTGTGAGCGGTCGCAATCCCGTCCAGATGATGACGCGCAACAGCGTGGTCAAAAAATGCATAACGGCACTCGCGCGCCGCCATTTCAATGGATACCTTATTTTTCACCGCAAAAGACGCGACATCCTTCTCGTCACTGACAAAACGAATCCGCGCTCCGGCACACAGTTGGGCGACAAAGTCGGCTTCGCCAGCAGCTTCGGGACGAAGCTTGTGGTTAAAATGCAGCACCAAAAGATGCAATTGCCAATCATGCCGCATCTTTATGAACAAATCCAGCAAAACGACGGAATCCAGTCCACCTGAAACAGCCAGCCCGATTTTCTCACCCCGATGAACGAGAGCCTTTTGCTCACAAAAACGCATCATTCTATGTAGCAGATCATTGGACATGATGGCAGCACTACATCCAAGATGTGGCATTCGAGCGATACCAGTCAATGGCCATCTCAAGTCCCTGAAAGACGTCATATGTGGGCTCATAGCCTAAAAATTCGCGGGCGCGCGAAATATCTGCCAGAGAGTGTTTGACATCACCGGCCCGTGCTTCGACATATCGTGGTTCGCGGCGAACATCTAAAAGATCGCATATTTTTTCATATAGATCGATGAGCGTTGTACGCTTGCCACAGGCGATATTGAAGACCTGACCGCATGCCTCTCGCGGCGCCTGAGCTGCCAGGATGTTCGCCTGTATGACATTATCGACATAGCTGAAATCGCGGCTTTGCCGGCCATCGCCGAAAATGACCGGCTGCTCGCCTCGCATGAGCGACTTGACGAACAGGGGGATCACCGCGGCATAGGCGGAATTGGGGTCCTGTCTTCTGCCAAATACATTAAAATAGCGCAAAGCGATGATTTCAATGCCATACAGCTCAAAAAATATTCGCCCATACATTTCGCAAATATTTTTTGACGCGGCGTACGGCGAGATCGGATGCGGTATCATCGTCTCCACTTTTGGCAATGTCGCGGAATTGCCATAGACGGATGAAGACGACGCAAAGACAATCCGTCGCACTCCCACATCGCGAGCGGCTATGAAGAGATTGAGCGTACCGTTGACATTGTTGTCGTTCGTTGTGATGGGATGCGCAATGGAACGCGGCACAGAACCGAGGGCGCCCTGGTGCAACACATAGTCCACACCACGGCACGCTTCTCTACACGTATCCAGATCACGCAGATCACCCTCAATGAGGTGAAAGCTTTTCTCGTAAGCATCAAAACCGAGCAGATTTACCCGCAAACCTGTCGAAAAGTTATCCAGTACAACGACATCATGGCCGCGCTGCAGCAGGACCTCTGTCAAATTTGAACCGATAAAGCCGGCGCCGCCGGTCACCAAGTATTTCATTGCGTCCTCACATTTATTGACAATTTAGCAAATTATAGATTCACAAATAACAACAAAAATATCATTTTGCATACATTGGGAATGTTTTTACATTAAGGCGTGGAAGCGACAACATGAGCGATAAAATAAAAACAGTGTCTGAGCTGCAGCACATTCGCAGCAGTGCCAGAATCTCCAAAAAACGCGTCGTGTGGACAAACGGCTGTTACGATATTTTGCACGCCGGTCACGTGCTCTATCTGCAGCGGGCGAAGGAGTGCGGCGATATTTTGATCGTCGGCCTGAACAGCGACAATTCCATACGCGCCACCAAAGGTCAACTGCGGCCCATCGTGCCCGAGGCGGAACGCGCCATCGTCATCTCGGCGCTCGCCTGCGTGGACCATGTCATCATCTTTGATCAGGACTCCCCCATAGAGATCATCGCGACGCTGCAACCGGACATTTACGCCAAGGGCGGCGATTATACGATCGAGACGATAAACCAGGCCGAAAGACGCATGGTCGAAAGCTATGGCGGCGAGATCGCCCTGCTGCCCGGCATTGCCGGCAATTCGACGACAGCCGTCATCAACAAGATTTTACGTGCGTACCGGGATGAACACCAGCCCTGACGGTACGCACGCCATGCCTCAATCCGAAAACCGCGACACAATCGTCCTGTTTTGATGATTGTAGATATCTTTGCCCTCAGGAGTATACATGTAATCGATTCTCGCCCGGTAAAACTCGGCGATCTTGCCGCGCACCATTTTGAGCGTACTGTTCAAGAATTTGTTCTGCTCCGTGAATCCCTCACCCAGAATGGCAAACGAAACGGGCAGCCATTTGCTCGGGAACATGCCGGCATACTGTCCGTCTCGATATTCATCGATCTCCGATTCGATCAACTTGATGACCGCTTGCTGGCCCTTTTCGTCCCTGAAGGTCAATCCCTGTTCCGACAAAGCGTGTTCGACAGCGGCCCGATTGATGACGATGAGCGCGACGGTGTAGGCGGACTGATTGTTGTAGAGCATCACCTGATCAATGTAATTGCTGTGACCCATGAACGCCTCTTCAATGCCCTCCGGGCTGTACTTTTCGCCATCGTTGCTAATGAGCAGGCTCTTCTCCCGGCCAAGCACATAGAGGAAATTATCCTCATCCAGATAGCCGAGGTCGCCCGTGTGCAGCCAGCCATCGCGAAGCGCTTCCCGGGTAGCCCTGTCGTTATTCCAGTAGCCGGCCATGACGTTCTCGCCTTTGACGACGATTTCGCCTTTCTCCCCGACCGGCAGGCTGTCGCCTTTGTCATTGCATATCTTGACCTGCAGATCCGCGACAATAGATCCGGAAGAGCCCAGTTTATGTTTCGCCGGGACATTGGCGGAAATGATCGGCGCCGCCTCGGTGAGGCCATAGCCCTGAAACATGGGGATGCCGATGGCATAGAAAAACCGCTGCAATTCGATATCGAGCAAGGCGCCGCCGCCAATGAAAAATTCGAGCCGGCCGCCGAACACCTCGCGAATCTTGCTGAACAGGATCTTGTCATAGAGTGCATACATCGGTTTGAGCAACATCTTTGCACCCTTGCCGCGATCCCAGCCAATGCCATTGTATCGATAGGCGAGGGCAAGGGCTTTTTTGAAAAGCTTTTCCACTTTCGGGCCTTTTTGTCGAATGCCCTTTTCAATATTTTTCCTGAAATTTTGCGCCAGCGACGGCACGCTCAATAGAAACACCGGCCACGTCTCCTTGATATTGACGGGAATGTTTTTCAGCGTCTCCATCGGCGTTTTGCCCACCTGAACCGAGGACATGCTGGCGCCATTTTTCATGAGCGTGTAGATGCCGGCGGTATGGGCAAATGAGTGATCCCATGGCAGAATGAGCAACGACGTGTACCACGGCGGAATCGGCAGCAACGACGTGGCCTGCTCGACGTTGGCGGTATAATTTCTGTGCGTGAGCACGATGCCCTTGGGATCAGCCGTTGTGCCGGAGGTGTAGCAAATATTCGCCGCATCACTCTCTTTCACATTCTGATAACACTCCTCAAAAACCTCCCGTTGTTCGCGTAAAAAATGTTCGCCCATCTCATAGAGCTTGTCCAGCAGCAGCACCTGTTCCTCTGTCTCGTCCATCGGATCCAGGACGATGATTCTCTGCAATTCCGGCAGATCGTTTTGAATTGACAACACCTTGTGCGCTTGTCGACCCGATACGATGGCCATCCGGCATCCGGAATGCGCCAGGCGAAATTTCAAATCGGACAGCTCATCGATCTTGACCGACATCGGGACGTTGATGGCGCCGGTATAGAGGATGCCGAGCTCCGAGATAACCCATTCATTTCGCCCCTCGGCGATGAGAGCGATCCGGTCTCCCTTTTTTATGCCCAACGCCAAGAGTCCCGCGGCAAACTTGTAGACCGATTCCTGAATCTGGCGATAGGATGAACCTTCGTAGGATTTCTCTTTTTTCTCCCACATCAAGACAGCATCACCGTATTTCTTGACGCTCTCTTCAAACAATTGCACCACTGTTCTCTCGGCCACTTTCATTCTCCTTCCTCACTGGTCACTGACATATTTCAGCGATTGATTCCGTCGCGATTCATAATGATTTGCTTGTTAATTATATTTTGCTAATTTTATCATCTTATCAAGATTGTAGTAAAATGTCAAGACTTTTGTCAAAATGAGCAGAAAAATAGTGTGAGTCAAATTCCACAGGAAAAAATTGAAGAGGTTCGTTTAGCCAGCGACATCGTCGCCGTGGTCTCCGGCTATCTGACATTGCGGCAAAAAGGGCGCAACTATTTTGGCCTCTGCCCATTTCACAAGGAAAAGACCGCCTCTTTCAGTGTCAATTCAGAGCTGCAGATATTTCATTGCTTCGGCTGCGGGGCGGGCGGCAACGTCTTTAGCTTTATCATGAAGATCGAGGGCTTGACATTCCCCGAAGCCGTCAGGCTGCTTGCCAAGCAGGCGAACATCTCTCTGCCGGAAGATGCGGAAAACATGGCGGAATATCGCGAAAAAGAAGCGCTCTATTTTGCCAATGAGCTTGCGGCACAGCTGTTTCAGCAGCTCATTCGCAGCGAGCAGGCGGTGGATGCTCGTCGCTATTTACAGGAGCGTGGCATCGCGGAGGACGAATTTGATGGCTTTGGCATCGGCTACGCAGCCAACGCCTGGGACGGCTTGATAAAATACGCCAGGACAAAGACCGTCAATATCGAGGTGTTGCATCGCGCAGGCCTGGTCATCCAGAAGGATGACGGCGGCTTTTATGACAGATTTCGCGGTCGCATCACCTTTGCAATAAAAAATCTCACTGGCCAGGTGGTCGGATTCGGCGCGCGCCGCATCGTCAACGACACCTCGCCCAAATATATCAACTCACCGGAAACGGACATTTATCAAAAACGATTCATCCTGTACGGCCTCCACCAGTCGCGTGACGCCATCAGAAAAAGCGATGAGGTCGTCATTGTCGAAGGCTATACGGACCTGACCAGTCTCTATCGCGTCAATGTGCGCAACGTCGTGGCGACCTCGGGCACAGCCCTCACCGAAGATCATGCGCGCCTGCTTCGTCGCTATACGTCGAATGCGATTTTATTATATGATGCGGATTCTGCCGGCGCTGCCGCGGCCATTCGCGGCGCCGACATTCTGCTCGAAAATGGCCTGGAAGTGAAAATCTGCGTCATGCCGACCGGCCTCGATCCGGACGAGTACGCCCGACGCCGAGGTGAAGAAGAGGTCAAAAAACTTTTGCTGTCGGCTGTGCCGCTCATGGAATTCAAGCTGACAAAGTTTGAATCTGCGAGTCGCCACGGATCGTCCTCGCAAAAAGCAGCCGAGACGCGTCAGATCGTCGCCTCTATCGCCAGGGTGAATGATCCCATTCGGCGTTCCTTTCTCGTTCGCGATCTGAGTGAACGACTGAAAATCGATGAAGCGTCATTATGGAAAGAGATCACTCAACTCGAACGGCAGAACCGCTTTCGAGGTCATGAGGAGGAAAAGCCGGAAACGGATGATAAATTCTTTCACACATCGCAAGGCAATGCTGAACTGGGCCTGCTAGAGGTCTCCCTGCGGCATCCCGATCTGATCGCACGAATTTTGAAAAACCTGCATGTTGACGACATTTCTCACCCCGAAATACGGTTACTCTTTCAAGAGTTCCTCAAAGGCGTCGATCCGCTCACTTTTCAGCCACAGACGTTTTTAGCATTGGTCCAGGATCAAACAGTCGCAGCAAAACTCTCCAACATCATGGTGCAGGACAATCCGCATCCCAAGCCGTGGGACTTTGCGCGCGATTGTCTCATCCGCTTTCATCTGGCGCTCGTCGACAATGATATCCAACGCATCAGAGAAAAGATGAAATCCTCATCATCAAGCGACGGAGGCATCAACACGCTCATGGATGAGCTGAAATACTATCTTGATGAACGGAAAAAAATACAGGCCGGTCAATACATTGTTGAATAAATGCACAAAATGACCAGCCGACTCTGCAAGCAGATAAAAATCCTCTCCGAACACATTAAAGTGCCGGGGCGACTCGTATGTTTGCTCCTGCGCCTGGTCGGATTGTATGAGCGCGGCCTGCGAAATGCCCATGACCTGCAGATACGGCGTTACATCGTCGAATTTTCCGCCATTCCGCCGGCATTTGACGGATACACTATACTATTGATGAGTGATCTGCACATTGACAGCGAGTTGTGTATGGCGCCGAGAATAGAGAAAATTCTCACCGACACCCCCGCTGATCTACTTTTACTCGGCGGTGATTATCGATATCGTTTGACAGGTCCCGATGACCTGGCGATCGAACGCCTGCGCGGAATCCTCCGTGCTGCACGCGTCCATGACGGCATCTATGCTGTCCGCGGCAACCATGATTCCAGGAAAATGATGGCCGCACTATCCCAACTTGGCGTCCACATCCTGGACAACGACTCGGTACAGATCACCCGTGACGGCAGCTCTCTCTATCTCCTCGGCGTCGATGAACCGCATTATGACAAAGGAGACGATTTGCCGGGGGCGATGCAGGCCGTGCCGGCGAATGCGTTTAAAATCCTGCTGGTCCATACGGCGGAAATCTATCGGCAGGCGGAAGCCCTTGGCATCGATTTTTATCTCTGCGGCCATACCCACGGCGGCCAGATTTGCCTGAAAAAGATCGGGCCAATCATCACCAACGTCTCGGCGCCGCGCCGCTTTGCCAGAGGCTTTTGGCAATACATAAAGATGAGAGGCTACACCACGACCGGCGTCGGCGTCACTGCCGCGCCGATCCGCTTTCATTGTCCGCCCGAGATCGTGCTGTTCACCCTGAGGTGCGCCCATGCCGATTAGCCACGCCACCATCAGCACGACTGAAGATATCGTGCGTCCCACCCTCGTCGAGGTGAGTCTGGCGCGATTACGGGACAATTTTCACGCGATAAAAGAGTATGTAGCGCCGGCGAAAATGATGCCCATTCTCAAGGCAAACGCCTATGGCCACGGTCTTGTGCAGGTCGCGCAATTCATGCAGGAGCTCGGCGCAGATTATATAGGAGTGGCCGTTCTGGAGGAAGGAGTGCTGTTGCGCCAGGCCGGCATCACCATCCCGATTCTCGTACTCGGCGGCGTATTGGGCAATCAGATTCCACACTTTCTCAACCATGATCTCACCATCACCGCCTCTTCGATTGCAAAACTGCAAAATATTGATGGCGCGGCCAAAGAGCTTGGTCGCATCGCCAAAGTGCATCTCAAGATCGACACCGGCATGGAGCGCATCGGCGTCCACTATTACAACGCCGAGGGTTTTCTGCGATCGTCGCTCGCCTGTCAGAACATCTTTGTGGAAGGCATCTACACCCATTTTGCCAACGCGGACGCCGCCGATTTACGCCACGCGCGGCTGCAACTGCAGCGATTTCAAGACGTCTTGTCATTTTATAGCCGGCATGGCGTCGAACGGCCGCCATTGGTGCATGCGGCCAATTCCGGCGCTGTGCTGCAGCTGCCGGAAGCCCGCTTTGACATGGTGCGGCCGGGCATCATGCTGTATGGCGTCTATCCGTCAGATGTCGGACGATCGGTCATAGTCAAACCGGCGCTCACCTGGAAATCGCGCGTCGTCTATTTCAAAGTCATCACCCCCGGGCACCCGGTCGGTTACGGTTCCCGCTGGCAGACGGACGTGGCGACGCGGGCGGTCACAGTGCCGGTGGGCTATGGCGACGGCTATTTTCGCAGCATGTCCGGCAGCGCGCAGGTCATCATTCGCGGTGCAAAATATCCAGTCGTCGGCGCCATCTCCATGGATCAGATCGTCGTCAACATTGGTGACGACAGCGCCTACAACGACGACGAGGTGCTGCTCATTGGCGAGACGAATGGCACATCTATCACCGTTGAGGATTTGGCAGCCTGGGCCGGCACCATTCCGTATGAGATTTTGACGAATATCAATACGCGGGTGCCGAGATTGTATATGGAATGACGCTTTTTTGCTGAAAAGCATCGGAAACGAGCTGGTCATCCAGGCTGTTTCAGGCTAGATGAACTGTCGCATAAAACAGCTCAGGGTGAGCACCGAAATGTCCTGCCGGCGCGCCAATTCCCTTTGCTGGGGATTATTGTACCCCCATCCCGCCAACATCGCATGAACGCCGGTCGGTTTGACCCTGATCAGCGTGTCAACCTGATCATCGATGAAATAGAACTGGTCCGGCCGCACCTTTCGATCCGCCAAAATCTCTTCGATGAGGTGACGTTTCGTCACACCATCCGACGTGTCTCGAATATTCTCATCGATCAACTTGATATTGTAGGCAGTGAGGATTTTGAACACAAACAGCAGCTTTTTCGTCGTGATGATGTACAGATTTTCTTTTTTCGCGTAATTTGCGAGAAATTGGCGCATGCCGTGATAGAGCGGATTGAGCGCTGCCCACTGCTCCGGCCTGGTGGCGGAAAAGGAGATTCGTTGCATTGTCATGAGATCGAAAAATTTGCGGCGCAAATCTTGATGTTCTTTGAGGAAATTATCAAAATCTTGCTGCTCCTCAATCGTGATGTCCTTTGCCAAAGCATGCGCAATGTAGAGGTAATCTTCGCCATGACGAATAAAGTTGCGCATCCTCCTCGCCTCGGCAGCCCATGACGGATCGAGCTCTTCGAAACGTTCGACCGGCTCACCCCGATTGCTGAAGGTGCAATAGGCATTATGCCCGCTCACCAGGCATTCCTGGATGCTGTCGGCGATGACGCCATCAAAGTCGAGGGCGAGGATATCCGTCGCGCTATTGAAATGTTTCACATGATCTCCTTCTGAGGGTGAGACGTGAAACGTCAAACGTGAGACGTCTGTCAGACGTTTCACATTTGACGTTTCACGTTTCACCTCTTCATACACCAACAAATATAGCATTTTTAATCCAAATACTCAGCAAAGAATTGAATTGCTTTCAACTAAAAACTTGACACGGATTTATTAATTTTCTATATTCATTGCAATATCTTGTGGGAAAGGTTTTTGCATGAATATCACATCTCGAAAATACGAATGGTGCTTCTGGTGGGGCTGGCGTAGCCTGCTGGTGTTTAGTGGGAATGAGATGTCTCAATAGAGCAACGCATTTGAACACTCCAAGCCCGCTATTCATACAGCGGGCTTTTTTTTCATCTCGCTGGTGTCCGTCACGACCCTGAAATTCACCGATTATCGTTGCAGTTTTTTTACACGGCCTTTTCACCGGAAGGGGCGTATAGCAGACTATCAGCTTTGACAGAGTGCAGGTGTTCGTCGAAAAATTTAAAACAGTGAATATAACTTTATTTTCAGGAGGATCCATGTCAGCAACAAAATTCACCCTCTCCGAACAAGAGATGCCACGTCAGTGGTACAACCTGGCCGCCGATTTACCCAAGCCCATGCTGCCGCCGCTCGGCCCGGACGGCAATCCGGTCAGGCCTGAAATGCTAGCGCCGGTCTTTCCGATGAACCTCATCGAACAGGAAGTCAGCACAGACCGCTGGATCGACATCCCGCAAGAAATTCTGGAAATTTACAGCATGTGGCGTCCCTCGCCGCTCTATCGGGCAAAACGACTGGAAAAATTGCTCGGCACACCGGCGCGCATCTATTTCAAAAACGAAGGTGTGAGTCCGGCCGGCTCGCACAAACCCAACACCGCCGTGCCGCAGGCCTGGTACAATAAACAGTTTGGCATCAAAAAACTGACGACCGAGACCGGCGCCGGCCAGTGGGGCAGCGCCCTGGCATTTGCCTGCGCCCTCGTCGGGCTCACGTGCAAGGTTTACATGGTGCGCATTTCCTTTGATCAAAAGCCCTTCCGCCGTCTGATGATGGAGACGTGGGGCGGCACCTGCGTGCCCAGTCCGAGCAGCGAAACCAACGCCGGACGCGCCATTCTCGCCGCCACTCCCGATACGCCCGGCAGTCTGGGC
>JAFGJB010000176.1 GCA_016929295.1 Candidatus Zhuqueibacterota bacterium | reverse complement strand
GCATAGCCGCTGTGCACGGACCAGCCGTCGACTGTTTGGCCATCAAAAAGATCGATCCAGTCGCCCGCAAAAGTGAGTGGACTGCACAGCAAGATGATGGCTGCTGTCTTGACTAGAGATGTCATGCTTATCCTCCGCTGAACGATTAACGTCATTTTTTTTCTTGCATGAAAAGTACAAGAACTCGGACGAAAAGCAAGCAAAAGTTTTTAAAATTTGAAAAACATCGGTTACAGGTAAATTGTCGCTGTTCGGTTCAGCTTCCCAATTCGACAATCAATACGATATGAGATTTTCTCTTTTAGTTCGCCGGACAATTTTATATATTGCCGCTGTCAAACTTGAGGAATATAATGATCACCAAACGAAGAGCCGTTCTGCTGGCATTTTTGTGCCTCTTTTTTTCCATGGAAGCAGCGACAGCGAGCGTTGCGAAAGATGTGGGGCGCATGCGCAATAAATGGCTGCATCGCGTCAATAAAAGCTCAAAGAATCTGGCCAAGCTTTACCTCAAGCAGCCACTCCTGATCACTCGGGAGGAGGCTGCCTTTGGGCAGATGCCGGTGGTGCAGCTCATCGAACAGAGAAGGGATCTGTTCCAGGGAGTGGCATCGGCAAAATCGCGGGAATTGTTCGAGCACAGTGATCGCAAAGTGTTGGATTGTGGTGTACTCTACATCGAGAATGACCAGGATCAAATCATTGACAGCCTGCATTACGTCACCGCCTGGCGAATGATTGGCGATGACTGGCTGCGCGAGGTGGACATTATCTTGCCGATGACAAAGACGGCAGTCGGCGCTCAAGTCGATGCACGACGCGCCGCCTGGGTGAAATATGCCAATGGCGATGATCCCGAATCGATGGTGAAGGATCTTTTTCTCCATGAGGCAATGTATTTGAATAATTCCGAGATGAGCAAGGGTCACGCCGACATTGCGAAACGACTCGCGTTCATTGTGAATTCGACTTTTCATATCAATTTGGCAGCGAAACAAGTTTATGCCGTCGATGACAGGACAATCATCGATATCGGCAACTGGATCACCAACGAATTTGTCGGCTATTATCTCATCCTGTGGCAAAAAGATGAACATGAAGAGTGGAAGATTTATTTATATTTTAACTTTTGAGGATTACATGCGGTCGATCATATTTTTTCTGCTTTTTACCGCACCGCTGCTGTTTTCACAAGGTCAGCCATGGGACGCGCGCACTCTCATTGTGCAATGGAACTCTTCGGATACCGTCTCGGTGCAAAAATGGGATGTCCTGGAGATCACTCTCAGGGGTCCGAAGGGCGGCAATCCGTTCCGCGATGTGCAGCTCTCGGCGACTTTTGCGCAGCATGCAGAGACTCTGGTCGTCAACGGCTTTTATGACGGCCGCGGCGTCTATAAAATCCGTTTTATGCCGCACAGCGAAGGTATGTGGCGGTTTGAGACGACATCCAATGAAAAAAATCTCGATGGCATTATCGGCCACTTTATCTCTGTTCCACCGGATTCCCTCAATCACGGCCCCGTGGATGTCCACGATACATTTCATTTTGCCTATCGTGACGGCACACCTTTTTGGCCGATCGGCACAACGCTCTACGCCTGGGTCCATCAGCCGGAAGAAAAGATTCGCGAAACCTTGCACAGCCTCTCCGCTGCGCCGTTCAACAAGGTGCGCATGAAAATATTTCCCATGCATTATATCTACAATCGCAATGAACCCGGCTATTATCCATTTCCGCGCAGCCGCAAGGGTGAAAATGATTTTTCCGAATTCAATATCGAGTTTTTCCAGCACCTTGAGGAATGCATTCTGAATTTGGGGAGTCTGGGCATTCAGGCCGACGTGATTCTATTCGACCCCTACGACCGCTGGGGATACGCCGAGATGACGCGCGATCAGGATGATTTTTACCTTAAATATGTCGTCGCCCGCCTGGCCGCGTTTCGCAATATCTGGTGGACGATCGGCAACGAGTTTGATCTCATGCTGACCAAATCGCTGGAGGACTGGGATCGCTTTTTTCGCATCGTCTATGAAAATGATCCGTATGGTCATTTGCGCAGCATTCTGAACGGCAATCGCTTTTATGATCATTCGCTGCCGTGGGTGACGCACGTCACCGTGCAGAGCACCGATTTCAGCCGGCTGCGCGGCTGGTTGGAGATGTATCAAAAGCCGGTCATCTACGAGATGGTGCATTACGAAGGTAATTTGATTCCTTCATGGGGACGAATCTCCGCCGAGGAGATGGTGAACCGAATCTGGAAGGGCGTCGCGCGTGGCGGCTATGTGACGCATGGCGAGACCATCAAAGATCCGAATCATGAGTGGATCTGGTGGTCGACGGGTGGTCCATTGCTCGGCACCAGCCCGAAGCGCATCGCCTTTCTCAAGGAGATCCTGCAGGAGTCGCCCCAGGATTTGCGCTATATCGATGAACACGCCGGCGGCATTGCGGGTGAGTTTTACCTCTATTACTTTGGCGAGCAGAAAGTCACCTCCTGGACCTTCGAGCTGCCCGGGTATCGTGACTATTCCGTCGCCATTATCGATGCATGGAATATGACCATTACGCCCGACAGCGTCTATGGCGAAACCTTTTCACTGGATTTGCCGGGCAAGCCATATACGGCTGTCCGTATTCGCAAGCGCAGTCTCGTCTTCCCGCAAGAACCGGTGCAGATAGTATCGAACGGCAACCTGTTCCTGAACAGAATGGTCGTGCAACTGGGACATCGCCACCATGAGAACATTTTTTATACGCTCGACGGCATGCCACCGACACCTGAATCTGAAAAGTATAAAAATCCCATCGTCATAGAAAGCGACACGACCGTCCTGAAAGCCATTTCATATAGCGGCGATGGCCGGCCAAGCAAGATGGTGAGCCGAGCTTTTTACAAGGCCAATCCGCTCCCTGCCCGCAACCTCGGCAAGGTGAAAAACGGCATCCAGTATAAATTTTACTTTGGCTTGTGGGAAAATATGCCCGATTTCAATGACCTGCGTGCCGGCGCCACGGGCGAGACAAAAAACATCCGTCTGGATGTCCGCGAGCAGAACGATGCGTTCGGGCTCGTCTTTGAGGGCTTTATTGCTGTTCCGTTGACCGATGTCTACACCTTCACCACGCTCTCGGATGATGGCAGCAAAGTCTATCTGAACGATCAGCTGGTCGTCAATAATGACGGTCAGCACATGCCGCAGCGCCAATCCGGGCAGATCGGATTGCAAGCTGGTTATCACAAAATTCGCGTCGAGTTCTTTGAAGGGGGCGGGGGTGAGGAGTTGAAGGTCTATTGGGCTTGCTCGGTGATCGATGAGGAGGAGATCCCGGCAAAGGCGCTGTTTCTGGAAAAATAGGACTGGCAGATGAGCAGTCTACAAATGGCAGTAACTTTGGACAACCTTGGAGTCATCATGAATATCATCATGTTCTTTCTCATCGTGCTCGCATCCTGGTCAACACTCAACGCTGCGGAGGTGCGGCCGCTTGCCATCGACAGCAAAGCCCCGGATTTCAAACTGCCGGCAACTGACGGAGAAATATATTCGCTGGCACGTTTCAAGAGTGCGGATGTTCTCGTCATCATTTTCACCGCCAATCATTGTCCGACCGCGCAAGCCTATGAAGACAAGATCATGAAAATGGTCGATGATTACGCGCCGAGAGGCGTGGCTTTTGTCGCCCTTTCTTCCAATCATCCGGACGCCGTCAGGCTGGATGAGCTCGGCTACTCTGACCTGGGTGACAGCTTTGCCGAGATGAAAATCCGCGCGGCGGAGAAGAAATTCAATTTTCCTTATTTATATGACGGCGATGAGCAGGAGATAGCGCTGCGCTACGGTCCGACGGCGACGCCGCACGTCTTTATCTTTGACGTGGAGAGGCGGCTGCGATATCAGGGTCGACTAGATGACACCGAGAATCCCTACATCGCCCCAACCAGTACTGATGCAATCAATGCCATCGAGGCTTTGTTAGAAGGCGAGCCGGCGCCGGTCGAGACGACCAAGGTGTTCGGTTGTTCGATGAAATGGCGTGACAAAGTGGAGTGGGCGAAGAAAGCCGACGCCGACTGGGCGGCGTTGCCGGTGTCCGTCGAGATGATCGATTCGAGCGGCGTCGCGCAAGTCGTCAAAAATGAGTCGGAGAATATCCATCTCATCAATCTCTGGGCGACCTGGTGCGGGCCGTGCGTGGTCGAATTTCCGGAGCTGGTCAAAATCAATCGCATGTATCGGGGAAGAAATTTTGAGTTCATCACCATCAGTGCCGACAAACCGGCGCAAGGCGAGCAGGTGCTCAAGTTCTTGACTGAAAAACAGGCGGCGAACGTAAACTATCATTTCAATTCGACGAATGTCTATGCGCTCATCGATGCGGTGGATCCGGAGTGGTCCGGCGCCCTGCCGTATACGATGATTGTAGCGCCCGGAGGCAAGGTGATCTATCGCCACATGGGATTGATCGATCCGCTGCAGGTCAAGCGGGCGATTGTCGGCCAGCTTGGACGCTATTATGCGGATAATGAATGAGGGAGACGTGAAACGTCAAACGTGAAACGTGAAACGTGAAACGTTTCTCCGTCTCACGTTTGACGTTTCACGTCGCATTCATGCTTCAATGATGATGCTCCTCGAGATGTTCTTGCATCTCTTCATTAAAATAGAGCTTGTAAAACTGCTTAACCAGCTCGCGCAGCTTGTCGACATGCTGCAAATCGGTGGTCTGTTTGGCTTTCATCGCATG
>JAFGJB010000175.1 GCA_016929295.1 Candidatus Zhuqueibacterota bacterium | reverse complement strand
CGCGCTCATCGCCGGTTTCATCCTGGGCATGATCAAGCTCTTGCTCGAATCCGTGGCCAAAGGGGCAAGCGGATTTTTGGGCGCCCTTGCCAATTTCAACTTTTTATATTACGCGCCGTTGCTCTTTGCCTTTTGCGTCCTGCTCATGGTCGTCATCAGTCTGCTGAGCAAAGCGCCATCGGAGGAGAAACTCAAAGGCCTGACATTCGCCTCCCTGACGCCCGAAGACCGCAAGGCCTCCCGCGCCAGCTGGAACAAATGGGATGTCATCAACACGGTCATCATCCTGAGCATCATCGTCTTTGTGATGATCTATTTCTCGCCGCTTGGCGTCGCAAGATAATATCCGGTGGTGAAAAGAAAGGCCCGTGAAAACACGGGCTTTTCTTTTACTTCTTTCATTTTCGAATACATTTATGCAAATACGAAATTGCCCGGTCTGCCGGCTGAACAAAGCCCGGCTCAAATACAGTGTGGATGAGTTTCGCATCGTAACCTGCCGCGAATGCGGATTTGTCTATCTGGCGAATCCCATTGATATTGCAGAAGAGCAGGCCAATTATGAGAGCTATTTTCGCTCCGCTGAGCTGCCAGAATACGGCGCCACCAGCTCGGATGAAAACATCAAAGGGGCATGGACGATAAATGAGCACCGTCTCAGATGGATCAAGTCGCATAAACAGACGGGCGCTCTCCTCGATATCGGTTGCAGCCGCGGCTATTTTCTCCGGCACGCTCGACAGCAGGGATATGGGGTGGAAGGCGTCGAGATCTCCCGGCTCGCCGGCGCTTTTGTGTCCGAACATTCGAATATTACTGTGCATATCTGCAGCATCGAAAGTGAAATCAATCTGGCGGGCGTTTATGACATCATCACCCTGTGGCATGTGTTGGAGCATATGAACGATCCACGCGCGGCGCTGGAAAATGCCTGGTCGCTGCTAAAGCCGGGAGGCATTATTTTCATTGAAGTTCCGAACCTGCATAGCCTCAAATTTCAGCTCTCATCACCCTCGATGAAATGGCGAGGCGGGGATCACCCGAGATATCATCGTTCATTCTTCACCAGAGCCTCACTCCATCGGCTGCTGGAGGCGTGCAACTTTTCGAATTACAGGGACGCGCATCACCCCTATCATACAACCGATAAAGAGTATCTATACCTGGCGAAGCGCCTTCTGAACAGCCTGTATCTCGATTCCTTTCTCAATATTGTCGTGTTCAAATAACAAGCCGAATTTTCTTTGTTTTTCAGTACATTGAAGAAATGAAAACTCACATCCCGAAAATCATCGCCGCTCTGCTCTTGCTACCACCCATGACCGAAGCCGAAGAAAATTATACCGGCTTTCATATCGCAGGTCTGCCGTATGCTTCATACAAAGACGGAGAAGGCTTTGCCGCCGGTGGCAATCTTTTTTTCTTTCAATACGGCGATGGCAACATCCATCCCTATAAATGGAATACGACGCTGAGCGCTAAAATGTCCACCGAGGGCATGTTATCGACCTATCTGTTCCTCGATGTGCCGCAGATCGTCGGAAATAACTCACGCCTCAACATCTATCTGGAGTACAAACGACTTCTCGTCGACGATTATTATGGGCTGGGCAATGACCCGGATTATAATCCCGACTATCTCGAACCGGACAATCCGCAATACAGAGACGAGCTATATTATTCTTTCAAACAGCGATGGCCGGGAGTGATCGTGTCCGTTCAGCTGCCGGCGTTTCTCGCGCCGATGCGCCATATTTTCAGTTTTGGTCATTATCACCGTCAGCTCGAGGCGTACCGTCCTCCGAATAAACTGACGGAGGAAAGACCAGTCGGCTATGAGGGCGGCCGCACATCTCTGGTGCAATATGGGCTCGTCTACGACACGCGCGACCAGGAAGCCGCCCCGCAGCGTGGTACGTGGAGTGACGTTTTGGTTGAATACGCAGCACCGTCACTGGGCAGCAGCTATGAATACATCCGTCTCACCCTGACGGATCGCCGTTATTATTCTCTGCATCCTAAAATTGTCTATGCCCATCGCCTCATCATCGAGCCGATCTTTGGAGACGCCCCCTTTTATGATATGGCCGTGATAAACGGCTCGTATGAGCGGGCTTTGGGATTGGGAGGCGCGTACAGTCTGAGGGGCATTCCGCGCCTGCTATTTGTCGGGCAACACAAGGCGTTGGCCAATTTTGAACTCCGGTTCGAGACCTGGCGCATGACGATATTGCGTCAAGATTTCACCTTCTATATTCATACGTTTGCGGATGCCGGTCGCGTATGGATGAAGGATGAGACGCTCAACGTGACCGATATTCACTTGTCCTGTGGCGCCGGTTTGCACATACGCTGGAAAAAAGATCTGGTCGGCGCCATCGATGTCGCTCGCTCAAAATACTCTGATATGGCCATTTATATCACTTTTCGCAACTTGTTCTGATCTCCCCTCATCATCGCCGATAAATTTTCACTCTCTTTCTATTCTACTTGCATTATAACGCTAATCTTTCTATTTTATATGGCTTTATGCAAAGTGCGAGCTCCACATCACTTTACTGGAGGAGTAGGATGGATGAGAACATGACGGCGACTCCGGAAAAGAGCCATGTCGGCGGTGTCGATCAGATTCGTGAGATTATCCTCGGGGATTCGTTAAGCGACATCCAGGCCGAACTCGAAAGTCTGAAAAAACAGATCAACGAGCTGCGGCGTACGATTGGCACGGTCAAGGATGAGGCTGATGCTTTCAGCAAAAGTTTTCATGTCAATGCCACGGAAAAGTTTGAAAAAGCAAGACAATCGGTCGAGGAGCAGCAGAAAAATTTCGAGACCTCGATGAGCAACATGATGAAGACCATCAAAACGCAGCTCAAGAAGCTCGAAGAGAACAAAGTGGACAAGAGCAAAATCGGCCAGGTTTTTATGGAATGGGGGCAAAAAATAAACGAACTACAGAGTTAGTCGCCCTGCCATGTCGCAAGCTGAGAAAGACATCGCGCTCCGACGCCTGAAAGAGATCCTGCTATCGGAAGACGAAAAACGGCTGGCCGAGCTGGAAAAAGAGCTGGATGTTTTAAAAGTTCAAATTGCGGACAAAGAGTCTCTCATTGAAATGCTCGATCCCGTCATCGCCGATGTCCTCGATCGCAAGATCGCCTATTCCAGAGAAGAATTCATCGACATTCTGTCGCCGATCATCGGCGGCTCGATCAGAAAGCAGGTGAGCGAGGCGAAGGACGATATTGTCGACGCGCTCTATCCGATCATCGGCAAAACCATCCGCAAGTCCGTCGCCGAAGCGATGAAGAACCTGGTCGATTCTGTGAACAGGCGCATCGAAAAATCGTTGCATTCCATCAATATAGTCAACCTGTTCAGATCCAAAATCACCGGCGTTTCTCAGGCAGAGCTACTTGTGCGCGATGCAGTGCCATTTCGCATCCAGGAAATACTGCTCTTCAGCAAGGCCAATGGTCTGCTCATCGCCCATGTGGGCGAGGAACGCGATGGAACGGTCGTCGACCAGGAGCTGCTCAGCGGCCTGATCACTGCCATCCAGGAGTTTGCGCCATCGGCCTTTACAAGTTTGCCGCAACAGGATATTTATGAATTCGACTATGGGGACTCGACCGTTCGCATCGAAATGCAGAACCATTTTTATCTCGCCGCTCTCATACACGGCGTGATGCCGGACGATTTTCCGGAAAGGCTCAACGCGCTCGGCAATCGCATTCATAACAGATTTTATAAAACGATTCGCGAGTTCGATGGTGATGCGAGGCCGTTGGCGGGCAGCGTGACCATGCTGCAAAATTTCATCGGCGCGTACCCGCCGGAAGTGCCAGAACCCGCGCACACGTCGAAACCATACGTGCGCTATATCATCAGTTTCATCGTCCTCGTCGCTGCAATCCTGTCCGCGCTTTTCTATGGCATGCCCTATTTGCGCGACCGCCAGCTGTCGCGTGACGCTGCCCGGATCATCGTATCAGATGCCGAACTGCAAAAAATGAACATCCAGGTCAAAGCGCAACGCCGCCACATTTTCCTGTCCGGTTCGGTCAGCGCCCCATCGCAAAAGGCTCGCATCGATAGCCTCGTGCGCACGCTGCCGACTGTCGACGGCATCACCAACAATGTGCGCCTCATGCTGCAGCAGGATGAGATGGTGAAGAGAATAGACGCCGCGTTGTCGCCCTATCTGCAGTCAAGCGAGTTCGAGGTGAAATATATCATCGAGGAAGATAGAGTCATCCTCGAAGGCTATATTCCCGATCCCCAGATAAAACTGGACATCAGCCGCATCATCAGCGACATCGAAAGCGTGCGCAGCGTCATCAATAATATCAGCCATATAAAAATGAGCGCGACTGAAAAGCTGGGAACTTATCTGGAGCAAACGAAAATCAGCTTTCAGCTGAACGGCAGTGACGTCCATCCGCACTATCATCGCCGGCTTTGTTACATTGCCGCACAGATGACGCAAATCGGGCAGCCGCTCATCGTCGCCGGATATTCGGATAATCTGTCGTCGCCGGATTATAATTTGACGCTATCGTATAAACGCGCCCGCGCGGTGGCGGACTATCTGGAGAGCAAAAGCATGGCGCCCGAGAAAATAAAAATTGAATACTATGGACAGGATCATCCATTGGCATCCAACGCAACTGAAGAGGGCCGTGCGGTGAATCGGCGAGTGGAACTGAGATTATTCGGGAGCGAGGCGTGGCACAACCTGTGACAATCAGTAAAAAGATATGTATGCTGGGGACGTTTGCGGTTGGCAAGACAAGTCTCATCCGCCAGTTCATTCATCAAAAATTCGATGAAAAATACTTGTCAACCATCGGCGTGCAACTTTCCAACAAGGTGGTCGAACTGACGAACGATCGCCGGACAGGTCGCCCCACCAGCGTCAAATTGATCTTGTGGGATCTGGCGCATTTGGAGCGATTCGATGCACCCGTGCGGAATTACCTGCACGGCGCGCATGCGTCCGTTGTGGTGCTGGATCTCACGCGCCCGCAATCCTTTTCCGAATACGAGGAAATGCTCGATGTATTCAGCGACACCAATCCCCAGGGCAAGTTTGTTTTCGTCGGCAATAAAACCGACCTGGCGGCGGATGACGACACTCGTCAGCTCGTTGAAATGATGGCTTCCCACTATAACTCTGCCGCCTTTTTCACCAGCGCCAAAACCGGCGAAAATGTCGACAACATGTTCCTCGAACTCGCCACCGCACTCATCTGAGAGAAGCGTATGTCCGCCTTTATCGAAAAAATCATGCGCGAGTCCAAAATTGCTTATGGATTGTTCGATCAGGATTATTTCCTGCAGGATAACAGTGCCTTGCTCGCCCAATATACCAGCGGGCGGCTGCAGAAAAAGAGCGCTGTATTGTGGGATGTTTTTCCCGAGCTGGTCGGAGTTGAGGACAAAATAGAAGAGCTTTTGCAGCAATCGACAAAAAAGTTCGAGTTTGAAAAACTGACTCGCCTGACCAGGGATGATAAAATACGCTACTTCACCTTGTCGCTCTATCCCTACAAAGATGATTCGATCCCAAACAATTTCCTGCTCTGTATCGTCACGGACACCACCAAAGAAACATCGCTGCAACAGGAAATTCAACAGCAAGAAAACGAAATTCAGTTGTTGCATGCCAACATCGCTCATCAGTACGGCATCAGCAGCGAAATCTATGGAGAGTCGAGCCGCATTGCAGCGGTGAAAGAGTTTATAGAAAAGATCGCCCGCATTAAAAACACCACCATCCTGCTTCAGGGCGAAAGCGGGACCGGCAAGAATCTGGTCGCCTATGCCATTCACAAAAAGTCCATGGATCCGGACTCGCCGTTTGTCGAAATCAATTGCGCCTCTATTCCGGACACGCTCATCGAATCGGAAATATTCGGCTACGAAAAAGGAGCGTTTACGAACGCGCTCAACAGCAAAAAAGGCCTTTTGGAAGAAGCGAATGGCGGCACTCTTTTCCTGGACGAAATAGGTGAGCTGCCGTTGCCGTTGCAGACAAAATTTCTCTCTTTCCTGGAGACAAAAAGATTTCGCCGTCTGGGCAGCACCCAGGAACACACCGTGAACGTGCGCATCATCGCCGCAACAAATCGAAATCTGCAAAAAGCTGTCGAAAACAAAGAATTCCGCCAGGATCTGTTTTATCGACTCAACGTTGTTTCGACCGAACTTCCTCCGCTGCGAGAGCTGGGACGGGATGTTATTATTCTCGCCAATTTTTTTATCAACTCGTACACCTGCGAGTTCGGCAAAAAGATAAAGGGTCTGGCTAAAGATTCCGAGCGTAAGCTGCTGGACTATCCATGGCCCGGGAATGTGCGGGAATTGCGCAACGTCATTGAAAGGGCCGTCATATTCGCCGAGCAGAAGCAGATCATGCCCAACGATCTCGTCCTCACTGAAAATACACCGCAGGAGAGTTCACGCCCGGCCGAGAATTTTGTCCTGCCTGATGCGGGCATATCGTTGGCAGCCATGGAGAAAAAGCTGTTTTCGCAAGCCATTGAAAAGGCGGGCGGCAATCAGACAAAAGCGGCGAAACTTTTAGGTCTTTCACTTGATACGTTTCGATATCGGATTAAAAAATACAAGCTCTGATTGGATTGTGGCATTTGTTGTTTGCGACTGGAACAAATTTAGAATTTCAGGAATCAATTGAAAGGAGGCAACTGGTGAAAACGCTGTCTACAATCGGAATTTTGTTGTTAACGGGTACGTTGCTGATCGCTCAGGAAGAAGAGGCCCCAAAATACGGCTGGCAGAATGAAGCCACCGCTTCATTGAACCTGGCACAATCGACATTCGACAATTATTCGCAAGGCGGCGAAAACTCTACGGCGTGGCAATTCCGCCTCGGCCTCAAGTTTGTCAATGATCAGGAAAAATTCAACTGGGCGAACACCGGCAAATTTGAGTATGGTCACAGCAAAAGCGGTGAAGATGAGTCCAAAAAGTCGGTCGATGAAATCAAGGTAGAGAGTGTGATGTCGCTCAAGTTGTGGCAGACCGTGAATCCCTATGCGTCCGTCACCGGCGAGACACAATTTGCCCCGGGCTATGACTATGCCCTTGAGCCAAAGGTTCAAATTTCAAATCTGCTCGATCCGGGCACTTTTCGCGAATCCATCGGTCTGGCCTACAAACCAAGCGAGATCTTTCAGGCGCGTCTCGGTGCGGCGATGAAACAGACCGTAGCGAGAGATTTCACCTTTCGAACCGACGATCCCGAGACAGATAAAGTCGAAAAATTGCACAACGAGCTCGGCGCCGATGGGGTGCTCGATTTCAATTACAAAATTTCGGAAAACAGCCTCATCAAATCCAAGGTGGAGCTGTTCTCCAACATGAAAACGTTCGATCAAATCGACATCATCTGGGATACAGATTTGACCGCTAAAATCACAAAGTATATCGGCTTCAATTTTAATGTCAAACTTGTCTACGATAGAGACATCTCGACGATGCGTCAGCTCAAACAGATCATGGGCATCGGCTTGAGCTATGCGTTTCTATAGTCATCTTCGCTGACCAGTCAAATGCCCCAAATCAACTGCTGATTTGGGCATTTGACAATTTTTTCAAACCCGACCACTGCAAATCGCCGCCCTTCTCTTCTTTCCCAACCAGTTGCAAGCCTGAATTTTGCTCCAGTCAGCATTTATTTGGCACGCGCTTTGCCCAAAGCACAGGTGAACGTAATATGATACCCCGTTCCATACTACTCCCACAGAAGCGCCATTCGTCCCCGCGAATGGCGCTATTTTTTTCGTCCCGGTTTGAATTTAAACTCCTTCTTTGTATATTGCAGCAAAATGCGGAATGAACAATAAATGATCGTTACGAATGCACAGGACATCACTTGCTTTTTTTACCCTCTGTGTGACCCTGACGCGGCTTGAACTCTCTGCGCAAGATTCGCACTATTGGACGTCGAAATATGGCACGGAATCCATCCTGCTGGGCGGCGCCGTGGTGGGCAGCCATCTGGATATCAGCTCGACCTTCTATAATCCGGGCGCGCTGGGAATTACAAAAAATCCCGCCTTTGTCATGACCGGCTGGGTCTTTAATCTCACATCGCTCAACTATGAATCGGCGGTCGGAGAAAAGAGCGATATGGGGACACTGCGGTTTTCACCGGCGCCCGACTATGTCACCGGTCTCATCCCGACAGCTTTGAAATCGAAACTCGCCTATTCCCTGCTCACTCGTTATAAATTTCAGGAACGATTGGTCGCGCGCGACAGCTTTCGCAAGGATGTCCTCGACAGACCAGGCGATGAACTGTTCGCCGGCGAATACTACCTGGACCAGGATCTCGTTGAAAGCTGGTTCGGCTTGAGCTGGTCAAAGGCGCTGTCGCCCACGATTGGTTTTGGCTTGACCAGCTATATCGCCTATCGATCGCAAAAAATGTACTCCGCCATTGTGAATGAGGCATTTTCCGAAGCAAAGACGGCGGCCACAACGACCGTGATACGCCACTTTAACTATTACAATTATCGAGCTCTATGCAAGATCGGCATCGCCATCGATCTTTCACCGCTCACATTCGGCGCCGCGCTCACGACGCCAAGCGTCAATGTATTCGGCAACGGCGCCACTTTTGTGAATCGAATGATCACCGACCAGACTATTCCGGGTTACGCTGGTCAGGATTTCGTCGACTTTGATGAGCAGAAGAACAAAAAGAGCAACTATCGTTCACCGCTCTCCATCAGTGCCGGCGGTTCGCTTGAGCTGGATAGCGCGACTATTCACGCCTCCGCCGAATGGTTCAGGGCCACCGGAGAGATCAATGTTCTGCAAACTGTACCTTACCGCTGTCAATCCAGCGGAGAAATCGCTGAAAATGCCGTCATCCAGGATCTCAAATCGGTGGTGAACGTGGGCATTGGCATCCAGCGACACTTTACCGAACAGTTCGAACTGTACGCCAGCTTTGTCAGCGACGTTTCCGCGGCAAAACCCAGCTCACGGGCGAATGTTTCCATCACAAGCTGGAACATCTATCATCTCATGGCCGGCGCCTTGCTGCGTCTTTGGCGATCCGAAGTAACGGCGGGCATCGGCTATTCATTCGGCAGCGAGAATTTCATGCAAAAGGTCGATTTTGATACAGCCCATGAAAAGAATTTACTCCTGGGTGAACGGCGGGAAAAACGCGGCATTTACCGAAATGCGACCTTTCTCGTCGGCTTTTCTATCTTTCCGTCGGAGCTGCTGCAAAAAACCATCGAGAGCGTGCCATTCTTGAAGAAAGATAAAAAGGAATGAATTCTCTCCTGGCGAGAAAAATCTCCGTCGCATCCATCAGAAGGCAGGTGAAATGATGTGGAGGATCTGCTGGTGACAAAATCGGTGCTCGTTTACAGTACAGATGCATCCAAGTCAAAATGCCCGGTTTGCGGCCAATACGACTGCCGTTGTGAAAAGACAGAGGACAAGCCCCTCGCCCTCACCGGTCAATCGGCCAGAATCAGAATTGACCGCGCCGGCCGCAAAGGCAAAAGCGTGACGATCATCGAAGGCCTGCGGGTCAATCCAAGCCATCTCGCCGAGATTGCCAAGACGATCAAACAGAAACTCGGCGTCGGCGGCACCGCCAAGGAGGGACGCATCGAAATCCAGGGGGAACAGCGCGACAAGGTGGCTGTGGTTTTGCGTGACATGGGCGTAAAAATAAAATTCTCCGGTGGATGATCGGAAGAGGACAAATAGAAGGAAATGGCATCCGAATGTGAATAGTAGAGATTGTGAGGGGTAAAGTGAGCAGTGCAAAGGATACAGGAGGCAATCATGTTCTGTCCCGAATGTAAAACTGAATATATTGACGGCATCACCAAATGCGCCGATTGTCATGTCCCACTGGTGTGGGCATTGCCGCAAGAATCCCTGGAGACCGCAGAACCTGGCGAGCCCGTCGAATGGGCGCCTCTCGTCACCTGCATCAACCAGGGCGATCTGGCGCTCATCAAATCACTGCTGGAAAGCGAGAGCATCCTCTACTGGGTGCAGGGCGAGCATCGGGGAATGATGCCACATGGACTCGGACTCGGCGCCGTGGTGCACGTCGATAAAGAGCGAATGGACGATGCCAAAGCGGTGATCAAGGATCTTGATTTGAACGTTCTCGGCTTTTCCATTCGCAGCAGCGATGAAATTGACTAGAATCAATCGAAAATATCAAAAAGGCTTTATAATGTTTTGAGTGGGCAAAAGCGAACCGCCGAGATCCTGGCGCGGCCTCTGGCCGCAACCAAACAATGTGACAATTGCGAAAAGCTAAACGCAAAGGCGCAAAGGACCGCAGAGGTTCGCAGAGAAAAATGGATGTGATGCGATATTGTAAACCTCTATAGATAAGCGAGGCAATGAAAAATCAGTATCATTGCTTCGCGAATCTTTGCGTTCTCTGCGCCTCTGCGTCGAAAAATATTGAAAGATTATGCGCGTATTTGCCGGATGTACAAAAATTTTGCTAAAAAACACAATGTTGCTGCAGTGAAATACGAAGAACACCGAGATAAATTGCTATTAATATCATATCGGGAAATTTTTCTTCCACCATTCAAGTTATAAAGCTGAATAACGATCAGATAATCTACTGGAGGAAGCTATGAAAGTTTTAAAAATTAT
>JAFGJB010000174.1 GCA_016929295.1 Candidatus Zhuqueibacterota bacterium | reverse complement strand
GCTCGGCATCCGCTGGTGGGGAGAAAAAAAGTTTTTTATTCGGGACGAGCTCGTCGATGGCGTCAATCAACTGGAAATCAGAGTGACTACAACGCTCTTCAATTACGTTCAATCGCTGGACAATGCCGTGGTGAAATATTGGCTCGAACGTCGCAAAAACAAAGGATTGGTGTCAGCAGGATTGCTCGGGCCGGTGAGATTAGCGCCAATAAAATCGACGAAAAGAAGCAACAGTCAGTGATGGCAGATGATAACAACATTCCTCGTCTGACATTCCATCGCGGCACTTTGATACTGCACAATTTCCCGCGCGAACCCGATCCCATCTGCTTGTTGTGGGACAAGCGCTCGCGTCAATGGCGCGCCAAAGCGATGCATTACAACGAAATTGTTCATTGGCTCACCTGCAACAAAATCCAATTCCAAAATTCAGCGACGCGAATCACACGATTGACGTGGAAAAAACGGTTGGAAATTGAGCTGCGCTATTATCAGCAGGAAGCTCTGGCAGCCTGGCAACGCTCACAATACCGCGGCACTATCTGTCTGCCGACCGGCGCCGGCAAAAGCTGGCTGGCACTGCAAGCGATAGAGATGATTAAAATGAGCACCATAGTGGTCGTGCCGACGATCGATCTTTTGCAGCAATGGTTCGATCTGTTGCGCACGGTCTTTGGGCCGGTGGGAATTCTGGGCGGCGGCTTTCACGATATAAAAGACGTGACAGTGACGACGTATGACAGCGCCTGCATCCACATGGACAAATATGGCAATCGTTTTGGCTTGCTGATCTGCGATGAAATCCACCACCTGCCGTCGCCGACCTTGTCTCACATTCCCGAAATGTGCATCGCTTCCCATCGCCTGGGCTTGACAGCAACTTATCAGCGTCCCGATGGCCTGCATGGAAAACTGGAGCAATTGATTGGGCCGCTGGTCTATGAAAAGAGCATCATAGATCTGAGAGGTGAACATCTCGCAAGCTATCAGATCATCAAAATACCGGTCAAATTAACCAGGCGTGAAAGCGCCGAATACCGGCATTACAACGGCATCTATCGAGCGTATATTCAAAAGCATAAAATGAGATTCAAGGGACCCAACCTGACTGCGCTTTTGCAGCACAGCGCCAATGATCCGCACGCCCGAGAGGCATTACACGCCCGCACACTCGCCCGCCGCATCCTCTTCGGCTCTGACAGTAAAATAGAAACCTTGGAGTTGCTTTTGAAAAAACATGTCAATGACCGCGTGCTCATCTTTACATTCAGCAACGAGCTGGTCTATCGTATTTCCGAATACTTTCTCATTCCCGCCATCACCCACCAGACAAAAGCAACGGAGCGCAAATGGATTCTCGATAAATTTCGTCACGGTCAATTCACCGTTCTGTTGACGTCGCGCGTCTTGAATGAAGGCATCGATGTTCCCGAGGCAAACGTGGCCATCATTTTGAGCGGCAGCGCCAGCCCGATCGAGCATGTGCAACGACTGGGGCGCATATTGCGAAAAAGGGGCGATAAGCAGGCGGTGCTCTATGAGCTGGTGACAAGCGCAACACAAGAGAGCAATATCTCCTATCGCCGGAGGCAATCCGATGCTTACAGGTAATTTGTTGCGCTACGTCGTGGGTGAAAAGGAAATCACTCCTCGCTACCTCACGCGCCGGCATGGCGATTTTTATCTCAGATTGACGAACGACCTGCTCCTGACTTTTCGAGCTCACATCGGCAAGACGAGGAAAGAGCTGACGACATCGCTTGAACAGTATGAAAGAGGCTGGGCCGGGCATAGAATCGTGCGCGGATTGACAAAAATAATTGACGGTTTTGCTGAATACCAGGCAGATCAGGAGATAAACTATGCTGAAGAGAGAATCCGGCTCTTTGAGTTTGCCGAAAAATATCGCCCCATCGTTCGCCAGGCGGATGTGATCCACAAGAGCACCCGCGACGTCGTGCTCGAACGGTACTTCCAGGAAAACAACACTCCCTCTTTCCAGCACTTTTATGGCGACCTGGTAGAGAATCACAAACTGGTGGGTCTGAGAGATGAATTAAGAGCCGAAGAGATAATTCGGCGTTATAATCTTGCCCTGGCGCAGGGGCTTTTGTATCGTTGCCATCGTATGCATGTGTGGGTGTGGGATAGCTATAAAACTATTTTTCATTACATCAAGCTCGCGGGATTGATGCACACTATTCAAAAGCAAAAAGATCATTACTTTATTTGCGTCGACGGACCGTTCTCGCTGTTTCGGCGGACGCTGAAATACGGCATTCATCTCGCCAGATTTCTTCCCGGGCTGATGTTGGCAAAAAGGTGGAGTATGCGTGCCGACATCGACACGCCAAACGGGCAACGCATTTTTCAGCTGGATCATGCGAGTGGGCTCGTCAGCTATTACAAAAAAGAAAATCCTTTCGACAGTTCGACTGAGGAATCGTTCTGTCGCGACTTTGAAAAGCAAAAAAGTGGCTGGGATATTCGTCGGGAAACGGAGATCATAGACCTGGGCGACACGGTGTTCATCCCTGATTTCACTTTCTGTCATCGGGACGGACGCCAGGCGATGCTCGAGATCGTCGGCTTTTGGACGCCCGAATACCTGCAGAGAAAAATAGCAAAGATACATAGCGCCAATCGCCAGGATCTGATCGTGGCAGTGAACGAAAAGCTGAATTGCTCGAAAGAGGATTTCCCGGGAGTCGTTATTTTTTTCAAGACGCGCGTCAAGGCAGAGATGGTTTTGGCGGAGCTGGACAAGCTGATCGCATAAAAATAAAGATGGTTATTCCGTAAAAGGAGTACTTGGAACCGCCGAGGACACGAAGTAGCGCAGAGAGAAAATATGTTGGTCTGTCTCTTCTATAAAAAGATATCATAGACACGGTAAAGAATGAAGACAGACGAACTGACAAGTATGATCATACACATTGTCATCCCTCGGCGACACTCGGCGTTCCCGGCGGTTGAGTACGCATTTTGCGTATGAGCCAATTATAAGAATATTTTTATAATGGCATACGATCTTTGTGTCGTGTGAGTAAAAATCAGCAGACCAATGACAATTGTTTACAGGAATTTTGCTATTTCTTTTGTACATTTTCACCCATCAAATGCAAATCATGCTGAAAATGGAAATCGACAATGCACATCATCTCACGTCCGGGCATTATCGCGATTCTGCTGCTGCTCCTCAAAAGCGACGTCTCTACAGCATCCGTGGTTGACACCACGATTCATAGAACACAAGACGGCAAACGGATTTACCATTCACAGAGGCTCACAACTGAGCCGCCCAGGATAGACGGCGTCCTGGATGACGACTGTTGGAAGGAAGGAATCTGGTCGGGAAACTATACCCAACAGATTCCGGTCGAAGGCGCGGCGCCGAGCGCCGAGACGGAACTGAAAATTTTGTACGATGACAAGAATCTCTACTTTGCGATTCGGGCGCATGATGACCCGGCCAAAATAGACAAAAGCCGCGGGCGTCGAGATGTCATAGACGGCGACATTGTCGGCGTCTGCTTTGACAGCTACCACGATCAGCGCACGGGCTTTGAATTCGATCTGACCGCCAGCGGCACCAAAATAGACCTGGTCCTCATGAACGACGGCTGGGACACCAGCTGGGATGCTGTGTGGGACGGCAAAGTGGCGCAAGAGGATTCGGCCTGGACGGCCGAGTTTCGCGTGCCGCTCAGTCAGTTGCGCTACAGTAATGAGAAGCAGCAGATCTGGGGATTGCACGCGTGGCGCTGGATCAATCGC
>JAFGJB010000173.1 GCA_016929295.1 Candidatus Zhuqueibacterota bacterium | reverse complement strand
TGATGGAAAAGATCGTCGCGGGCGAAGCGGACTATCACTTTGTCGAGATCATGGCGTGTCCCGGCGGCTGCATCGGCGGCGGCGGACAGCCGATTCCGACGAGCATGGAAATCCGCAAAAAGCGGGTGGAAGCCATCTACGCCGCGGATCGCGCGCTGGAAATTCGCAAATCGCATGAGAATCCGGCCATCAAAAAGCTGTATGAGGAATTTTTAGGCGAGCCGAACAGCCACAAGGCGCACGAGCTGCTGCACACGCACTATACCAAAAAGACGGTCTATAAAGAGACGGTTGCATGAAGATGCAGCGTTCCTGATGTCGAACGGGGCTGGCGCCAGCCGGCTCCGTTTTTTCTTGCCTGCGACCGACGGTATTCTTATATTCTGCGCGCATTGAATTTCTGGTAGATCATGGCGACGACCTTGCACATTCTTGTCATCAATCCAGGCTCAACCTCAACCAAAGTGGCGCTGTTTGCGGATGAGGACAAGTTGGCCGAACAAAATATCCGCCTGGCGGATGAAACCGCCAAACTGGAGCTCTGGCAGCAATTTCATCCTCGCTTGCTCACCATAACCGCTTTCATTCAATCCCAAAATGTGACGCAACTGGATGCCGTTGCCGGACGCGGCGGACTCTTGAAGCCGCTGCCGCGCGGCACTTTTTTGGTGAATGACGCCATGCTGCGCGATGCGCGCTGTGGCGTGCAAGGGCAGCATGCCTCCAATCTCGGCTGCGCCCTGGCGCATGAAATAGCCAAACAATGGGGCTGTAATGCCTATATCGTCGATCCGGTATGCGTCGATGAATTAACGCCGTTGGCGCGCTATTCCGGCCATCCTCTCATACAAAGAAGAGCATTATCGCATGTGCTGAATATTCGAGCATCTGCGATTAAAAGGGCAACTGAGTTAAACAAAGACTTGAATATGACACGATTCGTCATCGCGCATTTAGGCGGTGGTATTTCGGTCGCTGCTGTACAAGGCGGACAGATCATCGACGTCAACGATGCCGCGAGCGACGGCCCTTTCACGCCGGAGCGCTCAGGTTCGCTGCCGATGCAGCAATTTGCGGATTTATGTTTGTCGGGTCAATACAGCAAGGCAGAAATCAAAAAGATGATCATGGGGAACGGCGGTCTGCAGGCCTATCTCGGCACGTCGGATGTCAGCCAAGTCGAACGATGGATCAACGCCGGCGACGAAAGAGCGCGCAAAGTTTTCGCGGCGATGATATACCAGATCGCCAAGGAGATCGGCGCGATGGCATCTGTTCTCGGACGCCTGGATAATATCATCCTGACAGGGGGCTTGACCCGTTCGAGCATGCTCATCGATCAGCTGAGGGCGAGAATCAGCTATCTCGCACCGGTCGTCGTCTATGCAGGTGAGTTCGAGATGGAAGCTCTGGCGCAGGGTGTTTTGCGCGTCCTGAGGGGCAGCGAAAACGAGCAGATTTATTTGTGATGGCATGACTAGACTTTTGCAGCAAAAACGTTTTTCAATCATTCCAATCGTGGCGACCACGGTCATCCTGTCAGTCTACATCATCATCCCGCTCCTGCAGCGGCTCGACCATTATGTTGATCTCTATGAGCCGGTGCTGAATGACACGACGCCGACGATCATCCTGCAAGACGGCAAGATAGAATTTGAGGGCAACATCCCGCAACATATAGAGCTCGCCAGCGGCGTTGAGGTCTTTTTTGCCGAGATAGTGAACGATTCTCTGTTTCAGCTTGCGCCGGTGAATTCGGTATTCATATCGTCGCAGGAGATCTGGCATAAAAGATCGGATGGTATAAAAAAGTACGATTTGCAGCAAATGCAGATTGATGACGAACCCCTCGTACTGCAACCATTGCAGCTGAGAGAGAAACTGCACCGTCTTCGCAATACAGTTTTTGTCATTCTGATCGTGACTTTGATGGTCGGATTGTTTCTCATTCTCGTCGTCCTTGCTTATTTTGGCGCCGGAGTTGGCATCATGATCGATGCCTTTCAAAATGGCCCTTATAGTTTTGCCGAGTTGCTGAACTGGTCGAGCATCTTTTTGCTGCTCTGCGCGCTGCTGTGGATCGTTTTCACTTCCGGAACGGTGCAATATGTTGGCTATGCCATCATAGCACACGTTACGATCATGATCGTATTTGTTCATGTGCGCCTGTTTGCCCGGCGCGAGGGAATATAGGCGAAGCGTGAGGAAAAATCAGGCTTTGAACGACCATTTTCACTGGTTTCTCGATTTTCTGCATCATGTGCACGGCATCACCGAGATGTTTGGCCGCTCTCTCGTCCTTTCCTTCATCAAGCCATTTTATCTTCGCGACACCATTGAACAAATGTACCATATCGGCGTCAAATCGCTGTCCATCGTCCTCATGACGTCAATCTTCACTGGATTGGTGTTGGCACTGCAGTTTGGCCACGAGATGTCCGTCTATGGCGCCAAGATGTACACCAGCTCTGTGCTGATCGTCTCCCTGGTGCGCGAGCTGGGTCCAGTCATCATTTCACTTGTGGTCGCCGGCAGAGTCGGCGCCGGCATCACCGCTGAGCTGGGTTCCATGGCCGTCACCGAGCAGATCGATGCCATGCGGGCGCTCGGCACCAATCCCTATAAAAAATTGGCGGCAACGCGGTTCCTTGCCCTCAGCATCATGCTGCCACTGCTCGTTGCCATAGGAGATTTTTGCGGCATGCTCGGCGGCTGGATTGTCTCGGTCACCACGCTCGGAATCAGCACAGACTATTACTGGAGCAATGCCATTCACTACCTGTTCTTCTCGGACATTTTTGCCGGCTTGCTCAAGCCGTTCATTTTTGCCATGGCCATCGCATCGATTTCCTGCTACCACGGTTTCTCCGTCACCGGCGGCACCAAAGGCGTGGGAGAGGCGACGACTCGCTCTGTCGTCGTGTCGTCCATCTTGATCTTTATACTCGATTTCCTCATCACCAAAGTGACCTTGGGGGCTGTGTAGCAAGCGATGGAAAATTATAAAATCATTTTTCAGGATATTTACAAATCGTTCGGCGACAAGGCGGTATTGCAAGGACTAAACCTTTCGATCAGAAGAGGGGAAACCCTTGTAATTCTTGGACGTAGTGGTTGCGGTAAAAGTGTCTCTTTAAAGATATTGCTGGGTCTCTTGTATCCTGATCGAGGCAAAGTATATCTGGATGGCGAAGAGATCACCGGCATGTCCGAAAAAAAGCTCGTCGAGGTGAGAAAAAAAATTGGCATGCTTTTTCAGGGATCTGCGCTCTTTGATTCACTCACTGTCGGCGAAAATGTCGCTTTTGCCCTGGCAGAGCACTCGAACAGGACAGCGGATGAAATAGCAGAGATCGTGGACAATAATCTCAAATTTGTCGAAATGGAAGGGACGGTGAACTTGATGCCGTCCGAACTCTCCGGCGGCATGAAAAAGCGCGTCGCGTTGGCGCGCGCCATGGCCTATCAGCCGGAAATCTTGCTTTACGATGAACCGACAACCGGGCTCGATCCGATCACCGCGACGACCATCAATGCCCTCATTCGTAAAACCCAGCGAGAATATGGCGTCACCTCAATTGTGGTGACGCACGAGTTGGACAGCGGCTTCAGCGTCGCTGACCGGGCGGCAGTCATGGAGAGCGGCCGAATTTTGGAAATAGGCACGATTGCTGAAATAAAAGGCAGCACCAATGAATTTGTTCGAACATTTATAGCGGGAGCAAAATGAAAACTCGAGAGCAAGAGGAGCGCCTGCATGAAATTAAAGTCGGACTGATGATCCTCTGTGGCATTGCCATCATCATCTTTGTCATTTTTGCTGCCGGTCAGCAGCATGGCATCCTGGAAGAACGTTATGTCTTGTATGTTCATATGGCGCGCGTGAACGGACTGCAAACAGGCGCGCCCGTACGACTGAACGGTGTGCGGGTCGGATCCGTCATCGGCGTCGATTTCATCGAGGCCACCGATGATCCGCAAATCAAAGTGACGCTTGAAATCTTGAAAAAGGTGCAGGATCGTATTCGCGCCGACTCTGAAGCCTATATTGGCACACTCGGCCTTTTGGGCGACAAGTTCGTATCGATCACCACCGGTCTGCCGACTCAGCCTGTGCTGCGGAATGGTGATTTTCTCATCGGCAAGGATCCAGTGGATATGGAAAAACTCATTGACGAAAGCGTCGATACTTTTGCTGAACTGCAGAACACGGCGCGTCTGATCAAAGAGATAAGCGAGAAGATCAATCGCGGTGAAGGCACCATCGGGCTTTTGGTGAGCGATCCGAGCCTCTATAAGAACTTGAACGAGTCGCTCGCTTTGCTGAAAAATATCGGCACTCAGCTCAACTCCACTGAAGGGCTATTGGCGGAAATTATTCGCGATACAACCATGTATGATGAACTGTATACTTTTATCAAAAATGCGAATATTTTGGCCGATACGCTGGTTAATGGTAAAGGATCAGTGGCCAAGCTCGTGCATGATCCGCTCGCGTATGAACAGCTGACACAGAATCTGGCAGAAATGAAGAGCGTCGTCGCCAAACTCAATCGCGGAGAAGGAACAGCCGGGCAGCTGTTGACGAACGAAAAATTGTACATCGATCTGCTGCGCGTGACGACCGGACTCGACAGTCTGCTGACGGATATCCGAGAAAATCCCAAGAGATATGTGACCGTGGAGATTTTTTAAAAAATGGATCAGATTGGAGATCGATTCGCCTCGCAGAGAATCGACAAGTGGCTGCACATTTCCTGTCTGTTCAAAACCCGCAGCAAAGCCGCCAGGGCGTGCGAGGAGCGTCGCATCAAGGTGAACGGCGTCATCGCCAGGCCGGCGACGCTCGTCAAAGGCGGCGATGAGCTGACCATCCGAAGAGCAAATGGGCAATTCGTCAATATGAAGATCCTGGCCATCTCTGAACGCAATGTCTCCTCGAAGGAGGCGAAATGTCTGTATGAGGTCGAGGCATTGCAGCTCTCGGAGGAAGCGAAAGAGCTGATGGAGCTCTTTTCCGGCTCGATCACCTACGAAAGACCAAAATACAAAGGCCGCCCGACCAAGAAGGAGCGCCGCAAGATGGAAAAATTCAGATCAAAACGGTTCAACTGATGAACTGAATGTGATCACTGTTCACAATGTCGCGAAACTAAAAGAGGAGCCTAACATGAAACATGATAGTGTCTTTGACATGGCACTTGAGCAGCTGGAGACAACTGCCAAACGAATCAAACTCAATCCGGATATCCATCGGGTATTACAGAGCTGTGAGAAAGAGCTGACGGTCGCCTGTCCCGTGGTCATGAATGACGGGCGAATAGAGGTGTTCGAGGGATACAGAGTGCAGCACTCGAGCGCGCGCGGGCCATGCAAGGGCGGTATTCGATTTCATGAGAGCGTCACCGTCGATGAAATGAAAGCGCTCGCCATGTGGATGACCTGGAAATGCGCGGTCGTCAACATCCCGTTCGGCGGCGCCAAGGGTGGGGTTCGCGTCGACGTCACCAAACTTGAAAAAGACGAAATTCGCCGTCTGACCCGGCGCTTCACTGTCAACATCATGCCCATCATCGGGCCGCGCCACGATATCCCGGCGCCGGATGTGAATACGAACGCCGAAACCATGGGCTGGATCATGGACACCGTCAGTATGTACCAGGGAGCGACCGTCCTCGATATCGTCACCGGCAAATCAACCGATTTGGGCGGCAGTCTGGGCAGGCGGGAAGCGACAGGCCGCGGCGTCATGTTGAGTACGCTGGAGCTGTTGAAAAGATTGCACATTGAGCCCGAGAATGTCACGGCAGCCATTCAAGGCTTTGGCAATGTCGGCTCTGTCGGCGCCGACCTGTTGCATAAAGAAGGATGCCGCATTATCGCTGTGAGTGATGTCACGGGCGGATACTATAATTCCAACGGACTGCCCATTCGCCACATGATTGAGCACGCCAAGACGACTAAATTTCACACCCTGGACGGTTTCACAGCTCCCGGTGTTTCGAAAATCAGCAATGAGGAACTTTTGCAGCTCGATGTGGACATTCTGGTTCCCGCCGCTATGGAAAAACAAATCACCGATAAAAACGCTGACAAAGTAAAAGCAAAGGCGGTCATCGAAGGCGCGAATGGTCCGACAACGCCGGAGGCTGGTCGAATTTTGCATAAAAAGGGCATCACTGTTGTGCCGGATATTTTGGCCAATAGTGGCGGCGTCGTCGTCTCCTATTTTGAGTGGGTGCAAAGCATTCAGTCGTTCTTCTGGGATGTCGAGGCGGTCAACAAAAATCTGAAAAGAGTGCTGGTCAAGGCTTTTGCCGACGTGTGGGATTTGGCGACCAGAGAAAAGTTGACCATGCGCGATGCGGCCACGCAAATCGCCGTCCAGCGCGTCGCCATGGCCATGGAAGAACGCGGCATCTTTCCTTGATCTCAGCCCGCAGCGGGTTGAACAATATCGTCACGCGAAAAATTGTCACATTACAAGCGAATCTCATATTATAAAGCGGAAAAAAATCAAACAACAAAAAAACGGAGGTAGCTATGTCGATTCATCTCACCATGGGCGATCGGGAATACTTTCCCGGAATCGGCCAAATTAAATATGAAGGACCCGATTCCAGGAATCCACTCGCCTTCAAGTTTTATGACGCGGACAAAGTCGTCGCCGGCAAAAGCATGCGGAATCATTTTCGCTTCGCCGTCGCCTACTGGCACACATTTTGTGGCACGGGAGAAGATCCGTTCGGCCCGGGCACGCAGGACTTTCCCTGGGACGAGTCTGCCGACAAGATGCAGGCGGCCAAAGATAAACTCGATGCCGCCTTTGAATTTTTCACCAAACTGGGCGTCGGCTATTATTGCTTTCATGACCGCGATCTGGCGCCGGCGGGCGATTCGGTCATTGAATCAGAAGACAATCTGGCGACGCTCGTCGAATTAGCCAAGAAAAAGCAGCAAGAATCGGGCGTCAAGCTCCTGTGGGGGACGGCCAATGTTTTCAGCCATCCGCGCTATATGAACGGCGCCGCCACCAACCCCGATTTTGCGGTCGTGACGCACGTCGCGGCGCAAGTCAAAGCAGCCATCGATGCGACCGTCGCCCTCGGCGCCGAGAACTATGTGTTCTGGGGCGGCAGAGAAGGCTATTTCTCGCTGCTCAATACGAATATGAAACGCGAGATCGAGCATCTCGGCATGTTCCTCACCAAAGCGCGCGATTATGGTCGAGCCCACGGCTTCAAGGGCACCTTTCTGATTGAACCGAAACCCATGGAGCCGACAAAACACCAATATGATTTCGACGTGGCCACCATTCTCAGTTTCCTCAGAAATTATAATCTGACCAAGGATTTCAAGATCAACATCGAGAATAACCATGCAACCCTGGCCGGTCACACCTTTTCGCATGAAGTGCGATTGGCGGCCGACAATGGTCTGCTGGGCAGTCTTGACATCAATCAAGGTGATCCGCATAACGGCTGGGATACGGATGAATTTCTGCATGATGTCACCGAGGCGACTCTGTTGATGATGGAGATCCTGCAGGTGGGCGGCATCGCACCCGGCGGCATGAATTTTGACGCCAAGACGCGCCGCAGTTCGACCGATCTGGAGGATATCTTTATCGCTCACATCAGCTCCATGGATACGCTGGCGCGCGGCTTGCTTGCAGCTGATAAAATCATGACCGATTCAAATTTGCTGGAGATGCGCAAACAGCGCTACGCCAGCTTTGACACCGGCGACGGCGCTCGTTTTGAAAAAGGTGAGCTCGGCCTGGAAGCGCTGCGCGATCTGGCGGTGAAAATCGGTGAACCGAAAAAAATCAGCGGCAAACAAGAGTTGTACGAAGCCCTGGTCAACCGATACATCTGAGTCGCACATCAAGGCCCCGGACGGTACGCCGGGGCCTTGTTCTGCAGCCTTTCTATCTCATGCCCTGTTCATTTGGGATCTTTGTCGCTATGCCTTGTTCAAGCCGTTTTTTTTTGTTATATTCAACGCAGACAGATGAAATCCACGTGAGGCTGAAAGGAGAGAAGCGATGATCCAGCATCGTCGCAGCAACTTTGTTTTACTCTTTTCTGTGGCGGCAACAACATATCTTGCCGCCGCACCTCAAGCCGGCGTACGGGCTCTGGTGGCCGCGGATTCAGGAAAATACTATATAGACGTCAATAACCTCATTCTCGATTTTGTGTTCTCCGGTTACGGCTTGTACTCCCCGGGCGACTATCCCATTCTGACGGAATTCCCGCTGCAAAATGGCGAACGCGTCCGTTTTGACCGCATCAAAGAGATCACCCTGGCGTCGGAACGCATCTTTTGGAAAGAATTCGTCGACGCGGAGAGACGCCATGAATACAGCAATGTCGACGAGTTCGGTTACCGGCACTGGAGCGATTTGGAACTCTATGTTCAGCTCCTTGACTGGGAAGGCAACTTTGTCCGCTCGCGTCTGCGGCGGCCGCCCTACTCTGACATTTACCTTCGCGGCGAGACCGCTCGTGGCGTACTCGAGCTTCAGCTCGATCAGGAAAACAGTAAAAAAATTCATATTATATTTCGTCCAGGTCACGTCATGCAATGCACCGGCAATAAATCGCATCTGTTTCCCAATTCATCCTACAAATATTGTCCTTTATGTGGCAGCAGCCTCATAAAGCTTACAAGGGAAAACATTAAAAACAATATGAAATGATGTGCAGTGATGATGGGTGCAAAAACTTGTATTCGGCAGCCGAGCGGTGGAAATTCGTACTCCTAAAAATGTTTGCCTTGTCGCCGCCCTCTGCTACGGCGATGAGGGGGTGAAAGAGAGGGCCAACGCGCGACTCGTTGCTGCCTATGGTCCCATTGAGCACTCTTCAGCCCGGATCGCTTTCACCTTCACCTCGTACTATGAAAATGAGATGGGACGCGAGCTGATAAAAGAATATATTTCGTTCAGCCATCCCATTGATCCGGCGACGCTGCCTGACGTGAAAATATTCACCAATGACCTGGAAAAGCAATTTGCTCGCGAGGGCAGACGGATCATCAATATCGATCCCGGCTACATCGAGGCTGCCAAACTCGTTTTGGCGACGACAAAGAATTATAACCATCGGATCTACATTGGCAAGGGCATTTATGGGGATATTCAGCTCTACTGGCGTCAGGGCAGATTTCATCCCAATCCCTGGACCTATCCCGATTATCAGGAAAATAGTGTGAGACGCTTTTTTGAACAGGTGCGAGTCAACTATTTCAAGCAAATTTCTAAAGGATGATCATTGTGGGTGTGAGCTATAAGAATTCCGGTGTCGATCTGGGGGCTGCGGACGCTGCCACCAAAAAGATCGCCGCGCTGGCTCGGTCGACGTTTGATGCACATGTGTTGCGAGGAATTGGCCTTTTTGCCGGATTTTACGCCATTGACGTGCAGAAATATCCGCAACCCGTCGTGGTGACGAGCATTGATGGCGTCGGCACCAAATTGAAAATTGCCTTCATGATGGACATTCACGATACCGTTGGACAGGATCTGGTAAATCATTGCGTGAATGACATCATGACCTCGGGCGCTGATCCGCTCGCTTTCACCGATTATATCGGTGCGTTGAATCTGCATCCGGATAAAATTGCCACTATTGTCAGCGGAATGGCCAAAGCGTGCCGGGATAACGGCTGCGCGCTCATCGGCGGCGAGACCGCGGAAATGCCCGGATTCTATGCGCCCGGGGAATACGATCTCGCGGGCTCTATCATCGGCGTGCTGAATAAAAACGATCTCATTGACGGCAGCAGAATTGCATCGGGCGATGTCATCATCGGATTGCCGGCCAGCGGCCTGCATACGAACGGCTACTCTCTGGCGCGGTACGTGCTGTTCAACATTCATAAAATCGATGTCGCCCAATATGTTGATGAACTGCAGATGAGTTGGGGGGAGGCTCTACTCAAAATACACAAGAGTTACAAAAAAGCCATAGAGGCTGTGCGCTGGCATCCCGGAGTGGCCGGCATAAGCCACATCACTGGCGGCGGCATAGAAGGCAATACCAGGCGACTCCTCAGAGATGGCCTTGATCTGCAAATTGACTGGAATGGCTGGGATGTGCCGCGCGAATTTCAGATCCTGCAGCGCCTCGGCGATATTGCCGACGATGAAATGCGACGCGCATTCAACCTGGGAATCGGCCTTGCGTTTGTCGTCGCCAAACAGCAGGTTGATGCCGTCGTGAACGCGCTGCTGGATCAAGGCGAACAGGCTAAAATAATCGGACATATTATAAAGTGATACATGAGAGCAATAGAATAACCATTTGTGTGCTGGGCGCCGGCAGCTGGGGAATAGCGCTGGCCAATCACTGTCAAGGCATTGGCCACCATGTGCGTTTATGGGAATTCGATGCAGCCGCCGCCAAAAAACTTGCGCAGACCAGGCGGCGCGACGAGGTGTTGCGGCATATAAAAATTCCCCATTCGATTCAAATCACCTCCCAACTGGACGAGGCTGTCGCCGGTGCAGAACTACTGCTCCTGGTTGTGCCCTCGCATGTGGCTCGCTCGGTGCTGCGGCAGCTTGCCCAACTCGATCTGAGTAGCTCTGTTCTTCTGGTGAATTGCGCCAAAGGCATTGAAATGGACACGCTGAAGCGGATATCTGAAATTGTCGCCCAGGAATTGCCGTCATTTCTGGCATCTCGTTATGCCGTGCTCTCGGGACCAAGTCATGCGGAAGAGGTGAGTCGCGGGATTCCGACCGCTGTCGTCGTCGCTTCAGAGGACGAGCTCGTCGGACGCTTTGTGCAACAGACGTTGAACAGCGCAGCTTTTCGCATCTACCGGAGTCAGGATGTAGCGGGAGTGGAGTTGGGCGGCTCGCTCAAGAACGTCATTGCCATTGCCGCCGGCATCTGCGATGGCGCCGGTTTTGGCGATAACACCAAGGCCGCCCTGCAGCCGCGGGGGCTGGCTGAAATGTCCCGGCTGGGAAAAAAACTAGGCGCCAATCCGTTGACCTTTTCCGGCCTGTCGGGGATGGGCGATCTCATCGTCACCTGCATGAGCAGACACAGCCGCAACAGATATCTGGGAGAGGAAATCGGCAAGGGTAAAAAATTGCCCGACATCCTTGCATCCATGACCATGGTCGCCGAGGGGGTGCGAACATGTCAAGCGACGATCGAATTGGCAAAGAGGGAAGAGGTCGAAATGCCGATTTCTCATAAAGTCTATGAAATTCTCTTCGAGGACAAAGATCCGAAAGAAGCACTGCACGATCTGCTATCGCGGGAAGTCAAGCCGGAAATCTGGTGACGGCGACGGCAATTCATATGAAAGGATAAAAATTCATGGTGCCACAAACCTATATCGCGGACATTGCCGAGTTTGCCGGCAAAAGAGTCACTGTCGCAGGATGGGTGTACAATAAAACAGGTAAAGGAAAACTTTTATTCATCATGCTAAGAGACGGAACGGGTACTATTCAGGCGGTCGTCTTTAAGGGAAACGTTTCGGAAGAAATATTTGCCGCATGCGAGAATTTGCCGCAGGAGAGTTCGCTCAGAGTGACGGGCACGGTTGCTGCGGATGCGCGGGCAAAGGGCGGCTACGAACTGCAGGCTGATGATGTCGAGATCGTGCACAGTGCGGCTGACTATCCCATAACGCCCAAAGAACATGGTATAGATTTCTTGATGGACAATCGACACTTGTGGTTGCGTTCAGCAAAGCAGCACGCCATTCTCAAGGTCCGCCACGAGATCATCAAAGCGGCGCGCAACTTTTTTGACAGCCAGGATTTCACTCTCATTGATGCACCGATCTTTACGCCAAACGCGTGCGAAGGCACGACCACTCTGTTCGAAACCGACTATTTCGATACCAAGGCCTATCTGACGCAGAGCGGCCAGCTCTACATGGAAGCCGCCGCCATGGCCTTCGGAAAAGTCTACTGCTTTGGTCCAACCTTTCGTGCGGAAAAGTCCAAGACTCGCCGGCATCTGACCGAGTTCTGGATGATCGAACCGGAAGTGGCGTTTTACGATCTGCAGCAGGACATGGACCTGGCCGAGCAGATGGTGGAGTTCATCGTCGGCAGCGTGCTGGAAAATCGTCGCGATGAGCTGGAGGTGCTTGAACGCGATATCGCCAAGCTGGAGAACGTCAGCAGACCGTTTCCGCGCATCCTTTACGATGACGCCGTGCGCATCCTCAGAGAAGCGGGCGCGGACTTTAAAGACGGCGACGATTTCGGCGCGCCCGATGAGACGATCATATCGGAAAAATTCACCAAGCCCTTGATGATCACCCACTATCCCGCCGCCGTGAAGGCGTTTTACATGAAGAGGGATCCGCAGCGCCCGGATAGAGCGCTGTGCGTCGATATGATCGCCCCGGAAGGCTATGGCGAGATCATTGGCGGCGGCCAGCGCGAGGATGATCTCGATGTGCTCGTCGAAAGACTGCAAAAACACAATCTGCCGTTGCAGGCCTTTCAGTGGTATCTCGATATCCGCAAGTACGGCAGCGTGCCGCACGCGGGATTTGGTATGGGCCTCGAGCGGGCGGTCGCCTGGATCTGCGGCCGGTCGCACATTCGCGAGACCATTCCGTTCCCCCGCACCATGTACCGTCTGAATCCGTAAGGAGTGGGCTCGCAATGGATGTACGAGCGGATATCACCGTCAGCGGCTGCGTTCAGGGCGTCGGCTATCGGTATTACACCATACAGGAGGCGCGCCGGCTCTCTCTTGGCGGGACGGTGCAAAATCGATTTGACGGCACGGTGCACGTGGTTGTCGAGGGTGAAAAGGTTTTGATCCTCGAGTTGATAAAGAGGCTGCGCCTCGGTCCCAGGTTTGCCGATGTGCGGGATGTGATTGTCGACTGGAGTGACAGTCAAAATGAGTTCAAAGACTTTCGAATCATTTGAACGCTTTGAGGTGACGGATGGAATTGATCGACAAGATCAG
>JAFGJB010000172.1 GCA_016929295.1 Candidatus Zhuqueibacterota bacterium | reverse complement strand
TATTAGGCTCCGGGCTCATCGGCATGTTCTACACGATGACCCTGCACAAATTTCAGAGCAGGCACATTGTCCGGAATGTTTTTTCGCGCACTGCGGAGCGGGCGAAAAAGTTTGCTGCGGACTGGAACATCCCGGCATACTCCACCGATATGCAAACGGTCATAAAAGATCCGGAAACAGACACAGTCATCATCGGCATTCCGAACAATCTGCATTTGCAGGCGGTGAAGATGGCCGCCGATGCAGGCAAGGCCGTCCTGTGCACCAAACCGCTGGGCCGCACGGCAGCTGAAGCCAAAGAAATGCTGGATTATGTCGAGCGCAAGGGCGTCTATACAGCCTATCTCGAAGATCTGGTCTATACGCCCAAGACGCTGAAATCGCTCGACTCGGTGAAGAGAGGCGCGCTCGGCAAAGTGCTCTGGGTGCGGTCACGCGAAACCCATCCGGGACCGCACAGCGCCTGGTTTTGGGACAACGAACAGGCCGGTGGCGGCGCGCTGGTGGACATGGGCTGTCACTGCGCCGAGATCATCCGCGCGTTCATCGGCAAGGACATTCGACCCGTCGAAGCCATGTGCTGGGCCGATACGCTGGTGCACAACATTCCGGCCGAAGACCACGCCATTGCCCTGGTGCGTTTTCAGAACGGTTCCATCGGGCAGATTGAGGTGAGCTGGGCCTTTCGCGGTGGCATGGATTTGCGCGATGAAGTGGCCGGCACCGAGGGCACCATCTGGCTCGATCACTTTCTGCGCACCGGATTTCAGATGTTCACCAACGTCGGACAGGGCGGCTATGTCGCCGAAAAAGCCGAAGGCGACACCGGCTGGCTGTTCCCGGTGGGCGATGAGGTGAACGAGCTCGGCTATACGCACATGTTCATCGACGCCTTTGACGCCATGGATGAGGGACGCGCGCCAATGGAGACCTTTTACGATGGCTATGTCGTGAATGCCATCCTGGATGCCTGTTACCGATCGGCGAAGACAAGGTGTTGGGAGCCGATCGAGCTCGAAGAGTGGCGCGGTGTAGAGATCGAACGCGCCGGCGCTGCGGGTGACAGATTCGTCGATGAAAAGTATGATCTGGTCAAGGAAGAAAAGATGCCGGACGGCCGCAAAAAGCGGATATTGAAAGATAAAGAGAGCGGCGTTATCATCGAAAAAATCGACTGACCAGAATGGAGAAAGCGCATGCAAAAAAGGCTATTCCTGGTATCCGTTTGCTGGTCGTTGGTATTTTTTCTGCCGGCAATAGGAAGAAGCATGGCTAAAAGCCATCTCCTCATCCCCAGACTCGAATCGGCCATCGAGATCAATGCGGTCTGGGAAAAGTCACCGTGGTGCGATATTGATGCCATAGAGCTGACGAATCACATGGGCGACTATCCCGATCATTTCCCGCGCGTTCTCGTCAAGATCGCCTACGACGCCGAGGCGATCTATGTCATCTATCGCGTCGCAGATCGTTATGTACTGGCGGTCACACAGGAGTATCAGGGCAGCGTCTATACCGACAGTTGCGTCGAGTTTTTTTTCACGCCGCATGAGGATGTGTCGCTCGGCTACTTTAATCTGGAGATGAATTGCGGCGGCACGGCGCTGTTCAATTTTCAAAAGCGACCGCGAGCCGACGTCGTGCAAATAGCGCGCAGCGATTTCGCTCAAATCGATGTCGCGCATTCCATGCCGCGGATTGTTTCACCCGAAATCCAGGATAGCACGACATGGGTGCTGGAGTATCGCATTCCCTACGCGTTCCTGACAAAATATTCAACCGTCGTCATTCCAGCGCCCGGTGTCAAATGGCGAGCCAACTTTTACAAGTGCGCTGATAACAGCTCTCATCCGCACTGGCTGACGTGGTCGCCCGTCGACTATGCCAGGCCCAATTTCCATCTGCCGGACTATTTTGGCGTTTTGGAATTCGGCGCCTCAGTGCACGTCGACAAGAGGCGGGAAAAGACACCGCATGACTATGCTCTGAGCAGTCATCCGAATCCTTTCAATCAGCAGAGCACCATTCAATTCACCCTTCCGGTTGCCGCCCATGTTGAACTGACTGTCTATGATATCCATGGCCAGGAGGTGGCAATTCTCCTCAATGACGATGTGCAGGCCGGCAGGCACGCGATCAGCTGGGATGCCGCGGATCTCCCCAGCGGTGTCTACATAGGCAAAATGCGGGCGGGAGATGTCGTGCGACAGCACAAGTTCACTTGTATCCGCTAACCTTTGATTTTTGTCCCCGGCTCTTTTCGTTTGTGGGAACTTTATCAGGACCGATCAGTTACAATTTGTGATGATTGAGACCAGCTCATTGACGTGGCATCTGGCATGTTTGGCAGCTTCTGCGTGGCCCCCAGATGCCCACGCCGGAGCTGGATGGAGGTGGATATGAAATTGACACGATTAGTGATGATTATGTTCATGATGTGCGGCTTGGGCTTGGCGACGGAAAGCTCGCCGGATTCATCGCAAAACCAGGCAACAGTCGTCAGAACGTTCGATCTGGCGCAGAATTATCCCAATCCGTTCAATCCCTCCACCACGATTCGATTCAGCTTACCCATGTCAGCGAATATCAAAATTGAAATTTACGACTTGCTGGGCAATAGAGTGAAACTGCTCGTCGATGGCCGATATGAGGCGGGCGTCCATTCACTCACTTTGAATGCGGGCGATCTGGCCGCCGGCATCTATTTTTACAGTATGAGTGCCGGTGATGACTATTACGCCATGCGGCGAATGACACTCCTCAAATAGCCTGAAAATCGCCTCGCGGCAGACGCGACTTGTGGTTCAATTAACCATCAGTCGGATGAGCCACGGGGCTTTTGTCGGGCTTGAAGACCTCTGACATTTCGCGTCCAGGGATCGAATCCCGTGAAGGGATGAATCCCTGGACGAACGTTTTTGCTTAACTCACTAAATGCCATTTTTAATATTTTCTGAGCTAACTGGATAATCGAGTGGGTCGGATTTAAATTCATTGAATCCAGGATCAAAAAAAGACGTAAGCTATCGTGGTAAGAACGAAGAGACCGCAGCAATAATGAATTTCATGTGCAATAAGGCAGAGCATTGCTCATTTTCTCTGCGATTCTCCGCGCTCTCTGCGGTAAAATTTTTTAACGAGGTTTCGCCTATCCAAGTTCGATTATTGCTTCTCACCATCTTGTTGGCAGCCGCCTCTCTCTCCGCCAGACCAAAAGGCGAGAGTACGGTCGTCGGTTGCCTCATCGTCGACGTGATCGGATCCTATCTCAAGGAGGAGGGACCTGTCTGTCAGGAATATGATGTTCGCATCGATTGCAAATATCTGAATAAAAACGGCAAGGCTCGACAATACAGCTTTATGACCAAAACCGACGAAGCCGGCTATTTCAAGCTGGAGAAGGTCCCGGGCGGAAAATATGTTCTCAAGGCGGCAGAGTTTGTTTTTGCGCGCGGCGGTCGAATCACCCTTGCCTCCAGATTTGGTCGCGCTGATCTGAGCGGCCAATCTCGTTATTGGGGCATGCTGACCGGCATGATGATGGATAATGCTGTGGACCTGCAGAATGATCAAATTGAGGTCGAACCGCGGCAGGGCCTCATCGATCTCGGCATCACCTACATTCAGATAAAAGCGGACGAACAGGCGACCGGCGCCGGCATGCCGCGAACCTCGCCGGATGGGCGACCGCCATGGCGCCGAATCACTCTCACGGATCGAAATACGATGATCGATCTGTTCATCATCAGTTCATCTGTGCACTCGACGCTTGCCGATCAGCCGCTTGGCGCCGAAACCACGGTCTATTCCAAACGTGCACCAGCAGTCTATTTCGGTCTGCAGTGATCGACGCGCCGGCTCAGGACTTTAGCGCGGCCAGGCGTCTTCTCAAGTTCTGCGGATCGGCAAATCCAGGCCGCAGCTTTTCCATCTCTTGCAAGATGCGGACGGCGTTTTCTCTCTGTTCGAGCCTGATATAAGCGTTGCAGAGATTATAGCGCACTTCAAAATCATCCGGCGTCAGATCAGCAGCCTGCTGTAGCAATACTGCCGCTTCCACGATCCTTCCATAGTTGAGCTCGATCAGGCCGATCCACTTGGCGGTGAAAGCGGACTCTTTCATGTCGTGCGCCCGCTGCAGCAGAGGCAGGGCTTTATTGTACTCTTTTTTTTGCAGGCTCTCGTTGGCACTCTTCAATAACACTGAATAGAGCAATTCTCTCTTATCCTGTTCGGAGATCGGACTGGCCGTACTGTCGATGTCCGTCATGAGCTGACGCGCTCGCTCCACTTGTCCCTCGGCCACGAGCGCTGCGGATAAATAGCGCAGCACCTGACCATCCTTTGGCGACTGGTCATGAGCTCTCAGCAGACAGGGGAGCGCCTCCCGATAGCGGCCGGCGTCGGCTAACAGCAATCCCGCCCATCTGTCGGTGAACGCTGATCTGCCATAGCGCTGCGACAGCAGCAGGACAGTGAGCGCCTTTGGCATGTCGTTGAGGCGAAGCAGGTTTCGCACTGCCTTTTCATAAAATTCTATTTCATGGGGGATGGTATAGTAGGCTGCTCGATATTCTTCATACGCTTGTTCGTACTGATGTTGCGATTCATAGTGCTCGGCCATGGCCACATGGCCGGCGGCGAGATTGAATGTCTCGTCGATCAGGATGCGCACGGCCAATGATTCGGCGTGGGTGTCCGGATAGTAATTCTCCAGCGCGTGATTGGGCGCAATGTCCGGCTGAAACGGCCAGCCGCCTTTGAGGTAGTGGATGCTCAAATTGGCGGACACCGTGTCGAGCTCTGTCCAGCCCCAGGTTGATATTATCTCTTCCGGCGGCCGCAGGCTGTCCCAGGAATCGGCGATGAATTTGTCATCTTTCATCGTCTGCAGAAAGGCATCCGCCATGATGAAATAGCCCCTGGCGTTGGGGTGCAGATGCTCCAGGATGAGCTCGTTGCCGATGATTTTATGCTCACAATGAGATTCAAAGAATGATTTCATCGGCACCACCGGCGTATTGAACTGGCGGCCGAGCTGATGGATGATCTCGTTCATCTCCTCGGAAGCGCGAAAGCGCAGGGCATCGAGATCCTTGGCCAGAGTGAGGGCGATGCGGGCGTCATCGACGTCGCCCTGCCGCAGCAATTTTTGTCCGATGGAAAAGGCTTTTTCGGCGGCGGGAAAACTATCGATGTCGACGGAGATGAATGGCGGCTGGTCCTTGACGTTGCTGACCAGTTCGCTCAGCATGACCGGGATGTTGTGTTGCCGCGCTTTCTCCAGGATGCGCCGCAGGTTGCGCTCATATTGTCGTAAACCCTGTTCGTACATCCCGCTTTTATAGGGTATCTGCTGCTCGCCGACAATTCGCGCCATCAATGTATTGGTCGGGTCGATCCCGGTGCTGCGGCTCGTCACTTTGCTCAAGTGCTTTTTCAGCCAGCCGACCGCATCGCGGACGAGCAAGAAGGTTTTAAATTTTTTGAGCTGCAAGTAGAGATGGATGAAGGTCGGATTTTTGCCGAATGATTCCCGCGAGCCGACGCCCATGGCGCCATAGTACTCGTTATGGCCGGCGTAGATGAGAATGGCATCCGGTTCTTTGGCAATGATCTCATCCATGAAATCGAGCAGGGTGTAGCTGTTGACCGCCGACATGGCGGTATTGACGACCTCGATGGATCGGTCCGGGAAGAGCTCCGACAGCTGAAAATTGAGGATGCGCGGAAACATCAAATTATAGCTGTAGGGGAATCCGGCCGTCGTCGAGCCGCCGAGAACAAAAATGCGATAACCATTCTCCGGTTTGGCTTTCAGGAAAAGGTCTTTCGGCGGACTGGGCGTCGAGTCGAGCATGTAAAAATAGCGTCTGCCGACGTTCTGGTTGCACATCCAATAGTGCGAGATCTGCTTCTCCGGGCCGGTGATGAAGAGATGCTGATCACCGCCATAGCTGAAAAGTCGCAGCAGCAGCTCAAGCAACACGAGGAAGACGATAGGCGTGCACAGCATCAAGAGCGTGAAGAGTCGTCTTTTTTGGGGGTCAAGTTGATCGTTTTTGTTCACAAATAGATGTCCAGGTGATATGTACTTTGTTAAAACGATCGTCCAGGGATCGAATCCCTGGACGCCAAATGTCATCGGGCTTCAAGCACGATTAGTTCAGGATTGGGAAGCGCAGAACTGTGAAATCCTGGGCGAACTTGCTTACTAATAACCGCCGAGGACGCCAAGGGCGCCGAGCTATGAGCTAAATTCTATTCTCTTTCACCAATATTCAAGGTCCTTTTCTGTCTAACGGATTAAATCTTTTTTTAACAAAAGCAAAGTCACCTTTTTTCTCGGCGGTTCTTCGTGCGCTCGGCGGTTTTAATTGTTCATTTTCTGACTTGATCATTCACACGAAGACACAAAGACTCCAAGATTGATTTTATTAACGTTAAATATCATGCGAAAGAAAGCATGAAAAACGATGCCAATTTTTCAATACAAACCTAACATTATACTTCTTTGTGTCTCGTATCTTATTCAAGGTTCTTTTAATTTAAATTTCGATCGCCCTGGATATCCATCCTGGGCGGGAAATAATGGGGGACATTTGTCCCCCTCGGACTGATGTTCTCATCCATTGACCGTCCGGTACATCCCGTCAGGGGCACGAATGTGCCGAACGATCAGTGAGGTAGCTATTTCTCTGTGTCTTCTTCGTGTGAGGCATTTCTGAATAATCCGGAGTAGAGAACCATAAAAAAACCCCGAATGGGGATTCGGGGCTATAGACAAACCTCAAAGGTCTCCGAGACCTTTGAGGTTTAACGTCATGTTACTTCATCAGCATCATCTTGTTGGTGAACATTTTGCCATCGGCCTGGAGGGTGTACAGGTAGACGCCGCTGGTCAGGCTCGCGGCATCGAATGTCACCGTGTATTCACCAGCCGGCTTGACCTCATCCACTAAAGTGGCCATTTGCTCGCCCATGAGGTTATAGACGGTCAGGGTGACCGGGCTCATTTTGGCGACCGAGTAGGTGATGTTGGTCGTGGGATTGAACGGATTCGGATAGTTCTGGTTCAGCTTGAAGGTGCTGACCACTGCCGGGGCGTCCTGCTTGACGGCCGTGCCGCTGACGAGGTTGGCGGTGCCGAAGAGGCTGGCATTTATCCATTCATCATTGCTGTTGCTCCACCAGCGGACCATGTTGTTGCCGCGGGTCGCCTCGTCCGCATCATTCAATTGAATATCAAAGCCGAACTCGTCTCCGGGAGATATTTGCAGATCGCCGAGGGTGAACGCGACTTCGAGATCCCAGCCGAGGCCTGTCTCTTCGACGACATAATCGATGCCGTCTTTGACAAAACCCCAATCTGACGAGGCGCCGAAGCCGGCGTCGATCTCGTCCGTGGTCGACTCGCCGAGATTGAAGCGCAATTGAATGTCGTCAATGCCGTCGTAGGCTTCGCCCTTGCTGTTATTGGCGTCAAAATAGATTTCGACGCCATCCGTGTTGTAATCAGTACCCGTATTGATTACATCATCCATGACCGTCAGATAGAGGAAAAGATTGTCGGCTTTCCACATCATGTTGGCGGTGTAGCGCATATCGGACCAATCCCAGACAGTGCCGATGTCGAGAGCGCTGTCAAAGATGTTGCCGGACAGTTGCCACGAGTCAGCCCATTCATCGGCGCCCATAGCAGCGTCGATTGTCGGCACGGTGGCCGTTTCCGGGATCGGGAATGTTTCGGAAACAACCTGGTCCGTTCGCATGAGGGCCGAACCGAAGAGGCTGGGATTTATCCACTCGTCATTGGCATTGTCGGCATCCTGCCACCAGCGCAGCATATGTTCGCGCGTTCCCTCATCTGCGTCATTGATCTGGATATCAAAGCCAAAGCTGCTGCCGGGCGCCAGCTGCAAGACATCATAGGGAACCGC
>JAFGJB010000171.1 GCA_016929295.1 Candidatus Zhuqueibacterota bacterium | reverse complement strand
TCTTCATCGTTGAGGAAAATGCCGCGATACTTGACCGCCGGTTCGCCGGCGGAGTGCCGACCGGGCAGCACGTATAAAGCCGATCGCCGCTGAACCGGCACGTCCGCCCACCAGATCCAGGGCGAGACGCCGATCTGCGCTGACAGATCAAACATGCCATACAGGGTACCACGCTTGTTGCTGCCAGCGATGACCAAAGCCTGTCTGATACCCGGCATCGGTTGGTCAATGGTCTCCAGCAAAAAGCTATCCCAGCGTCCGGCAATGCCGCTGACATTCAGTTTTTTGTCCTGTATGAGTTTCTGTATAATCGGACTCTTGCCAATGGTGCCGATGATGACGACATAATCGGCTGGAGGAATGGCGTCAATCAAGATCTCCGGCGCAGCGCCGGTGACGCTTTTAATGTCCGTTCCCAGATGTCTGACGACGGTCAAAACGCCGGGGTGATCCGAAGAGCTGACGATCAGAGGCGCCAATGCGCCGTTCGCGGCGAGAGGAAACCGACCGTCCCCCGGATGGGATGAAACATACTTGCGATCATCGACCGCGCGCGACGCGCTGGTGCCGATGAATAGCAGGAGAAGAAGGATGGCATGTATCTTCATGATTTAATCCTCTGGTTTATCAGCATCTGCTGCATCATTCACTCTGTAATGAAAATCAGCAACATCTTGTTTTTGAGCAAGTTTTAAAGCCAACCGCAGAGAGCGCCGAGATTCGCAGAGATAGTGCCCGATTTCGCTTCTTTTCCTCGGTTATTCTCGGCGTCCTCGGTGGTTTAAACTTTTTTGGCTGCGGCCAAAGGCCGCGCTATCTATTGCCTGCTCATTAGCGGATGAGCAGCATTTTCTTCGTTTTCTGATCATTCGCACCCACCCGCAGGCGGCAAAAATAGACGCCACTCGCCAGCCGGCCGGCATCAAACCACAGTTTATAGTGATCCGGCGCCTGGATCTCATCGACGAGGGTGACGACCTCGCGTCCCAGGATGTCATAGATGGTCAGGGTGACATGACAGCGTGTCCGGATGGCATATTCAATGGTTGTGCCCGGATTAAACGGATTCGGATAATTGATCAGCTGAAATTCACTCGGCATCTTGCCAGCGTCAGCGGCGCCGGCGGCCGGCGTATCATCACGACCGGGGGAGCCGTGAATCGCCAGGGAGATCCGCCATTGCTGCGGATCGTTCTGATCAGCGGCGGGATTCAGATCGATGGGCACGAGAGAATAACCATGCCCATCCGCCTCTTCGGGCCAGGGCGATTTGTCATCGTAGCGAACCGAAAGGAGGGTATCGTGCGAGGTATTGATCAGTGCCACGGTCTCGCCATCGTTGGCGAGGAATCCATCATAACTGCCGTACGGTGCAAATCCATATCGATCGTGAAACTGCAGCGAGTTTGATGCCAGGACAATGAACTCGCCGCCGTGCAGGATCGTGTTCATGGGGAATTTGTAGGTCAGGCCGCGGCAGAATTGCACGCCGCTCAGGTCGATCGGCGCATTGCCAATGTTCTTCAATTCGATGAATTCCAGAGATCGATTTTCGATCGTATCCTGGGCCAATGGGTGGTAGTGAATCTCGGTCAAGCGCACATTATAGAGATCGGATGGCAAGACGAGCATCAGTTCATTGAGGGCGCTCAATTCGCTGCCGGAGAGCGCTCGCGCTTTGATATGGGTGCTGGCGGTACAGACGAGCGGCGCCTCGTACAGAATGGCGTTTGGGGACACGATCCCGCCAGAACTGGCCTGATCACTCGCCATCAGAGCCGCACTGATGAGAAAATCGGAGCTCGAGGTATTCGTATTCAATCCCTGGAAAGCGAGGAGATTATCCCCCTCGACCAGCAGGTCGATGAATCGCGAGACATCGAACGCCTCTGCGCCGGCGTCTTCATGTCCGGCCGAAGCGACGGAATTCCAGCGAATCGTCGCCGGGGCGTTGGCTTCGGCGACGCGGGCGCCATTGAGAAAGGCGACAAAGCCGTCGTCAAATCGGACGTTGAGCTTTAAGCTTTTGATGTTGGCGAGGTTATCGCGAGACAGTGCGAATTTAATCCGCACATAGCACGATGGATTGGGATCTCCTCCGTCATCGTGCATATCATCGCCGACATCCATGGAGATCAGATCTTGATAGCCGCTCTCCTTCTCGTACCCAACACCTCCAGGGGCACCGCGACACAATCGCCAGGACGAATCGTCGTAAGTGACATCAGCGCGCCAACTGTCACCGATATCAGTCTTGGGGACGAGCACCTGCTTACGAGCGTGTTCGACCACGAGGATCGTTTCGACGCCGGGGGCAACATACTGCGAATGCAGAGGATCGGTGCCGTCAAGCGTATAATAGATCGAACCGGGCGCGGTCATGCTCAGCACATCACCTGGTTTAATGATAGTCCCGGCAATCGCCTGGTCATTCAAGAGTAACTGGGGCGCCTGGACGTTTGGAAACAGTCCGGCCGCGCGCAGCTGGCTGATCAGCCGACTGGTTCGCGCCGGGAAATAGTCGTTCAACAGATAGTCCTGCTCATCCTGCCAATACTGCTTGTCGTAGAGATCAAACGTGTCGCCCGCCTGGTAGCGATGGACATCGCGGCGATAGTCTCCCCAGCGCGCGGACTCGCTGACGACGGCCAGCTCGATCTGTTGCGCTCGACTTTGCCAGCGCGCCGCGGCGGCTTCCGGAGTCATTACACCGCCGTTGAAGCAGTGTCGCTGCACACGGTCGGCAAAGAGGCGACGAAAATCGCTGTTTGCGCACAGCCGCTGAAACAAATCACTGGGACAGTTGGCATTGTTCTCGCTCGTCACATTTTCATTGACAGATTTCAGCACGTGTTCGGCATCCCAGCTGAAAAACTGAAATCCCTTGTCGGGCAGGGCGCGATTTCGTATGGCCACCCAGTTATGATGGTCCCAATCGGTGTTGCCACCATAAAAGTTGAGCAGCATATAGTCGGCGAGACTGACGACATCCACATAAGGGGCATAGTCGGGATTGGGGGTGCCATCCGGATTATTGCCCTGGATGCGCTGATAGTTCGCCGTACTGGCGAGACCTCGCCTCGCCAGGCTCATCATCTCGTTCCACGCCGTAACGTCGCCATCGACGACGCTGGTATAGTCCTTGATGACATCATAATCCATATCGTCGCCGCCCAAATAGGACTGGGCAAATTCACGATCCAGTCGTTCAGTGGGATTGTACAATCCCCAGTAGAGGCCATTGATATACAAATGGGCGTAGCGTCCGTGTCCGGCCGGGTGTCCCATGGCGAGCTGCGCATCCTTGGCCCATATATCGCGGCCATAATTACCGCGTCTCCGTTCGTCGTCATTCCAGTGAATCCACTCATTGCCGAATCCGGCGCGCAGGGTGATGGTGTTGAAGCTCTGCGCGGCCTCCTCGCCAAACAGAGGATATTCCAGTCGCTCCGGTCCGTACTCGCTCCTGAAGACGATACGGAAGGAGTGCTTGGGCGATTTTTCGGGACGCCGACTGTGTCCGCCCTGCAGTCTGACGCCGCAGTTGAGCTGAAATTCCTCAGATTTGTCCGCAGTGAAGAACTCGACGGACGCGGGGCGCTCCCAATCGTCGCCCAAACCCGGCACATCGCCACCTTCCGGTGGGCCTGTATAGATGTAGATACCGCCTGACTGCGGATCCTTGCTGTGCGAAAACAGATTCTCCTTCCTGGTGACAATAGATATGGTAGGAATGGACGTGAATGCATCTTTGATAAGAGGCGCGTAACGCGGGTCGCCGGTTATCTCCGCATCCATTTCATAGTCGGCGATGGCCGTGCCCGCAATGCCCGTATAAGGTCCCCATTCCTGCGGATAGCCCGGGGGATTGTTCGGCTGGGCGATGACAGAGTTGAGAAAAAGGTATGTATGCGTCGCAGAGACGCTGACCATATCGTCGTAACTCACGATCGCCCGCAGCACTGTGGTGCCGGCAATTGAGATTGGCTGCGCGTAGCGTGTGCCGGTCTCTGTTGTCGGTTCACTGCCATCGAGCGTATAATAAATCTCGGCATTGCTGAGACTCGACGTGAGCCGCAGGTCAAATGGCGTCTCGTAAAAGCCGCGCACATGACTGAATTGTGGCAGTGGTAGCCTATCGTGTGCACTGAATTGGTTCGCCGCACCAGGCGTCGGTGATGTTGAGGCAATATAATCGCCATTCATAAAGCAGAATGAGACATCTGCAAATTGTTCCGGGAAGGCGGGGGCAAATTCAGTGACCAGAGCACCGGACGCATCGAACAGCGCCAGATATTCTCCGGCGGCATCCAGTTTGAAATTTGTATGCAGTTCGGCATCAGGCGAAGCGATGTCTTTTCCCGAGGCAAACAGCACGAGATAGCCATCACTTTCCAGGCCCACGGACGGGAAGGTCCATTTGCGCGGACTGGCCATCGCATCGGTCAGCGACCATCCGGCCAAATTGACAGCCGTTGCCGCAGGATTGTACAATTCAAGCCAATCGGAAAAATCACCATCCACATCGGCGAGCGTGCTTGTGTTGCTCGCCATGAATTCATTGATGCGCACTGTTTGCGCTTGTGCAGCTGACGTGTGCGGGAGAGAGGTGATCATGGCCCATATGAGTACGAGATGAATCGAGATACGGTGAAGAAAAATATTAATTTTATCCATTGTAAAATCCATAATTCAACTGTTCTAATTTTTATCGCCTCCATGGCGCCGCGAGGCAGAGCCTCGCCTTTACTTCCGATATATAACGCAGTGCCGTTGGGTTCCCAGGCCGGAGCCTGGGAACCAGGCATAACCAGAGGCAATATTCTAATTTCTATCGCCTCCACAGCGCTACTGCGAGGCAGAGCCTCGCCTTTGCTTTCGATATGTGACGCAGTGCCATAGGGTTCCCAGGCAGGAGCCTGGGAACCCGGGGCTTACCAGGCACGCAGATGACGCGATGTCAAAGCGTCCAGCCTTCACGATACTCATAATGCAAGAGCTCGTTCGCCGCCTCGACATTGGTGAATTTCATATTTTCCGCATCCCACTCCAAAATGGTGTTTTTCTCCTTCATGAGCACAGCGACATTGCCGAGGAGCATGGTTTCCGTCAGCGGTCCGGAATAGGAGAAATCGGTCGTCGATTTTCCGCCATTCTTGATCGCCTCGATCCATTCTTCATGAATGCCCGGCGACCTGGGAATGGTCGGTTCCGGTTTCTGGAACGCTTCCATGGCGGCCTCGGGAACGAGCCGCGGAGCGTTGCCATAATCGCCGTGCATCAGGATGCCCTTGTCGCCATAATAGATCACGCCACTGCCGCCGGTGCCCAGGCGTCGACCGGCTTCCAGCTGATCGGGGCGGGGCGGTGTGATCCCGCCATCGCTCCAGGTGAGCTTGACGGCCGGCATGGCGCCGCGGGCGGCGAACTGGTAGGTCACGACCGTCGCCAACGGATAGGCATCGTCGCTGAAAGCCGTCGAACTCGCCTGCACGGTGAGTGGTTGACCCAGTTCGAGCGCCCAGAAGGGATGGTCTATCAAGTGCGCGCCCATATCGCCGAGTGCGCCGGTGCCGTAATCGCGCCAGCCACGCCAGTTAAAATGACAGACATCGGGATGATATGCTTTTTGCGGCGCCGGCCCGAGCCACAGATCCCAGTTGAGCGTCGCGGGCACGGCCACTTCTTCCGTTGGTCGGGCGATATCGCCCTGCGGCCAGATGGGACGATTGGTCCACACCGCCACCTCGCGCACATCGCCGATCGCGCCGGCCATCAACCATTCTTTGATCAGACGGGCGCCCTCGCCAGCATGCCCTTGATTGCCCATCTGCGTCAC
>JAFGJB010000170.1 GCA_016929295.1 Candidatus Zhuqueibacterota bacterium | reverse complement strand
CGAATTCACTATCTCTGGTTTAATTCAGTTAAGCATGGCTATGTCGACGATCCGAAAAAATGGCTGTTTTGTAGCTACATTTCCCGACATGAAAAAGAAATTGAACCGATCATTCGATATCCTTATGACAAATTGAATATTTATGATGATTTTTAATTTGACTATTTGCTGTATAATAGCCTTATGCTTTTTGAAAATCCGCCGGCTCATTAAAGTATTGAATAAATTGATATCCATCGTAACGATTCAAGCCATCAAAAGTGCCAAACCACATGAATCCGCGACTATACTGGATGATGGACATGATAATATCATTGGACAATCCGTCCTGCGTCGAGAGATGTTCAAAGTAGGGCCCCTGAGGCTGCGGGGCGCCTGTAGTGCAGAGAATAAGAGTAAAAAAGCAGGCGACATCAAGTCGGCTAAATTCAATTGCCATTGGCTTTATCCACCGGGTTTAAATAATCCGTCCTCATTCGCCCCCATGAAACACGCCTTGAACAGACGGTCATCGACCGGAGAGAGATGGGCGATCATGGCCGGCGTCAGCAGGTGAAATCGTCTGATTTCATCCGTGCGCTGGGCAATCCGTTCCATCGCGGCATCGCTCGTCATCCAGTCATATTTGTCAAAAGTTTGCAGGTCCAGCGGCACTGTATAACCGCGCAGCGTCTTTTCGCCTTCGACATTATAATAGAGCTCAAAATAGGACATCACCAGCTCGCGCAGCGACCGGTAGATCGGTTCGCGGAACCGCAGTCCGACCGTATTGGATTTGGCGACCGCCCCCCAGTGTCTGTCTTTTTTATAGAGTGCCAGCATGTGCTCATCATCACGATCATCCGGTATCATATCCAGAACCAGTGGAGAATAGCCCAGCCGGCGCAGAGCGGCCGCGCCGAAGAGGGCGCCGTCAAAACAGTGGGCGAGGCGGTCGCGCAGCACCCGTAGCGGGCAGCGGTAGACGGGCTCGCAGCTGTACGGAATGGCATCGAGAAAATTCTGAATGGCGCGAGGAGTATTCAACTGCGACCGCCGCTGTTCGTAAAGATTGAGCGCATGGTCAAAAGTCATTTCTTGTTCTATTCCTTTCAGCAGATCTGCAACATAGTGGACATTTCGTCACGATTATACTAAAGATCACGAAATTGGTCAAGCGTTTTACGAATGCCGGAAAAAAATTACAGTTCATGAGAAAAGTGCAAAATTTTATTGGCGAAAATGGATATTTTTTTGTAAATTATTGTCATTATGGATGGGTTTTTAGACACCTCAATTCTAAATAACATGTGGGAAGAACGCCTGTCATAAACGTTTGAACACCTCTGAGGTGAAAAGCCTATCCGCTACTAATTGTGGAGGTAAAAATGAAAGTCAAGCTTGTTTTTCTCGTATTGGGCTTGGCAGTGGTCATGATGTTCGGTTGTGCCAAGGCACCGCAACAAGCAGTGGATGCGGCAAAAGCGGCGTTAGAAGCGGCGAAGACAGCGGAAGTTGATCGTTATTTTGCCGATCAGTACAAAGCTGCTCATGATTCTCTGAGTGCCGCCCTGGCCGAGATAGATATGCAGAATACCAAATCTGCCGCTTCACGCAATTATTCAAAGGCAAAAAAACTGCTGGCATCAACCACAAATGTGCTGAATGAAGTGATGCCGCAGATTGAAGCGAAGAAGGCAGAAGTGAAGAGTCTGGTCGATACGCTGATTGTAAAAACTCAAACCGAGTTGGGCGCCGTCAAAGGACTGATCGCCATGGCGCCGAGAGGCAGAGAAAGCAAGGCAGTGTTGGATGACATCCAAAGCCGATTATCTACATGCGAAACATCGCTGCTGGAAGTCAACGCAGTGGTCGAAAAGGGCGATCTAGTGTCTGCCCATGACCAGCTGAAGGGAACCATGGAAAAGCTCCTCGCCCTTAAAGATGAAATTCAGCAGATGATCGATTCAAAAGCTGCCAGGTGAGTTCCGAAAAGTTTTCAAATCAGATCAAAATTTGCATAACCTCAATCCAAAAAACCGTTGTCTGGTTTTTTGGATTGAGGGTATTTTTTTGCGGCGAATCATCATAAATCATAATTACCGGAAGCTTCCGGCTGATACAATATTTCCAGGACTTTAATGCGCAACATGCCTCCCGGCACCGGCCATTCAATAATATCGCCGACGCGATAGCCGATCAATGCCAACCCCATGGGAGCGAAAATTGATATTTTGCCGTGCTCGTCGTTGGCGTAGTCCGGATAAACCAGCCAACAGACCATTTCCTCTTGCGACGTGGTGTCCAAAAGACGAACTTGCGAATTCATCGTGATGACATCCGCAGGGACGCCATGTGATTTCACCACCTTTGCTCGCGCCAATTCAAATTCTAAATCTGACAAGTATTTTTCCTCTTCCAGATGGTGAGCCCTCGACTGCGCGAGCAAATGCCTTAATTTTTTCTTATCATTATGTGTTATGTAAATCAGTTTTTCTGACATCATCCGATTTCCCGGTTATTTTTGCCTCTCTTTTTTAGTTGCTATCGTGGATTTCCACTTGGTGAAACATAAAATATCATCCAAAAAATCCATGATCGACCGCGCGGTTTCGAAGCACCTGTCAAACGTGCCGCGACCGCACAATTCAACCTGTGGAGCGCATGCTGTGAAAGCGAGGACTCAATATCTGGTATATTTGTCGAACACCGTCAGCACCGGCAGTGCCTGGCCGTCGGGATCATACTGTTTTGCCGCCTGGGCGAGCGCGATGGTGTATGCCAGGTCATTCGGCAGTCGCGTCGGTGTGTGGAACAGCCGCAACCGAATCCAGTTATAGCCATGATCCTTGAAAATCTGCAGGCCGGATTTGGCTTCACCGCCGTCTTTGAAGAGAAAGCCGCCATCCTCTCCTGCTTGAGAAAGGACAAATCCGCACCGATGGCATAGTTTAGAGGATGAACGGGCGTCATAATGCTTATTGACAGACAGAGACCTGTCAGGAGGACAAAACAATTCGCATTGCTCTTTTTCCGCATACTATGACCTCCTATTCATTGATCCGATCCCGCGCTGGAACATGGTCGATGTTCTTCTTTATACCTCATTGGATCGGGTCAATTCACCGCAACAACACCATTTTGCGCTGCTGCAAAACGCCCTCTCCTTGCAGCGTGCAGACATAGACGCCGCTCGCCACTGTCTCGGCGGTGAAGGTGATTGAATGCCGGCCGGAGGCCAGCTCTTCGTTCAGCAGCGTCGTAACTTCTCGGCCGCGCAGGTCAAAGACGGTGAGTCGCACCCATCCGGCTTTTGTCAATTCAAACGGGATTGTCGTCACCGGATTGAAGGGATTGGGATAGTTTTGCCGCAGAACAGAGGCTGTGATCGCCTGATCATCTGTGCGCACGCCCGCCGAGCCGTTTTTCGTCAAAATCACATCGCCGGCGTCCGGCAGCGCATCGAACATGATAAAGCTGACGCTGTCACCCTCGGCGACCTGCACCGCAACGGGCTGGCCATTTTGCTCGACAGTGGCCGATGCCCAGCCATCGGGAAGTGGTCGCCGAAGAGTGACGGGATAGTTATAGATCGCATCATCGAGGCCGTCCGTCACCCGTACGGTGATGTCGGTGTCCGTCGCCGCGATTTCGGCCACCGATGCGGCATCGCGCTCCTTGATGTAGCGCGCGACATTGCCAAAGGTCTCGATCCAATAGTCGTTTGGATTGGCGTGCAGATATTCCAACGTTTCCCGCAAGGTGCTCGATGGCACGGGTGACCAGCCGCCGTCATCGTCGACGCCGTGCAGGAGCAAAACGCACCACCCTCCGGACTTTACAGTGGAAGTGAACCTGCTGATAAAATGATCCGCTGTTTTCACCGATCCCTCGGTGCCGCAGATGATGGAGCTGATGGCCATGAAATCGCGCGGCGTGCGCGGCTCGATGACGCCGGAGCAGATGCGCGCGGCGATATAATATTGCGCGCACAAAGATTTGTTGCCGGTCACACAAAAGGCATAGGCCATTGTCACGCATTTTTGTCCGGATATATGCGAATCGATGTCACTCTGACAGTCTCTCAGCTCCAGCGTCTGCAGCGAATCGCTCATGCCGGCAAAGCTGGTGTGCGTCAACGTGTGGGCGGCGATCTCATGCCCCTGCGCGGCGGTGTTCTGCAGCACATCCCAATTGGGTAATCCGTACTCGATAGATCGCGTCACAGTAAAAAGGGTCAGATTGAAGCCAAATTCATTGAACAGCGGCACGGCTTTGCTGAACTGATTGGCCGTGCCATCATCAAAAGTAAAGCTGACAGCGGCGGTGCGGAATCCCCGCCAGACGCCGATTTCGTACGGCGAATCGACCGTTTGAGCGCGGCCAAATCTGCTGCAGCCGAGCGCTGCGAGAAGAATCACAATTGTGGTGCACGTTTTCATCATATTCCCTTCCTGTGTGTGACTAATGAACCATATCCCTCCCCTTCACTGCCCCGGCATCGGCTCAATGGAGCTCGCAAAATTAATATTTCTATTGGTGTAAATCAAGGGGAATAAAATCTGCTTGACAAGCATGGCAAAATACTATACTTTGTATCAAGCAGGCGACGAGCGCCAGGGATCCCTCTTGATTTTTTTTTAAAATACATCTGATGCCATTGCTGCTGCGAGAAATCCACTGTCAGCACGTTTAGCCTTTTCCTCTCCGGCGTCTCTCATCAGGAGCAGCTCTGGAGCGAAATTCTAACACCAATTGCACAAAAAGGAGGACGGCCATGCATCAACCACGCGCTTCACGCTATTTCACAACAGCAATCGTGTTCGCTGTCTTATTGTGCCTCGTTACCGGATATGGCCAGGAACTGCAGATCAAGCCTTTGCGGACGAATCCAGCAAAAGTTGAATATGTGCCGCAAGAAATCCTGGTCAAATTTAATCCGGCAGTGCCGGACGAGGTCATCGAGCGACTGAATCAACTCCATGGCGCCGAAGTGATCTATGCCAGTCCGTTCGCCGGTTACAAGCTGCTGCGAATACCGGCCAACAAGACCGTCGAGGAGATGCTGCAGATCTATCTGCGCAATCCCAACGTGACCTATGCTGGCCCCAACGCCATCTGCTATGCGCTGCAAAATCCGCCGAACGATCCCTATTTCGCTTATCAGTGGCATCTGCAGAACAGCGATTATGGCGGCATCAATGCTGTCGCGGCCTGGAGTGTGCAATCCGGCGGCAATCCCGGCGTGATCATCGGCATTCTTGACACCGGCGTTGCTTACGAAGATTATGGCCGAACCTATCGGCTGGCACCCGATCTGGCCGGCACCAGTTTTGTGCCCGGCTATGATTTCGTCAATAATGACGCGCACCCCAATGATGACGAGGGACATGGCACGCACGTCGCCGGCACGGTCGCGCAGACGACCAACAATGCGTTCGGCACAGCCGGCGTCGCCTACAACTGCTCGTTGATGCCGGTCAAGGTGCTGAACGCGCAAGGATCGGGCACCACAGCGACGCTGATAGATGGACTCCACTTTGCCGCGGATAATGGCGCCGATGTCATCAACATGTCGCTGGGCTGGCCACCGGATTATTATCCGGGGGATGCGCTCAGAGATGCCATCGCCTACGCTTACAACAAGGGAGTGACGCTGGTGGCTGCTTCGGGCAACGACGGTGCGAATGTGGTGAGTTATCCGGCGGCATTCGACGACTATGTGATCGCCGTCGGCGCAACCCGTTTCGATGAAGCGGTGGCCGATTATTCCAACACGGGCAGTTCACTGGATCTAACGGCACCGGGGGGTGATCTCAATGTGGATCAAAACGGCGATGGCTATGGCGATGGCGTGCTGCAGCAGACCTTTGGCCGCAAGCCCTCTGAATTTGGTTTCTATTTTTACACTGGCACCTCAATGGCCACGCCGCATGTCGCCGGCGTAGCGGCATTGGTCATCGCCAACGGCGTCATTGGGCCGGCCAATGTACGTCAGGCGCTGCAGTCCACGGCTGAAGACCACGGCGCGCCCGGCTGGGACAGCGAGTACGGCTGGGGCATCGTCGATGCCGCCGAAGCTCTCGGCTACAGCGGTGGCGGCAACCAGGCGCCGGTGGCGGATGCCGGCGGACCCTACTCCGGCACAGCGGGCGTCGCGGTGCAATTTGACGGCAGCGGCTCCTATGATCCGGATGGGGACGCCCTCACCTACTCGTGGAACTTTGGCGACGGCGGCACATCGACGTTGATGTCTCCGTCGCATGCTTACAGCGCTGCCGGCACCTATGGCGTGAGCCTGACGGTGAACGATGGCGAGGTTTCGGATATCGCCACGACAACGGCCGTGATCAGCGACGAACCGATTGAGAACTCTTTCAAGGTCGCCACCATCTCGCTGAGCCTGGTCACACGAAAAAGCGGCAAAAATCTCTTCACCAAGGCAGTAGCGACGATAGCTGTCACCAGCCTCGGAGGCGCACCGGTCACGGATGCCACGGTCAACAGCCACTGGTCCGGTCTGACGACGGATACGGATGTCAGTCTAACGAACAGCGCCGGCATTGCAACCTGCGAGTCCAATGAAGTCAAAAATGCCAACGGCACATTCACCATCACCATCGATGATGTCGTTAAAAGCGGCTGGACCCTCGACCTGGGTGCATCTGTGTTGACCGCCTCAGCGCCGACCGGCAGCAGCGCGCAGGCCGCGGCGGCGGACAATATGGATATCTTTCCCAACCCCGCCAATCCCTCGACGACGATCCGTTTTGAACTACCCGAGTCCGAAACGATCACACTGGCGATCTATAACACCGTCGGCCAGAGGGTGCGTTTGCTCGTTGATGCGACGCTCGATGCCGGTCAACATGCCATTCTCTGGGATGGAAGCGATGAATCCGGACATGACGTGGTCAGCGGTCTCTATCTGGTGCGCTTACACTCGCAAGAGAGGAGTCAGACGCGCCGTCTTTTGCTGATCAAGTGATCCGCTGTTTCCCTTGCAGGGGATTGCACCCCTGCAAGGGAAGAGATCCTGTCATCGCTCAAGACTCTGGAGAAGCAAAGATCGACTCCTGAAAGCGACGCGTTGACGCTTCTGGGAAAGGAATAGGCCATGAAAGCTGTTATTCGGATATTTATTACCATCTCTATAAGCGCCTGGTTGGCTTGCCAAAATCCCGACACTCTGGTCGACAAGACGGACGGTACGCTGACGGGAAACGTACTCCCCGGCGAAGCGGCGAACGCCAGTGGTCCGATCTTTGTGGTGGCGAGTTACACCAACGAACTGGAAGAGGTCAACTGGCAGAGCCAATCCACTGTGCTGACGCGATTCGGAACCTATGAAATCAAAGAGCTGGCGGGCGGCAAATATTACATCGTTGCCCTCCTGGATGCAAATCGCAATGAAACACTGGACAGCGGTGAGTATTGGGGCGGCCACGACGCCAATGGCGATGGCCGTCTGGATTATGTGATGCTTGCCGGAGGTAAGAGACTGGTGCAGGACATTTCGTTCATTGGCAGATATTAAAATGGATGCAAAGCAAAATCACGCAGAGCGCGGCGTCTGCGAGGACTTGCCCGCGCTGGCGATCTCGGCCGGCAAATTCGCCGTGAAAATTTTTCCTCATTTGATCACGGTCATCTTGTTCACCGCCGTTAAACCACCGGCATCCAGTTTATAAAAATAAAGTCCGCTGGGGACAAGATTGCCATCCGAATCAAAGCCGTCCCAGCAAGCGGCGAAAGAGCCGGCCGATTGTTTCCCGTTGACCAGGGTCACCACCTGTTGACCGCGCGTATTATAGATCACCAATCGCACATCCATTTCCGCCGGCAGCGTGTAGCGAATCGTCGTCGTTGAATTGAAGGGATTGGGATAATTGCGTGACAGCTCGAATTCGGCAGGCGGTGTTCCATCTCTCCCGGCAACGGCAGTTGCGATCGGCAAAATGCTCACATCATCGATGAACCAGCCCGGGCCGCTATTCGCCTCATCGGTATTGAAGCGAAAGCGAATGAGAACATCATGCATGCCCGGTCCCGTATAATCACTTAAGGAAAACTGCGCATTATAAAAACTCGCAGCAGCACCTTCAATGGGCAATGCCAGCGTCGCCCATGTTTGACCACCGTCATGACTGGCTTCCACATAGCCGGCGTCACCGGAGGGAAAGCCGTACAGCATCCACAGGGACAGTGTCGCCTCGGATAAATTGGACAGATCAAGGCCGCGCTTGAGCGTGACGATCAATTCGGCATTATCCGGATAGTCGCCATTCGGGCTTTCGTGCAGTGAATAGCTCCCCGAATTTTTTCGCAACGTCTCCAGGCCCCAACCGCCCTCCGTCGCGTGCCAGTCGTCCAGCCCTGACTCAAAGTCTTCCACGCCCACTACCATACTGTAGACCGGCGACACGCCGCGAGCCGGATTGGCTGTTCGGTCGAGCACGCTGAACTGATAAAAGAGCGAATCCCGATGTTTAAAGCCGCCAACAATCTCTCCGCCGAACAGAGTACCGCCGAGGTGTTGCAGCTGCAAGCTGTCGAGTGGCGTCACGTCATTCCAGAAGAGCACGCGGGCGCTGGCGGTGTCGATCGGCGCGACGTGCGAGGCGACCATCTGCACGAAAGGCCGACAGCTGAGACTCGTTTTTTTGACGGTCGCTGCCGTCACGGCCGGCACGGGCTTGACGATCTTTAGTCTTTTCATCCTGATGGGCGAATAGAGACCGGATTCGGCGACAGCCTGGACGCCGTATTCGAGCACAGAGCCATGAGCGGGCACCGGGATCGTCGCCTGATAGAGCGAATCGCAGGCGGCCATCGGCGCCATCGTGAAGAGCTGCTGATCCAGCGTGCGCCAGTAGAGACGAACGGCTGCCGGCGCTGCCGTGCTGCGGACGAGCGCCTGCACGACAAAATCGTCGCCGAGCCCCTCCACATAGACCAGATCCGCCACCGATACCTGCAGGCCGGTGAACTCGTCAATTATTCGCCTCATGACCGTCAGGCGAGCGCTCTCGTCCGCGATCGCTTCAAAGCCGCCAAAGGCAAAATTGATCACCTTGCCGAGACGGTCGCTGCGCGTCGCCGCGACCTGACCATCTGGATACTGAAAGACCGCTGCGCTGTAACTGGTAGCGCCGATGACGTCGCGAGATTGTTCGGCCGCGCTGCGCAACGGTTCAAAAACGGCAAAACTTAAGCCGCTGCCAATCGCATCCGAAGCCACACCCTGCACCAGGGAATAACTGGAGGCATCATTTTCAAATGAGGCCTGCAGATAGTTCTCATAGAAAAGTTTTGATCCGCCATTGGTCTGGCGATATTGGTTTAAATAATTGCGCGCACTGGCATCCTCATTCGTTTGTGGCGCACACAGATCCCAGGCGATATTTTGCCCGGCGATGAAGAGGCGCTTGCTCTGTCGTAAAAAGGATTGCAGATCCTCGGTATCACTATCGTCCAGGGTCGGCATGGCGCTCTCGCACGACCAGATGATCATGTCATAGTTCCGCAGTCGCGCGCCCGCATTCCCCTGCGTCGATCGGTCCCAGATATCATAGGGCATGCCGATGGAATCGAGCGCGGAAAAATAGTAATCCTCGACATTGAGCTGGCCGTCATCATCATCGACAAAAAGAAGACGGGCCTCGATGCCGATCTGCAAGCCAATGGTTTGCTCGAAACCGCCGTCGGCGCTGATGGCCAACGTAAAATGCACGTTATGCGGGAATGCATGGTCATCGACCTGCACACGCAAAAGATCATCGACCGTGTCAACATAGTTCATAGATGAAGCGATGCCCGGGATGCAGGCAAATGAGCTCGTGTTATCGAGCACCTGGATCGACGGATCGTCTGTGGAAAGCGTCAATGTGACATTTGCTGCATCAGACCATCTGTTGGCGATGCGAATCACCAGATCGGACGTCTCGCCAACATTTAAACGCGCATCGCCATTGCCGGTGAGCCAGTCCTCCACGGTGACGCGTCTGACGACCAGCTCCGGACGCGATTGAAATGGCGTGCTCAGCGCATTGACGGCATTGAGGCGACCTTTTTTGCCAAGTTCACCTTTATAGTCTGGATTCATCGCATCGATATTATCGGCGGTGTCGACGATGTGCATCATAATCTGCGCCGCTGTCCAGTCCGGATGCGCCGTTTTCACCAATCCGGCGACGCCGGCGACCATGGGAGCAGCGACCGACGTGCCCTGAAGAGTGCTGTAGCGATTATTGCGTGAGGTTGTATAGATGCCGCTTCCAGGGGCTGAAATTTTCACCCAACGGCCATAATTGGAAAAGTTGGATCGTGTGTCATTGCTGGTCACGGAAGCTACACTGAGGATCCAGTCTTCTTGGCCGGGTGTTTCAGGAACAGCTGAACTGTTATTTCCGGCGGCCTTGACAATGACGAGACCGTTCATGAAGGCATAGCGGAACACATCGCGCTGAGCAAAATCATCCGGAATGCCGCCAAAACTGGCGTTGATGATGTCCGCGCCGTTATCAGTCGCATAATAAATTGCTTTTATGATGGCAGCTGATGCCAGGTAGCCATTGCCATCGCTTCCCTGGTAGCCCGCGCGAATCGGCATGATCGCACAACCCCAGCCCACACCCGCAATGCCGGTCGCATTATTTGTCACGGCGGACGCGATGCCGGCGACATTGGTGCCGTGGCCGTGAAAATCAATCGGATCATTATCCTCTTCATCGCCATCCTCGCCTGGTGCGGCATTTCCCGCATTGTCGACAAAATCATAGCCGCGAATGTCATCGATATAGCCGTTGGCGTCATTATCGAGACCATCGATCACCTCGTCGGCGTTCGTCCAGATGTTGGCCGCCAGATCCGTATGATCATAGTCCACGCCTGTATCAATGATAGCAATGATGACATCCCGAGCGCCTTTGGAATAGTCCCAGGCCTCGTAGGCCTGAATCTGCGCCAGATAATACTGTTGTGAGATAAAGGGATCATTGGGAGTCACGGTCGTTCGATGGAGATAATTGGGTTGGACGTATTCAATATCGAGCTCGCCGCTCATCTGTGCCGCCAACTGTTGTAGATCAACATCTTTTGCTGTTCTGCAGAGGAATAAATTATCCAGCGCGGAAAAGGTTGGCCGTGATGAAAAAATGGCTTCAACGCTCTGTATGCCATACTTGTGCGAGATCGCATGCAGAGCAGAGATGTTACCCAACGCTGAATAGGCACTCTTTTGCCCGAGTTTGACAATGAGTTCTCCCGGCACATAATTATCCTGTTCCGTCGCAAATCCGGCGGTTGCCAAAAAGAACACACTAAAAAAAAGACGCATGATTAATCGATTCCGCATCCTGATCTCCAGGTCATATTTATCAGACTGAAACTTTGTGCAATTGGCTTGAACAAAAAAGCCCTGCCTCACTTGACAGGGCTTGATTATTGTAGTGGAGACGGCGGGAGTCGAACCCGCGTCCGAGAAACCGGCCATAGCAGCATTTACATGTGTAGTTCAACGCTTGTGTCTCGATCACTTCTGGTGCGTCGAACGAACCCAAAGCGACCCAGCCTCGTAAAGTTTCATCATCTCCGCCGAGACATCACAGATGACTATCCCACTGCATCTGACGCCCATCTTTCAGCCCAGCGGGCACAACCGAAAGCGGGCGCTGGCTGTCAATTAAGCAGCCAGAGCGTAGCTGTAATTGTCTGCAATTACTTTTTTTTCCCGGTTGATTTACGAGGTGACCAGGACCTCCTCGACATGCCGCCACTAACACCACGTAACCCGTCGAAACCAGTTTCGTCCCCGTTTTCCTAACGAGTAATATAATCATTTTGTATTGAAAATCAAATGCTTTCTTGATTCATCCATTTAACATCAACAGGATGAGACAGGTTTCAATAAAATTTGTAAAATGGAACCATCTTTCCCTTAGGAGACAGTGCACACCACTTCATCGACACGAATGCCCCTTATTGCTGACTGGTCGTTTCAAGGATTTTGACATCGTGGTGCAGCCGATCAAGAGAGACATCAATCGTCTTCGTATCAGCCGTCACTCTTATCGGATTGGTTTTAAAGAAAAAATTAGTGTGACTTATCTCAAAAGTATAGTCGAAGGGACAATAGAGTCGCATTTTTGCACCGGCCAGACTTGTATAGACATAGTCCGAGCTAACAGCATAGTATGGACAGACAGTCAATGCATAGTTGAGCAATACGACATTTGTAAAATATTTGGAAAGCAAGCGAAGCCGGGTTGGCGGCGTATCTTTGAGTGTGATTTTGGCGCCTGGAACAGGATGTCCTGATTCAGCGCCATAAATATTGAACGTCACCACCGTGGTCTTGAACTCAATTTCCATGTTGACAAAGGCCTCGATGACCGTTCGCACATCGTACATCTGGTAACAATAGCGATAATTATGATAGACGCCAAGCGGCGTGTGCAGGTTAAATGAAATCGCCTTGAAATGCAGAGAATTCACGGGAACGGCATAGTTGTAAGGATCAAAACCGGTCTCTTCCAAAGGGACGAAGGAGAAAAACATAAAAGGATTATTCGGCTCCAGCGTGATCTTCAATTCACCGTTTTCATCGGTCTGCGTCTCCATGGAGACAATCTTAAAATCCTGATTATCTTGGATGCTCACGTCAACGTGACTTAAAGCATACCAGTGGGATTCACCGTCTGATTTTGCTCGCACCCTGTGAGCGACGGTCAATTCGATTCTGTTTTCAGAAGCGATTTTATGCTCGTTTATAATAATGGACTGAAATTCCGGAACATGATCTTCCAAAACTACGGCCGTCGTCTCACTTTTCTGGTTTGCCGTTGTATTGTTTGATTCGGACTGTGCATCTTCCTGGCCGGGTGTTTGTGGCAACTCTTTTTGAGGCGATTCGACGGCACCCTCCCTGTACCAATCGTCCCATTTATTGCCTACAGGCTGCACATCATTCGCCGGCGCCTCTTCGCCAAACAAAGTGCCGAGCAAATCCTCTTCCGGATTCTCGTCATACCAGGTCGATGAATCAGTGTTGTATCCCGTCGTGCACATGCTGTATATTAACGTCATGGCGAGAAGTGGATAGAGTCTTTTTAACTTTTTATCGTGATGCATTAGGAACCCTCCTTTCATGCCCATTCATGGTGTATCACAAAAGGTGTATTTCTTCATCGTGTAAAAATGTGATGGCTGCATGCTTTGCTGCGCGCCGTTCTAAATTGTCATATGTAAATAGATGAATTTTCTGGATTCGCAGAAGGATTTCTGCAAGATTTATCGAGCCGGATTATTTACAAACACTTCACACGAAGAAACATAATAAAATCAATCTTGGAGTCTTTTAAGAAAATCACTCGGTCTGGTTTGCCCCATGACCCATTTTTTTCACAAACCGGTCTCTTTGTCAAATAGTCCCTCGAACAGCGCTGTTGAGAGATATCGTTCACCGCTGTCGGGCAAGATGACCACAATGGTTTTTCCGGCATGTTCGGCGCGCTCGCTCAGGCGGATGGCGGCAGCGACAGCAGCGCCGCAGGAGATGCCGGCCAGGATGCCTTCCTCCTTTGCCAGACGGCGAGCGTGCTCGAATGCCTCTTCATTTGAAACCAACTCGACCGCATCGATGACGGACAGATCCAGATTCTCAGGAATGAATCCCGCGCCGATACCTTGAATCTTGTGCGGCCCGGGCGTCAAGGCGTCGCCGGCCAATGTTTGACTGATGACCGGACTTGCTTCCGGTTCAACAGCCACGCTCATTATTTTTTTGCCTTGAACATTTTTTATATATCGAGAGACACCACTGATCGTACCGCCAGTACCAACGCCGCTCACCAGGATATCGATTTCTCCGTCGGTGTCCTGCCATATTTCCGGCCCGGTGGTCTGCTCATGGATGCGAGGATTCGCCGGATTTTTGAACTGCTGCAAGAGGACGCATTTCTCCGGATCACCCGCAACGATCGCTTCTGCCATCTGTATCGCGCCTTTCATGCCTTTTGCGCCTTCGGTCAGGATGACCTGTGCGCCAAAGATCTTGAGCAGTTTGCGACGTTCAATGCTCATGGTCTCCGGCATGGTGAGAATGAGCTTGTAGCCGCGCGCGGCGGCGACAAATGCCAGCGCAATACCGGTGTTGCCGCTCGTCGGTTCGATGATCGTCTTGCCGGGCGCTAAAATGCCGCGTTCTTCCGCATCCCAGACCATCGAGGCGCCGATGCGACACTTGACCGAATAGGCGGGATTGCGGCCTTCGATCTTGGCGAGAATTGTGGCATCGCCCGCCATTCTTTGCAGCCTGACAAGCGGCGTCCGACCAATGGCGAGGCTGTTGTCGTCATATACTTGTGCCATCTTCTTCTCCTGTTCTTAAAAGATTAAATTCGCTGCTCAGCACTCTCCGGCCCGGCGCTAAATGACATAGTTGAAATCCGCGCGCTGCTCCCGCAGCTCAGTCACTCGATGCATGATATCCGCAAAGCTGACATGATCCACAACCTCTGATATCGCTCGGGCGACGTTTGCCCAAACCTCCTCGAAGGCCGTTTGCTCTTCAGGGCTTATCTTTTGCGGCGAGTGATTGCCCTTGAGTCCGGCGCTCGGCTCTATCGATCCATCGATCTGCCGGATGATCTCGCCCAACGTGATTTCATCCGGCCTTTTTTTCACCATGAACCCGCCGCCACTGCCGCGCTTGCTTTCGACATAATCCGCTTTTTTCAAAATGAGCATGATCTGCTCGAGGAACTTGGCCGGAATATCGTGCCGCTTGCAGATATCAGCAAGCGGCACAACTTTGTTTGTGCCAAAATAACAGGAGAGGTCAAGGATAGCGTGCAGGGCATAGTCGCTTTTAAAGGTCAATTTCATATCAGGTCTTTAATATTATTAATATGATCATTTTACTAATATTCTAATTTTAACAAATATGGCTGCGATTTATTCCAAGAATCAGCACCTTTTTCGGCCATGCGCCGACTGTCCCAAAAAACGCAAAATCGTGAGCATCAAAAGGCTGGTGTTGTCAAAAACCGTAAACCGTGAATCCCCCATCCACGGCAATGCATTGGCCGGTGACGAAGGACGAGGCGGGCATGCACAGGAATGCCGCAACAGCGGCGACTTCCTCCGGCTCAGCGATGCGGCCAAGTGGCGTCCGTCGAATGATGTCGTCGAGATAGTCGCGATTCCGGAGTAACTGCTCGACCATCGGCGTCCTGGTATACCAGGGCGCCACAGCATTCACCCGGATGCCGTCCTGCGCCCATTCGACAGCCAAATTTCGCGTCAGTTGCAGCAGGGCCGCTTTGCTCATGCCATAGGGCGCGCCGGTGCGCACATGGGTCAAACCGGCGACGGACAGGATATTGATCACCGAGGCGTAAGTCGATTTCTTCAACAACGCATACGCGCGCCGGCACATGTCGAAAGCCGAGTGCAAATTTGTCGTCAAAATCTCATCATATTCATCCGGGTTGTAGTCGACCGCTTTTTTGCGGATGTTCATTCCGACATTATTGATGAGGACATCCAAACCACCCCACAGTTCTGCGATGTGCGCAAAAAGCTCCTGTCGACTGGCCGGATTGGCAATATCTCCCCTCTGGCCATAAGCCTTGAAACCCTTTTGCTGCCATTCCTGCAATTGTTTCTGCAACAGCTCCTGATTGCGCGCCACAACGTAGATGACGCCGCCGAGTTCAAGGACCTGGTTGGCGATCGCCTGGCCGATGCCTCGCGTGCCGCCGGTGATCAGGACTCGCATCCCCTCGAGTGACCAACGATTTATCTGCATCATATTTTCTCGCATTTGATCCGCATCCTGGTCACCATGCGCCGATGGCGGCCTTGACGAGCGTCAGCGCCGCGACCACGGCCGTCTCGGTTCTCAAGACGCGATCGCCTATCGTCGCCGGTGAAAATTTGTTCCGGTGAAACATCGCCATCTCGGTTTCAGTCCAGCCTCTCTCGGCGCCGATGGCTAGAACAATGGCTTTGTCGTTGACAATATTCATTTGCGTCAGGCGAGAGGCGCCCTCATCGTGATGCAGCACGATCTTTTGCGGGATATCCTCGACCAGGTGCATAGCGATCCAGAGGGGGGTGCCGAATTCGACGACCGGAATATAGGTTGAACGCGCCTGCTGCGCGCCCAGGATGAGATGTCGTCTATACTCGCCGCTCGTCCACAGTTTGCTCGCGGCATAAGAGCCCTCCCCCAGCTCGGTGCGGACGAACAGCATCCGTTTCACGCCGATCGCAGAGGCTTGCTGCAATATTTTCTGGTTGGTATGCGGGCGAGACAAGCCGATGATCAGGGTGATGGGCTCCGGAGGCGGCTCCACTCGCTCATCCCAGGTAAAATCCAGGACGAGTCCCTCGGAACTGGTGCGACGAAAAAGGGCGCATCCTTTCGGCCCATTGAGCAGCCCGACCCGCAAGCGATCGCCTGATTTCAGCTTGAGCAGGTTGAGGATATGTTGTGCCCTCTCATCCTGCAGCGGAAGCGGCTTGTCAATCTCTTTTTCATCGAACAATATCAGATTCATCGCTGCTCTCTATTTGTGCGACAGATCGAAAAGAGTCAAATCGCCGCGAACGAGACGATGCTTCCCCTCCTTTGACAAGCCTTTGACCTTTTTTTCGATCCGATAGGCCTCGCCTTTGCCGCCAATTTTTTCTGCAAACACCAGCCGCAACGGACCTCTGCCGCGCACGTACCTGGCGCTCTTACGGCCTTGCTCCAGGTGCTCGTGAAAGCGTCGTCCGACGTCCGTAGTGATGCCGGTGTAGAACGAATCATCGCTGCACTGAATGATGTACAGGTGCCATTCCCTGCTTTTCATCTCAAAAATCAACTTTCTACAAGACAGCCTGTTGGGCAATTCAGACGATTCAATGCCGGGATATCTGATTGTCGCTGCCGCTCAACCTCATGCTTTTTTCTTATGGTTGGGCGGTGCAAAAATCCGAATTAATTTAAGAAAAATCGTTGAATGTGCAAGCGCTTTCGCCCTGCTAAAGGTGATTGAGGACGGCATCAATCACATGTGGACGGCCTCGGAGGCTCTCGTTGAATGGATAATCGTTTTCCGGCACTGATGTGACAGCATCTGCCATGGCACGTCATGCGCCTAAATCAAGCTCCAGGGACTGCGCATGGATCACGCTGTCAACCGGGCAGCTTGCGAGTCTCCGATTATCTCTTCGGTCTGCGGATCCCATCTGATGGGCCGCTGCAATCGGATTGCAATATTGCACAAATGGCTGATGATATCTGACTGCACGGCCGCGTTCACCGGGCTGATGCTCGGCAGCCTCGTCTTGACGCACTCGATAAAATGCTCGTAATGGTTGTGCCGGTCTTGCGGATAGCATCGCGCATAGCCTGATCCTCACGAATGCTCACGCCAAGCGGCTTTTCCACATAGACGTCCTTGGCCGCGTTGACGGCGGCCAGCGCGATGGGAACATGCCAATGATCCGGGGTAGCAATGACCACCGCGTCAATGCATTCTTGCGCCAGCAACTCACGAAAGTCGATCTATTGCGCGCACGATCTGTAGGCCATGTTGAATTTGTCGCCATAAAATTGATCAACTTTTAAAGCGCGTTCCACACGTCTATCGGAGAACAGATCGCACACAGCGACGCTGTGCTGTCCGTCCACCTGCAACAAACTGCGCAACAAATCACTGCCTCGACCGCCGACGCCGATATGACCAAGGCAAATGCGATCGCTCGGGGCCGTCATGGAACGACCAAACGCAGAGGAGGGAATGATAGTGGGAGCAGCAAGAGTTGCGGCCAGGCCCATTTTATGCAGAAACCGGCGTCTGGATATGAGCATAACACTCTCCTTCTGAACAGAATGCCCCCACCGTCGTGGCTAAAATTTACGATATTTGGGCAGTGGAAGCTATAGAGCGACGAGCCGTCGCTTCTACTCGTCCCCCCAGAGCTGTTTATCTCCGCCCTTGGCCTTGCGCCACTCCTGACGCCATTGATGTATCTGCCATGTCTCGTTGAAGCCTTTCAAAGCCCTGTCCTCTTTGCCGGGAATCGGCGGCAGTGTGCTCAACGGCGGCTGCTGATACCAGTAGGCGACGCTGGCAAGGTCGAGCGTCAAACAGTTGTTGTGTCCATGCTCGATTGTCACGCGCAGGGATTTGTCGAAATAGACGGGATCGGCGATATGCTTCAATCATTCTCTCGTCTGGCTGTGATGTGAGGACGTCCTTTGACATCAATGTCGACCGACAAAAAAATCGGACGGCAGCACACATGACAATCCTCAGTGTATTCCTGGTGCGCGACCGAAGGATCAATGTCGACATTTATCTTTTGCCCACAGTGAGGACACTGGATGACTGCGGAATCTCTGTATTTCATGACGACACCTCCCGACACAGATAAGACTTGTATCCGACAACAAGAAAAGCCGAGTCACCTGGGATTATTATGCGCAATCTTTGCCCAGGCTTTTTCAAAATCAAAGGGTCTATAAGTGGGGCTTGCCTCATTGTGACAAGCGAGGCAGGTTTGCTCATCACCTCTGCTGAAAGCGACAGCATCCGGATCTTGCGTGCCGGCAGCGAGGTTTTTCATCACTCTCATGGACTTGTATAAGGAACCTGGGCCATGGCAGGCTTCGCAGCCGACTCCTTCTTCATGCGAAAATCCCTCCGCCACCTTTGCCGTCGGCGCGGCGAAAGCCGTCACGTGACATCGCAAACAGTTGCCATCGAGCGGATCATCGATCCCCATCTCCAGGGCGATGGCTTTTGACTCTGCGGATTTCAATGTTTCATATGCCTTTGCATGCGGTCCGGCGGACCATTTGCCCCATTGATCCCCGCGATTTTCATTTTTATGACACATCATACATTTTTTGGCGCCAACATATTGAGCCTCTGCTGACAAGAGCTGTAGAACAAACGCAGTAGAAAAACCGCAAAGAATCAGCATGGTCCAGGCTATTTTCATGATATATCCTCCGTCAATCTCTGTCCGCGGCCTATTTATATAATGAATTCTGCAAAAAAAGACAACCAATAATTTAAGTCTGATCTTTGCGCCGTGCGAATATGACATCAACTTGTTGTGTACGACGTCTTGCCAAGGAATTTTTGACGCATCTTGAGGTTTTTTTTCATATATTCCTCTTTGTGAATCGCTATCGCATAAAAGGAAACTGATATGACAAATCAAGAAACAACCATGGACAAACTCATCTCTTTGTGCAAGCGTCGTGGCTATATCTTCGGGTCGAGTGAAATTTACGGCGGCCTCTCGGCGGTCTATGATTACGGCCCGCTCGGCGCTGAATTGAAGAGAAATATTAAAAATTTTTGGTGGAAGTGGATGGTGCAAAAGCGCGACAACATCGTCGGGCTCGACGCAGCCATTCTCATGCATCCGCGCGTCTGGGAAGCATCAGGGCATGTCGCCGGTTTTCAGGATCCCCTTGTTGACTGCAAAGTGACGAAAAAGCGTTATCGGGCGGATCAGGTGTACGTTCTGCGGCCAAAGGATGGTGGTAACGATGGACTCATGTTCGCCTTCAAGGAAGGCGATGACGAGCTGGCCGCCAGGAAAGTGAAAAATATCGCCAAAGCGGATGCGTCGACTTACGAAAAGTTAGCGTTGACCGACATACCACTGCGCGAGTTTTCGAGAATCGTTGGACCGGACATGAAAGAGCCCGGCTCTCTGACCGAACCGCGCCAATTCAATCTCATGTTCAAGACGCACGTCGGTCCGGTCGAAGACAACGCCAACGTCGTCTACATGCGTCCCGAGACCGCACAGGGCATTTACGTCAACTTTACGAACGTCATCAACTCGACGCGCGTGAAAGTACCCTTTGGCATTGCGCAGATCGGCAAAGCATTCCGCAATGAAATAACGACCGAAAATTTCATCTTTCGAACTCGCGAGTTCGAACAGATGGAAATGCAGTTCTTTGTGCGTCCGGGAACCGATATGGCATGGTTCGAAACCTGGAAACAAGACCGCATTGACTATTACAGACAGCTTGGCATTCGGCAGGAAAAGTTGCGATTCCACGAGCACGGCGAGGATGAGCTGGCACACTATGCCGCTGCTGCTTTTGATATTCAATACGAATTCCCGTTCGGCTGGAAAGAATTGGAAGGCATTCACAATCGCACGGACTTTGATCTGAAACGCCATCAGGAATGGTCCGGCAGAGATCAGAGCTATTTTGACGATGAAGTGAAAGAAAAATATGTGCCCTATATTGTCGAAACATCGGCCGGCTGCGACAGGACCTTGCTGACGGTCCTGGTCGATGCTTTTGCAGAAGAAAAGCTGGAGAATGATATGCGGACGGTGCTGCGCCTGCATCCGGCGCTGGCGCCGATCAAAGCCGGCATTTTCCCGCTGGTGAAAAAAGAGGGATTGTCCGACATTGCCATCAAACTGAAAGACGAGCTCAAGCAGCACTATCCAGTGTTCTACGATGAGGGTGGCGCCGTCGGCCGTCGCTATCGACGCCAGGACGAAATTGGCACACCATTTTGCTTCACCATAGATTTCCAAACAAAAGAGGATGAGACGGTCACGGTGCGCGATCGCGACTCGATGCAGCAGAAACGCATCCCGATCCGCGGTGTATTCGATTACCTGTTTAGTAAAATTGATAAAGGTGAGTGAAAAAGGCCCGGCATCGCATCCACCGGGCTGGTGCACTATGGAGAGCTCGATTTCTCGCTTTCATCATCGCTTTGTCTTTTTTCCTCATCCATCGCCTCCCGCAGGCGCTGCAAAATATCAAGCATTCTCTCCCGCTCCACCTGCATTCTTTGTTGTCGTTCAGCTTCCGTCTCAATGACCTGATTGTCATTTTGCCGTTTTAGCTGCTCCTCCAGTTTCCGCAGATCCTGTTCTTCATCCTTATCCGGTTTTATATCCTTCACCGGCTCTTCTTCCACAACGACGGCTTTCTCCGGTCGTGGTTTTGCTTCCGGCAACTTGCCCTCTTTCAGGCGAAAACTGAGACCGAAATGAAAGCGCCAATCAGGTAAATTGGGAATGGACTCCCCCGGTTTTTTCATCAATCTGACACCGTCGATCTCATAGAGCGTCTCGTCATCCCGTCCCTGCAGGACAAGATCGACGGCGGTGACAAGGCGGATATAAGGATTGAACTGATAGATAATGCCGGGGGTGATATAGATGCTGTTTTCGCGCGTGTAAGCCGTCACCGGCGGCTGCTGCAAAAAAATGCGCCCGTGAATTTCCCCATAAAGGCCAAATCTCTTTCCCATCATCATCGCACCCGTGCCGAAGATGATTTCCGTTGTCGGCGATTCCACAGCCAGGGTGTCGTTTTCCCCATTCGTCAGCGTGAGCCCTTTGTCATTGTGATTAAAATAGCCCAGGTTTACATCCCACGTGAAACCCGCCGATTGCGCCGGCCGGCTATGAATGGACAACAGTCCCATCGCGCCATAGCCAATAGAATTGGCAGAATAAGGGTGAAGCGGAATATTGTGATTTTTGCCGGTTGGCACCCGCACATCCAGCTGCAACGCCAGTTTGAACGGCGCCCTCGGCGATCCGAGGGAGCCGAATTTTGTGCTGACAAAAAGGTCGCCCGGAGAATCTGTCCCGCCGGGCGTCACATGATTCTTTTGCAGCAGGACAGGTGTGATCCCCAGCTGCCAATGCGTCGTCATACTCCACAACAGACTCGCGCTGAGCTGAGAATCCCAGACTGTCACACCGGTCTCCAGATCATTGGCGCCGATGTAGATATCATGCTTGCTATAAAACCGTCCCTGTCCGGATAGATAGAGGCTGCCCCTGTAATTGTTCCAGGCTGAACCAACATGTCTCGGCCCGGTCTCATAGCTGCTTGCCGTAGCGGCGCACGGCAGCAGGAGACATGAAATAATAAAAATGGCAGAATTTCGGCGCTTAAAGGTCAATTTCCCTCACGTATTTGCCATAATTTCGACGATCCTGACGCACATAACATAAAGATGAGATTTCAGATGACTCTATCACCTCCATGAAGACAAAATAGCCACGCCCTTATTTTAAGCAAAATTAATACCACAGTCAAGCTGGGAAAAAAGTGCCGGGATTTTCGCTCATCGCGAAAATTATGCATGCCGGCAGTGCCGGAGAGCGACATTTTCCGAAGCAGCAGTCGTATTCTATTGTAAAACAGCACCGTGAAGCAGCAGAATAGTGATCCGCCTGGCCCTTTTCGGCATAAATTTTGAACTGCTTGCAAAAGCCATATTTGAAATCAGAAACAGCACAAATCGAAGTAAAGAAATCTCACTCTTTAGCGTCTAATTGACAAAGATCGAGGCAATAGATGAAACTGTTGACAAGTGCGCTCATACTTGTTTTGTGTTGCAGCACGAACGGCAAGGATATGCTGGCCGATATCACAGCGCCGGTGGAAACACCGTTTGGCGTTTATCATCCCCGTCCTGTTGATGTCATTCCGCGCGCGCCAGTCTGTGATCCCGGAGAAAATCTTGAATACGTCATCAACGTTGATCAATTTCGTTTCTCATCGTCAGAAACAGGCTTGCTGAAAGACAATCATTTTTTTGTCACTCCTGCCATTCGGCAAGATCAAACCGGTTACAACGAAATGTTTGATATTTACAACGAATGCCGCGAGAACGGCATCCCGCAGTTCATCTCCACGGATGCTATGCTGCACGGTTTTCATTTGATGTTCGATTACATTTTGCGCACCTGCGAAGAGGAACGATTCATCACCCAACTGGACGAGCTCCTGGAAGAGCTGCAACGTGTCTCGGCCGACCAGTATCAGCGCGCGACGGACGAACGGGTGCGCAAGGCTATTTTTCGCAACAGAGATTATTTGCTCGTCGCGTCACAGCTGCTGTCGCCGAAAATGTTTTTCGTCGATCCGTTGCCCGGCGGCAAATATCATCAAGAGCTGGTATTGATTCATGACGCCAACGCACAACTCGTTCACTCTCCCATCTTCGATTACCCCGAAGATTACACCCAATACAAGCCACGCGGCCATTACACCAAAAGCGAAGCCCTGGAGCGCTATTTTCGCGCCATGATGTGGCTCGGTCGCATGACGTTTTCGTGCGAGGATGATTCCGAGTACGCCCTTGATATGACCCTGAGCGCCATACTTCTCACGCAAGCGATCCACGTTCGCATTCGTGACGTCACCGGGCTTGATATATGGGACAATATCTATCAGCCTACTGTTTTTTTTGTCGGCAAGAGTGATGACATTCATTTCTCACAATATCTATCACTCTGTTATGAGATATACGGAAAAAGCTTTGCCGTTCATCAGCCGGACATGTTGGCCGACAGAGACAAACTGACTCATTTTCTCAAATCAACAGAGCAATTTCCGGCAGCATCCATCGGTTATCCGGGCCAACCGCGCAAGGGATTTCGTTTCATGGGACAGAGATTCGTGCCCGACTCGTGGATTCTCGATGAACTTGTTTATGACAAGATTCCACACCGATTGATGCCGACCGGTCTTGATGTGATGATCGTTCTCGGGCCACAAGAGCGGGCAAGTGATGAACGAGCTTTCCAATATCTTTCTGATCGCGATGTGAATGATCAGTCCTATGTCGCGAAACTCGATTCCTTGAAATTCATTTTTCGAAATTATCCGGCCGACGTATGGGCGCAAAACGCCTACTGGAACTGGCTCTACTGTTTCATGCCCCTCTTCATGAGCAAAGGTGACGGCTATCCCTTCTTCATGCAAAGCGACGCCTGGCGGGATAAAGAGTTGTACGCAGCCCTGGCGTCGTGGGCGGAATTGCGCCATGACACCATCCTGTACGTCAAACAGAGCGGCACCGAGCGCGGGCTGCCCCCATCATCTATCGAAAGCCAGGGTTATGTTGAGCCCAATCCGCACTTTTATGCCCGGATTGCCTCTCTCGCTGATTTTCTGTGCGCCGGCCTGGCGAGCCGGGATTTGCTCTTGAACAATTTCGAAGCACATATAAAGTCATATGCCAAACTTGCCGCACAACTGCAAATCATAGCCGTAAAAGAATTGACCAACACTCCTTTGTCGTGCGATGACTATCTCGTCATATTTGAGTTCGGTAAAACGTTGTACGATATTGTCACATTTCAAGAAACGATGCCAAGTGAAGGCCCGCAACCCGGCCTCATGGACGACATTGCGCCGATGCCCGTCATCGCCGATGTGCATTACGATTCGAACAGCGGCACCGTGCTTGAGGAGGCTGTCGGCCACCCATTCGCCATTTATGTCATATGCGACATTGAAGGTCAGCCGACGATCGCAAAAGGCGCCGGATTTTCATATTACGAGTTCATCCAGCCGGCGACAGATCGTTTGACCGACGATCAATGGCGCACCATGCTAAAAAAAGCCATCAATCCCCCGCCGCCAGCATGGACAGCTTCATTTTGTCTGAATCCGGCGACACCGATGCTGTCCGCAACGTTTTATGAATGGAGCAAACCCGCCACCCTTGGCGTAAGACACGATCAGATTCAAAAATGGCGCAAAGGTGAGCCGTTGACGTTCCGCTTTTCCATAAACAATATCGCGGCATCGGACAGTCCGGATCTTAAAATAAAGCTTGCGGATGGATGCGAAATAGCGCCTCCCGTCGAACGCGACGCGCAAGGGGATGGCTGGAAGGTGAGTGCCGAAACAGCGAGCTGGCCGCTCGGCACAACCATCATCAGCATCAGCAAACGCACCGCTGAAGGCGCGCTCGATTATCGAACCCATTTCACCCTTGAGAGTGCGACAGAGATCGCTACGTCAGCCAAACCGGCATTCTATGGACTCTATCAAAACTACCCGAATCCCTTCAACTCTCGAACTTTTATCAAGATAGAGATGCCAAAGAAATCAACCGTGTCGCTGGAGCTGTTTGATATTCGCGGCTGCAAGGTTAAAACGCTGGTCTCATCGACACAGCCTGCTGGTCTATACGTGGTTCCATGGGACGGGACCAACGACAAGGGTCAGCCACTCAGCAGTGGCATCTATTATTATCGAATGGTGACGGCAGAATTTTCCGATGTAAAGCGGTTGATCCTGTTGCGATAGAGAGTCATCCAACTGGAGAGACAGATGAAAAATGCATGCGCCGGAATCACACTCATGATGATGATGATGCTTTTATCACCGCAGTCGCTGATAGCGGATGACTATAAACACTATTTTCCGCTTCAGCTACAAAACAACTGGCAGTATCGTTACGAAACAACAGAGTCGATTTATGCGCTTCCCGACAGCATCTTTGACATGGTGAAATATCACGGCAAGCTCTACTATGCGTGGGGTGACAAGAGAGAATATCCCATCTATATTCATCAGGATGAACAAGGCCGAATTTACCGACGTCTGGGCAACCAGGATCTCTTGTGGTTCGATTTCACCATAGACGATGGTGAACAATACACCTATTCCCCGGATGGAAAAGACGGGCAGATGAACGTCACTGTACGGAAAAATCGCTCGCTGATGACCTACGCCGGACAATTCGACAATTGCATCGAGTTCTTTTTTGACGATCCCGCTGTCTTTGCGGATGAACAGTGGTATGGCTTTGCGCCGAACATCGGAATTGTCAAAAAGCAGTTCGCCTGGGTGAGAATGCTGTTAGTCTCCGCTCAATTGGAGCGCAAAACCGTGACGCGTGTGAAAGCGACGACCGCGAATCCGGTGGCAGGGCATGCATTGTATCAAAATTATCCCAATCCGTTTAATGCGACAACTTTTATCAAATTCGCTCTCCCGACTGAAACCTCGGTGACGCTCGATATTTATAACATTCACGGCACCAAAGTCCGCACGCTCGTCTCGGGACGGCAAGCGCCCGGAGAGTACATTGTCAGGTGGGATGGTGCGGACAATGACAGCAAGCTGCTGCAAAGCGGGATTTACACCTATCGACTTTTGACGGATGAATTCACCGAAATGAAACGACTGGTGTTATTGAGATAAGCAGTCATGGGCGTCTGAAAAATCCGTCGCCGGCACCACTCACCACCCTGCTCTCGCCCTGGCCGTCAGCAGGGCAGATTCTCACAGCTTGTAGCCGATATCGCGCAAGAACTTTTTGCGTTCCTCAATATCCGCTTCCGTCTCAACCCCCAGGGTGCTCTGACCGTCAATGACGCCAAGAATACCTCTGCCTTGCTCGGATTCGATCAGAATAACCTGCACCGGATTCGCCGTGGCGCAAAAAAAATGGACAATTTCAGGGACATTCCACAGCGTTTTCAGGATGTTGATGGGGAATGCATTTCGCAAAAACAGAATGAAAACATGACCGGCTGAAATTTGTTCCATATTATGAATGGCAAGCTTGACGAGTTCGTCATCAGTGCCGGTGTAGCGTATGAGGCGCGGACCTGATGATTCACAAAAAGCAAATCCAAATTTGATGCCCGGAATTGCGCCCACTAAAACTTCGTGGACATCTTCGCATGTTTTGATAAAATGAGCCTGGCCGAGGACAAAATTCAAGTTGGTCTTGTTTTCAATTTGCACAGTTATCAATTCCATGCCCGTTGCTCCTTAATCGATGTCAACAGTTACAGGAAAAAGCAGTATCAGAGGCTATTATATAGAAAATGACAGCGAATCACAAGCAAAAATATTCAACACAGACCTTTTATTGACAATGCTATATCATTTTCTTATATTGGCCGAAAAGCAAAATCACCAAGATGGTTTGCTTATGACCGACGATGAATAGCCATAAAAGCCACAGAACCTCACAAAAAAGGATTGGCCGTGCACGTTTCAATTGAATATTGCGGCATGTGAAATTATTACCCAAAGGCTGTCAGTTTGGCAGCTGATATTAAAAATGCTCTCGGCATCGATATCGAGCTCATACGTTCCGGCGGCGGTGTTTTTGAGGTGAAAAGAGATAATGTTCTCATTTTTTCAAAAAAGGCTCTGGGACGCTTTCCGACAACCGAAGAGATTGTAAAGAAATTGCAGTGATGATGTGACAGTTGTCAGCAAGCGGCACAAGACAGATGAAATCACATGAATACGATAGAAAAGCTTCAACAGGAGGTCACCATGCTAGCCGAATTTCGTAATGAACCCTATGCCGATTTTAGTCATCCGGAAAATAAAGCCGCTCAGGAAGAAGCGATCAGGTTTGTTGAGAATCAGTTTGGCCGCAAATATGAATTGTTTATCGACGGCAAAAAGATCAAAAGTGACCGTCTTTTCAAGAGCTACAACCCATCAGACAAGGAAGCGATCATCGGCGCATTTTACAAAGCGAGCAAACATGAAGTGGACATGGCAATAGACGCGGCCATGCTCGCGTGGGAGACCTGGCGTCAGGTTCCAGCGCAAGAACGTGCCATCGTGCTGCTGAAAGCAGCGCAAATCATGCGTCGCCGCAAGTTTGAGATCAACGCCTGGATGATTGTTGAAACCGGCAAGAGCTGGATTGAAGCCGAAGCCGACACCTCGGAGGCCATCGACTTTTGCGACTTTTACGCCCGCGAAATGATTCGCTGGAGTGAGATCAAAGGGGTGACGGCCTTTGCCAATGAGCTGCCGGAACTGCGATATGTGCCATTGGGTGTGGGGGCGATCATTCCGCCGTGGAACTTTCCCATGGCAATTCTAACGGGGATGACGGTTGCAGCTATTGTGACCGGCAACTGCGTTCTGCTCAAACCTGCCAGCGATGCTCCAGCCGTCGGCCATTTGCTCGTTGAAATTATGCAGCAAGCCGGCTTGCCGGCCGGCGTATTGAATTTTATCCCTGGCAGCGGCAGCGAAATCGGCGATTACATCGTGCAACATCCGAAAATCCGTTTCATCTCCTTCACGGGCTCCAAAGAAGTCGGATTGCGAATCATCGAGCTGGCCGGCAAACACAGTGCCGGACAGCTCTGGATCAAACGAGTGATTGCCGAAATGGGCGGCAAGGACACGATCATCGTGGATACAGACGCGGACCTGAACGACGCTGCTGCCAATGTCATCGCATCCGCATTTGGCTATCAGGGGCAGAAATGTTCAGCCTGTTCTCGCGTCATTGTCCTGGATAAAATTCACAAAAAGTTCACCCAAATGTTGGTTGATCTCGCGGAAAAAATAACCATTGGTGATCCGCGCGATGCGAAAAACGTCATGGGACCGGTCATCAATCAGGCATCGGAAGAGAAAATTTTACGTTATATTGAACTCGGCAAAGCCGAAGGCGATCTGCTGACCGGCGGCGGCAAAGCGCCCGGCGATGGTTATTTCATCAAGCCGACAATTTTTAAAAACATTCAACCCGGCGCCCGTCTGGATCAGGAGGAGATTTTTGGCCCGGTGCTGGCAGTGCTGAAAACCTCTTCGTTTGACAACGCGCTCAATATTGCCAACAGCACAGAGTATGGTCTCACAGGTGCGGTCTATACTCGAGATCGTTTCAAAATAGAGAAAGCGAAACGCGACTTTTTTGTCGGGAATTTATATATCAATCGAAAATGCACCGGCGCCATGGTCGGCGCGCATCCTTTCGGTGGCTTCAATATGAGCGGCACCGACTCTAAAGCCGGCGGCCAGGATTATCTGGGTCTATTCATGCAGGCAAAATCGATCAGCGAAAAATTAATATAGAGAGGCCGGCTTTTCGAGGAGATCGCCATTATCTTGTCAACAACAAACTGCATGGCAGATGCTGCAGGGTGATCTCGAGATCATGGCCGAACATCCTGTTCCACAAGCTGAAGCGGTCAGTCGGTCCGTGAATGATAAAAAGGTCCGCCTGCAACTCGCGCGTAAAGTTGAGGGTGGTCGTACGAACCTGATCATACAGGCAGCGCGCGCTGTACGGGACATTCTTGACGCCGGCGCTTTTGATGAATTCTGCCAGCTTTTTATCCTCATTTTGATAAAATTGACGAATGAACTCGCTGCGATTCTCCACATCTTTCTTTTCGAGTTCTTCGCTGGTGAAAGAATGGGTGTAATAAAGATCTCCGGTCCCCAAATAAGATGCTAGACACGCGGCGACGTAGACAGCCTTTTCCGAGCCTTGACGATATTCTACCGCACAATGAATTTTTTGAATAGAGCTCGGATTCACCTGCGGTTCAGTGAATAACAGCACGGAACAGGGTGCATGTCGCGCGATCGTGCGGGCTACAGAGCCAAGATAATATTTGAAAACCCCTTCTTTGGCAAGTGCACCCGCAACGAGCAGGTCAGCCGCGTGTTCTTTTGCCGCCTGGATGAGCACATCGGCGGGCGCGCCATGTTGAATGATGCAAACGGGCGGATGTTCTGAAAAACTGGATCGATCGATTGCCTCTTCCAATCTTGTACGAGTGGCAGGAGATTCATCTCCCGCGTGCACAATGATCGGCCAGGCGCCCAATAGTTGCAGGATTCGATGCGCTTCGTTCAGCACAGCTGTTAGGCGAGGAGAAAAGGCAGCTGCTACGATAGCCTTTTGGAATACGGGCGCCTCATCAAAAATAATTTCCTTCATTTCGGCCACAGAACGTTTTGACTCCTGCACTTTGGTAAAAAAACGCCGCCTTTGACGTCGATGTGATCCGTCTCGCGATCATGCACGCAAAAATTGATTATGGAGTTGCGAAGGCGCCGACAAGGTGAATAAAATGAGATCGACGAAAAGTCGAGACTCGAATAATATAAAAGAAAATTTATAAAGTTCAACTTAATTCGTATGCTAAAAAATGTTAAATGCTTTGCGAATAATAACTTGCATAAAATATATGAACTCTATATCTTGAGGCGTGAAATACATATATTACATAGCTATTTTTTTCACAGTGCTCGCCAATCAGACGGCGTCCAGCCACGGCATGGAATTGCGTTTAACGCTCTCCGGCAAAATCCTTCTCGGGCTGGCGTATCGCCATCAAATTGACGCGAATACGGCGATCCGAGTTGGCTCTTATGTGGGATTGGCGGGCTTCCCGGTCGGCATGCATCTCGGCGCCGTGCAAGACATCACGCCATCGAAGGAATGGACGCCATTTTTTGAAATCGGGGGAGACATGCTGTTTTTCAAGACAAACGGCGAAATCACTCAAAAACTTTATCCCAGCGGCAGCATCGGTCTCACCTACTGCCCGCAGATCCAGCTGAAACACAGCGTCGAGTTATGGCTGGGTTGGCTCGCAGATGAAATCCGTCCGGTTGGTCTTCGTTACGTCTATTTTAATTCAATCAATTAACTCAGGCGTCATGTCCCTCCGCGTTCGCTCATCGCAACCGTTCGCTGACGCTTTTTAATGTAAATCCACGCCGACAAACAGAGCAGCGCCGAAAACAATAAAGTGAAAAAAAATCCGCTCAGTGGAATGAGGATGCTGGTGATGAAAAGTGCACCAACAGCGCCTCCCAGAACATCGGCAGCGTATATACTGCCCAATTCAGGTTGAGACGTCGCGTGAAAATAGAGGCGACATATGAGGGGATAGGCGGCCCCGACGAGAGCGCCGGCTGACATAAAAAGCAAAATATAGAGCACCGGGGAGTTCATGAAAGTCAAAATTGGCGTCAGCGCCAGCTGCAGAATGATCGCAATCCCTAAAATTCGCCCCAAAACTCTTGCGGCATCCAAATGAGCGATCCTGTTGTTGACGATCAACGTTGCCGCTCCCATACCCGCCATGTAAGTCGCTGTGGCAAAGCTTATCCACGCATAGATATAACCAAAAAACGTTTGAAAAGCCAAGACCAGCACCATGCTCAAGGCCATTCCCATGAAGCCGACAATGAAGGCCGTCGTGCGAATTCGAGCAGCAGCCCGGCTGCCATGTGCTGATGCGAGCAGTGACAGGATCACGCACAAGATGCACCCAAGAAATATCAAGCGAATGCCATTGGTGGAAAAAAGACGCATCATTGCGCTGTCGCCGCGAATAATTTTATGCCAGATGAGAAAATCAAACATATAGGATATCGGACTGTAATCACTGTTGATGCGAGTTTCCGCAGCCGAGTTCAGTTGTGCGGCAAAATCGTCTATCCTTTGCTGGGAATAGATATAATGAAACATCTGCGGGATAAAATGCTGCTGGGACAAATGAAAGGCGCGATATCTGTCCTCCAGCTCCTCGGCAGTGCTCACCAGCAGCGATGGAGAATCAGCGGCGAAAAATATGGCATCGTCGCCCGGCAACGCCAATACATCGGCAAACTCGCTTTGCAACGTATTCAGGAGAATTTTATTGAGAGATAAAAGCTCTTCACCCAGATAATTCTCGGCGGAGGGGAAATGACAAATCGTAAAAATGCCGTCTGCAGCAAGTCGCTCTTTGACCAGCGCAAAAAAATGTTGAGTATAATAGCGATTGGACAAAGCGGTCGCCGGCGCGCCAACATTGAGGATGATCATGTCCCAAAAGGCATCGATGTGGCGAAGCGCTCGGCGGGCATCGGTCACCTCGATATGGATATTTTCCCTGTTCCACTCTCCCGAGCAAGAGTCCATATGCCGCCGGGCAAAATGAAACATGGCGCCATCCATTTCCATGACATCGACATGGACAAACTTGGCGCATTGCAGTGCGAGACCGCCGGCATTTCCTTCAATCAGGAGAATTCGCTGTGGATGCGGATGCTGCGACAGTATAGTCGCAGCACAGATCTGATTATCGATATTGTTTTGCAAAGCCGCTACTTTGGTGCCGTTATGATAGAGAAATTTTTCCCCACCCCATTCCAGTATAGAGGATTGACCAAACCTGGAAAACTGCCAATCTCTCAGCACGATGGTCTCATCAACACTTTCCCAGTACTTACGCAGCAAATACCCCTCAAATTTACGCGGTGTCGGTGGTATCATCAGGAGAGCAAAGACGATCAAAGGCGCCAGCAGTGCCAGAATCCTGTCCTTTCGACAGAACAGCACAAGTTGAAGGAAAACAAGGGCGAAAAGACAGAACAAATTTGAATATTTCATTAGCAAAAATGTCAGTGCGATGCCAACTATGAATGTGCCGATCGCCTCGTAGCCATAGATAAAAGCGGCCGTCTCTTTCTTCGAATCAAGCGTCCGAGACAAGCGGGCAAGAAGAGAGTACAAAAATCCGAACAGCATCGCCGGTGCGCACAGAACCGAACCGGCAAAAACGAACAGATCGGCAAAAGAGAGGTGCTCCCCATATGGCACCTGCATAAAATGACGAACATACTTGCTGGCGCCATAGACAAAAATGGCGACGATGAGATTGAAAATGAGTAAAATCGGAAATATCGACTGTCCGGGATCGCGCCTTTTCCACCAGGCATGCCCGAGAAAACTGCCGACTCCCATCCACAGCAACCAGAGTGCCAGGACAACACCGATGACGAGCTCGTTGCCGTAGAGGATAGTCATGAATTGTCTCAATAAAACAATTTGAACACCCGTGGAGGCAGCACCCAGGCTGGCGGCGTGCAATTTGATTTGCGCGCGTGCAGAGCAAAGATTGAACATGATGACTAGTCCCTTCAGTCAACTGCACTGGCTCGTGAACGGAAGATGCAACCTGAAATTATACAAATCCAGGCATTAAATGTCAATATCTCGCCCCAAAATAAAAAAAGGCCAAACGAATTTGGCCTTTAAAATCTGCTTTTCCTCTTTGTCAACCCTCAGCAAAGATGACGTGTCCCTCCATTTTGGCGCCGCCATTCGTGGGTTCATTCTCCCGCCGTTTTAGCACGCGCTCATACTCGTTGAGCACTTCTGTCTCCAGTTGCGTGCGAAAATCTTTGCTGATAGGATGTGCAATATCACGTTGAGTGCCGTCTTCCACCTTCCGTGAAGGCATGCACAAGAGCAGTCCTTTTTTACTGCTAATGATTTTGAGCCCTTTAACTGAAAAAACATTTTCGAATGTGACATTAACAAACGCTTTTAGTTTAGGCTCCTCTCTCAGCTTGATATTAATCTCGGTTATCCTCATCATTCTAATCCATAATTTAGAATTTGTTCAACATCTCTCTCATTTAAAATGCATTATTAACTACTGACAATGACATGGATTCGCGCACGGATGAATATGAATAAAAATAAATTTTTCAAAAAAAACCTCAATCGGCTGACTGTGCAGAGTCTCAGTTGCGAACCTGTTGTTTTTCTCCGGTAATTTTCGCAACTCTTCAGAGGGCATTTTTTCTCACACCTCATTTCGACACAAACAAGAATATAAATGAATTGCTCCGCTATGGTCGTTACACTGTCGTCATCCTGCCCAAAAATAGAAAGAGCAAAGACGCCGACAGCATCCTTGCTCTTTCATTTGTGGAGGGAGCATGTAATATAAAAAATGAGAGAGTCAACACAATCTAATATAACAGCGCGCAAGTCGCTGAACGAGTTATCCGCTCAGTTTGAATTTCATACATAAAGACGCCGCTCGCTGCCGGCTGCCCATCATCGCACCTGCCATCCCACGTGATGGTATGTAAACCGGCACTCAAGACGCTGGACATCAATTGCCGAACGACCTCTCCCTGCAGCGTTGTGATTTTAACGATTACGTGCACAGTACCGCCGACCTGGAACTGTATCCTCACCTCTTTGCTAAAAGGATCATTTGCATGATCTTGAATGAGAGCGATGATGTCAGAATCGTTATCCACCGGCACAAAATCGAGACTCCTGGCTGGTTGTGCCACCAAAAGAGTGCACGATAATATGTGGACGACGAATGCCAGTCGCATGTTGCTCTTTATATCTCTTAAATTCATCATTCTGCATCATCCTCGCATTCAGCTGTTTCGATGAATGACATAACAAATCGAATGCCAGTTTTGACGGTTCCCTCATTTATCCTGCTGCAAATGACTATTGTTTTTTATAGAATTATAAACATTAAAACAGCCGGCATTCAGAGAAAAACTTTTCCAGTTGATTTTTCGTATTATAAAGTGTCAGTTTGCTTATAGTGTCTTGAATCGCTACATTTTTTAGGCCGCAAGTTTTTACGCATAAAAGTGTTTAAAGATCAGATCAGACAGCGGAAGGTGAATGGACGACGAGCAGCTTGTAGAGCAATTTCGACATGGTCAGTTGCACGTCTTTGATGAATTGGTCCTTCGTTATCAGGACAGGGTACTCAACACCTGTTTTCGCCTCATCGGCAACGAGGAGGAAGCTCGCGATGCGGCGCAGGACATATTCATCAAAGTCTATCATGCGCTGGCGAGCTTTAAGCCACAGGCATCTTTTTCAACCTGGCTGTATCGAATTGCCGCCAATCATGCGCTGAATGTCGCACGGTCGCGAAAACGGCGATCCAGGATCCGATCTTTTACGGCAGAGATTGCTCTTATAGCTGACGCAAAAAATCCTCATTCGGCTCTGGAAAAAGAAGAAAGGGCGCATCTCGTGCGCGAGGCTTTGAATCAGCTGGGAGAGAGTCAAAAAACCATTGTCGTTTTGCATCGTTTTGAAGGTCTGTCTTATAAAGAGATCGCAGATATCATGAACATCAGCGTGAGCTCTGTCGAGTCACGCCTGTTTCGCGCACGGCAAAAGCTGGCAAAGATATTAAAATCGTCTATGACTGAGTATATTTCGTCATAATGCCACAATGAGGGACAACCATGAATTGCAGGCAGATAAGAAAGAAATTATCACCTTACATAGACGAGCAGTTGGACTCCCGACGACAAGAACAGGTGCGAGATCATTTGCAGTCTTGTCAGAACTGCTCGACTGTACTGCACCAACTTGAACAGCTCGAAGATTTGCTGCAAGATGATCTGCGGTTGCAGGCGGATGCTTTTACGCTCACTCGAATTAAAGCCGCCATCAGCGCAAAGAGCGATCAGCCTTTGCCAGTCTGGTCATTACTGCAAAAGGTGCTCGCACCCTCGATCGTTTTCGCGGGACTGGTATTGGGCGTGCTGCTTGGCATACAGCTGCACAATACGTTCAAACGTACGCCGATCGTTGAACCGCAAACACACACCTCTCTCGTCGATAGCACCTTTTTTGAGCCTTTGCCCGTCGGTTCCATCACGGCGACCTATGTGAGCATGAACGCAATACAAAAATGAGGATCATATGAACGCACGATGGACACTATTGGCACTTTTGTTCTCCGTGGCGGTCAATATTGCTGTGGTTGGCACACTCGTCTACTTTTGGCGAACAAACGAGCATCAGAGCGATCAAGCCTTTCACGGAAAAACTCCGCTGAATCGCGAGATAATGTTGCACGGTGCTCCTCATGTACCAGCCAATGTAAAGGGAAAAATTGATTCATTACGAAGAGACTATCACGAGCAGCTCGTCCTCATACGAGCATCCATCGACGCGGAGCGCGAGGCAATTATTGCGCATTTGATGAGCAATCAAGTCGATCGCGACTCTTTGGAGATGAATATCGCCGCGTTGACCGCCAAACAAATAGCGGCCGAGCGTTTGACCATCGATCATCTTTTGACGATAAAACCGCTTCTTCCGCCCGAGGATTGGCGATTTTTCATTCAGGATTTGCGACCACATCGGATAGCAACAAAGATCATAAAAATCAAAAAAGGCGACAGCACAAGCATCCTCTATGAGGAAGAAGAGATGACTGAAAAGATTTTGGAAATTGAAACAAATGACAAAACCCAAACCATTGAGCTAAAAGAAAAACAGTAGAAGGAGGTACGCTATGAAAAAAGTGACTTTCACATTCATGGTCTGTACAATTATTTTCAGCACCCTGCTGCTCGCACAAAAAAGCGTGGACGTTGATACTCGCGTGCAAGGTGACAAAAAAATCATCAAAATCCGCCAAGCTGAGGACATGTTGAATAGCAGATTGAATCTCACCGATGAGCAGAAAAAAGAATTCAAAAAACTGGATCTGGCATTCGAAAAAGAGACATTGAGTATTAAAAATGAGCTCGGCGTCAAAAAGCTCGAATTGGACATCGAGCTGGAGGAAGCGAATCCCGATCTGAAAAAAATCAATTCCCTCATCGATGACATTCATTCGATGCAAGCCTCCATTGAAAAAAAGCGCATCGCCAGCGAGTTCAAAAAGCGCGATCTCTTAACGGATGAGCAGAAAAAGAACTGGCGCCCGCGCGGCCTAAAGGGTCAAAAGGATATCCTCATGCTCAAGGATGACGAGCCGTTCGACTTTATGTGGCACGGCGATGAAACCCCGGCCAGAATCGAACGAAGGTTAGAAATAAAAGAAGAAGAGTGAAAGCCTGAGCATCGTCTCATCTCATCCCCGCAAGCCCGACCCATGACGTCGGGCTTTTTTTTGCGAACTTTATGGACGTTCCGCCGTTCAATCTCATAAAGATACTGCCTTGATAATAGCCGGAAAAATGACTACCTTGTCAAAATAGATAACCAGAAGAATCAGTGAAAAGGAAACCAAGATGAAGAAGGAAGATAACAATCCCAGAGCAGGACAATTGCAGGAGGGCGAGGAGAGACAGATATCGAGACGGCGTTTTGTCTCCGCAGTCGGGCTGGCGACAGCCGGCGTCATCACAGCCGCATGCAGCAAAAACAGCAATCCGCTCGCTCACACATCTCAATCCAGCACGCGGCAACCAGCCGCACCGCCATCCGGCAAAGCGGGAGAATCGAACGGCAACGCAAGCGTAAAAGTGGCGACGAATAACATTTCAACCTATGATTACGCGACCTTGCGCGCGAACATTGAATCTGCAGTTGACAAGCTGGGTGGTCTGGGAGATATTTGCAAATCCGGCGACACGGTCGGCATCAAACTCAACATGACCGGTGGCTCGGCCAGCGCGGATAAATGTCCGAGAAATTACGGCCTGGATGCGACCGAGCTCTTTTGGACGCACCCCACCATTTTGCGCGTCTGTCTGGAATTATTCAAAGATGCAGGCGCAGGACGGCTGATTGTCATGGAAGCGATCTATGACCAAAAATCCTATTCAGGCTATGGCTATGCTGATGCCGTTAACGCGGTCGGCGCCGAGTTTGTCAATCTCAATAAAAAAGCGCCGCATGCGGATTTTGTTAAGGTCGAGGTTCCAAATCCTCTCGGCCGTTGGCCGCACTACTATCATAATGGCGCTTTACACGAGCTGGATTGTTTTGTCTCATTGCCCAAAGCGAAGAGGCATTATGGCGCCGGCGTGACCCACTCGTTAAAAAACATGGTGGGCTCCATCCCGCTGTCCATTTATACGAATTACAACGATGGCAAAGAGGGCAGCGAAGGTGGATCAAGGCAATCCATGCACGAAAGAGGCATGCCGACCCTGGTGCGCAACTTTTTAGATATCTGTCGAATCCGTCCCATTCATTTCGCCATCAATGACGCCATTCAAACGGCGGATAATGGCGAGGGGACGTGGAATACCGGATTCAAACCGGCACGATACGACAAATTGATCATCGGCAAAGATCCGGTCGCTGTCGATTCCATCTCGACGCAGGTCATTGGCTGGGATCCCATGGCAGGCGATTTTGAGGGATGTTTTGCCAGCGATTCCCTGCCCGGCAATTTTTCCGGCACGGACAACTATTTGCGCATTGCCCAGGAAGCCGGCATGGGCATCTACGACGTCAGCCAGATAGAGATTGTGGATGCATCGATCGATACGCGCGTCGTCGTACATGGCTAATCTTAAAAAATGATGGGCGCAAAATCGGCCTTGGGACCTCTGACGCGAGATTTATTTAGAAAGCACGCCGATCGCTCTCTTGACCGATGTGGTCATCGCGCGGCCTTGCGCCGCAACCAAAAACATGTAAACCGCAAAGGGCGCCGAGAGTCGCAGAGATCTTGCCCGATTTCGCTTCTTTTACTCTGTGATTCTCGGCGCCCTTTGCGGTTAGCTTTAAAACTTAAGATGTCGCTGATTTGTATTACAGAGATGGGGTCATTCAAAGCTAGTGACTCCCTTGCGCCCCATCGCCCTGTGGATGTCTGGTTGATAGAACATCTTTTTAGGTGTGCGCCGCATCAAAATGAAGAATGAGCGCGATTTCATCGCAGTCGGGAAATTTGGGGCAGTTAATGCAATCTTTCCACACCTTGTGCGGCAGGTCATGTTTATCAAGATCCTTAAATCCCAGCTTTTTAAAAAAGCCGGGCTGATAGGTCAGACAGAAAAGCCGCGGAATTTCCAGCTCTTTGGCATCGTCGAGCAACGCCTCAACAATGGCGCGACCAATACCCTGGCCGCGATAGTCCGCGTCAACGGCAACGGCGCGCACCTCGGCAATGTCGTTCCATATCACAGCCAGAGAGCCACATCCGACAATTTTATCATCGCGCTCGACCACAGCAAATGTGCGGATGGACTCGTACAGTTCGATCATCGGTCGGCCGAGCATCTGCCCTTTTTGCGCATAGGCGTTGATGAGCCTGGCCATCTGCGGCACATCCCTGACTTTAGCTCGGCGAACCATTGCTCTCTCCAATTTTTATAAATGCTGATTTGAGCTTTGCTATGCCCATATCAATTTGCTCTCTGGAAATATTGAGTGGCGGTAAAAAGCGCACGGCCTGGCCGGCTGTCTTGCATATGAGCAATCCTTCATTCGCACAGGCATTGACTAATAGTTTGGCTTCGATCGCTAGCTCAATGGCCAGCATCAGCCCTCGTCCGCGTACATCAATAATATAAGGCACATCTTTTTTCAGCTCTGTCAATTTCTCAAACATATATGTGCCCTTTTCCGCTACCTCCTTGAGGAATGACGGCTCGACTATTCTTGTCAATACATCGTATGCCACTGCTGCAGCCAGTGGTCCGCCGCCAAAAGTCGTGCCGTGATCGCCCGGCTTGATGTACTGCGCCACGGCGTCCGTCAACAACACCGCTCCCAGCGGCAGCCCTGCGGCAATGGGCTTGGCATTTGTCATGATATCGGGCGTGACATCATACTGCTCACAGGCGCAGAAACTGCCCGTCCGGCCAAAACCGCACTGAATCTCATCGAATATCAGAAGCAGATGGTGTTCATCACACAGTTGCCGACAACCGCGCACGAACTCGACTGTTGCCGGGAAGATGCCGCCTTCACCCTGAACCGGCTCGATGAGGATGGCGCATGTTTTATCATGGATGAGATCGTGCACCGATGCGAGGTCATTGAAATCAGCAAAACGAAATCCCGGCAACATGGGCTGAAAGCCTTGATGGAAATTTGTCTGCCCGGTCGCCGACAAGGCGCCATAGGTGCGGCCATGAAAACTCTGCTTCATGGAGATGATCTCGACGGCATGCTCTTTTTCGTTCGTCGCCCATTTGCGCGCGAATTTAATGGCCGCTTCATTGGCTTCGGTGCCGCTATTGCAAAAGAACACCTTGTCGGCAAAAGTGTTTTGCACCAGTAAATGTGCCAGGCGCACTTGCGGTTCCGTATGATAAAGATTCGAACAGTGCCACAGCTTTGACGCCTGTTCCGCTAAAACCTTGCGCGACTGTTCATCCGCATGGCCAAAGGCGCACACGGAAATTCCGGCGACAAAATCGAGATACTCTTTTCCCGCACTGTCATAAAGAAAACTGCCGGCGCCGCACGTGATGATGAAATCGGGCCGCGCATAAGTCCCGAGCAGAACCTCATTTTCCAGGCGTATCAATTGCTGAGCGTCCACACTCACCTCACTTTTGAATTGTCGTTTTGATGATATCGATGTCATTCATGAGATAATTCAGCGTATTCTGTCCCTGCCATCGAGTGATGTGCACTTTTTGCACTCCTTGCTTCACAGCGTGAAATATGGATTCCATCTTGGCCAGCATGCCGCCGACAATGATGCCCTTTTGAATGAGAAAAGACCCGGCTTTAATCGATAGTGATGGCACCACATTATCGTTTTCATCCATGACACCAGGCACATCGGAAAAATAGACGAGATCCGTGCATTTCGCAGCGACAGCCAAGGCCGCCGCTGCCGTGTCGGCATTGACATTGAGAGTCAGTCCATCCTCGTCCGCCGATATCGGCGACACCACCGGTACCTTTTTTTCAGCGACAGCCTGCAGAACCACTGCCGGATTGACCCTGACGACCTCACCGACGCAGCCGATATCTGCGCCGTTCAGCAACATTTTGCGAGCGATGAAAAGGGAATGCGAATTTCCGGCAAGTCGAAGACAGTCGACTCCGAATTCCGACAAATACCTCGCAATTCGGCCGTTTATTCTCTCCGACAACACATGCTCAATGATCTCCATATCCGCTTTTTGCGTAACACGCACCCCATCGACAAAAGTACTTTCTCTCCTGGCTTCTGCGAGTGCCTGCGAGATTTCTGCGCCGCCGCCGTGCAGGATGATCACCTCAGCGCTCGCCGACAGGATGGCCGTCGCCAGCTCTTCAAAGCCCGATTTATCGGAAAACGCTTTGCCGCCGATTTTAAGCAGTATTCTTCTCATTCTCTTTTTCCTCTTCTGGATCAAATGCCTGAGCAGTGATAAAAGACCTAGAGCAAGCCGGCCGTCTCCGCAAATCCGAGCATCACGTTCATATTTTGCACTGCCTGGGTGCTGGCGCCTTTGCCCAGATTATCGATGGCTGAACACAATATGAGACAATTGGCTTCCGCTACTTTTTGCAGACTGATGAAACACAAATTGCTGTTTTGTGCTACTCTCATATCCGGCATCCTGTCAGTGAGTATATGCACAAAAGGCTCGGCGCTATAAGTGTTTGCCAACACCTCAAACAGGTCATCCCGGGATTTTTCTTCAGCCAATTGAACGTAAATCGTCGATAGCATGCCGCGCGTCAGCGGCACCAAATGAGGTGTGAAAACAATCGTCTGCTTGCCTCCAACAGCCCGCAGTTCTTTTTCCATTTCTCCAACATGGCGGTGCGTCCGCCCCGTTTTATACGGCGTCACATTTTCGTTCACCGATACATAATGTGTGACGTCCGTGGCCTTTTTGCCGGCGCCGGACACACCGGATTTGGCATCGATGATGATGGGCGCGTCAGCAACCAGTCCCGCTGCGACGAACGGCAACAGAGGGAGCAAGACACTGGTGGGATAGCAGCCGGGATTGCCGACGATTGTCGCATGTGCAATGTCATCGCGATGCCATTCGGTCAGTCCGTAGACGGCATCAGGCAGCAGTTCGGGGTGCGGGTGCTCAATATGATACCATTTCGTATACATATCCGCTGACCTGAAACGAAAATCGCTACCGAGATCGATGAGTTTAGAGCCTTTATCGAGGAAACGTTTTCCCCATTTGACGGACTCACCCGCAGGCAGACAGGTGAAAACCAGATCCACATCAATGCGCGTCGATTCCTCCGTCGTGCAGAGGGTGAGATCAGCGTAGGCGGGCAGATGCGGAAACACCTCCTTCAGCGAAACGCCCGCTCGCTGTTCCGAGCTGACAAATGCCACCTCGACGCCCCCATGTCGTGCGAGGCACTTTAGCAATTCCTCCCCTGTATATCCGGTTGCACCTATGATCCCGACTTTCATGACTGTCCTCAAAATGACGTTACTGGCTCCTGATCGGCCAGCTGTCAGTCTAAATTATTCTTTTTCTCCAGCAAATGTGACAATTCGCGCGAGCGGTTAGTCGCTGTCTCGACGGCGCGAATGAGCATGGGCCGCAAGCCGCTCTCTTCCAGCTCTTTGATGGCGAGTATGGTCGTGCCACCGGGAGTGGTCACCTGGTCTTTGAGCATGGCGGGATGCACATGGGTCTCGCGCACCAGTTTTGCCGAGCCGAGAACGGTTTGCGTCGCCAGTCGTGTGGCAATATTTCTCGGCAGACCCATCATGACGCCGCCATCGGTGAGCGCTTCGATGATCATATAAATGTAGGCTGGACCGCTGCCGCTGAGGCCAGTGACGACATCCATCAAATCTTCCGAGACGACTTCGACTTCACCGACGGCGCCAAGTATTTTCATCGCGATCGCCTTATGAACATCTGCCGCAAACTCGCCAGTGCAGAGAGCGGAGGCAGCCTCATCGACGACGGCGGGAATATTCGGCATCACGCGAACGACGGGATTCTTTTTGCCGATGAATGTGCTGATCATGCGGGTCGTGATGCCGGCGACAATGGAGATGATGAGCTGATCATCCCGCACGTCATTCTTTATCTCATCGAGGAGTTGTCTGAGCGCCTGAGGCTTCACACACAGGACGATGACATCGGCAAAGTGCACCGCCTCGTGGTTATTTGTCGTCGTTGTCACTCGCCATTTTGCCTGGATCTCCTGCAGCCGATCGTCGCGTATATCGGTGGCAAGTATGTTTTCAGGATTGGTCAGCTCGGCTTTGAGCAGGCCACCCAGCAGGGCTTCGCCCATGTTTCCCGAGCCAATGAAAGCTATTTTCTTGCTAAATAACATTCAAATCTCCTTTTGCTAATCTAGGTATGATATTCGGCATTTATCGTCACGTAATCATAGGTCAAATCGCATGTAAAGACACTTGCGGTCTCGCAGCCGACACCGAGATCAATTTTCAGATGCACATCCTTACCATCCATCATCCGGACGGTCTTTTCGCGATTAAATGGAATGGCGCCGCCATGTTCAGCGACCTTGACACCCGCGAATTCAACGGAGAATTCATCCGGATTGATGCGAGCGCCGCTGGCGCCGGCCGACTGCACCACGCGTCCCCAATTGGGATCTTTGCCGAAAATGGCTGTCTTGACCAGCAGAGACCTGGCAATCGCCTTGGCCGCTTTGACGGCATCCTCCTTTGATACCGCGCCACTGACAGTGACCACGACAAACTTGGTCGCTCCTTCGCCATCTTCGGCAATTGCTTTCGCAGCCTTTTTCGCCACATTCATGAGCGCGGCGGCGAATTTGTCATAATCTTCGCCTTTGGTGACGATTTTGTCATGCCCGGCAGCGCCGTTGGAAAAAATAAGAGCCGTGTCATTGGTGCTCGTCTCACCGTCAATTGTCATCATGTTGAATGAATCATTGACAGCGGTGCGAAAGGCCTCATCCAACAATTTCGCGTCGATATCGACATCAGTAGTAAAGATAGCAAACATCGTCGCCAGGTTCGGATGAATCATGCCGCTGCCTTTTGCCATAACGCCTATGGTGCATTTTTTATCATCGATGACAAACTCGACAGAAAAATGTTTGGGTACAGTATCGGTCGTCATGATGGCGCGCGCCGCCTGCACGCCGCCATCGTATGACAACGCATCAACAGCCTTACGGATGCCAGTGTAAATTTTTTCCATGGGCAAGTATTCGCCGATGACGCCGGTTGACAGCACCAGCACCTCCGAGGCCTGGATGCCGAGCAATGTCGCTGTTCTTTCTGCCATGTCTAGAGTATCTCGCCAACCGCGCTCACCGGTGCAACAATTCGCATTACCGGCATTGACGATGAGCGCCCGCGCCGAGCCCGATTTGACACGCTCTTTGTTGTAGACGACGCAATGCGCGGGCACCAGATTGGTTGTGAACAATCCCGCGACAGCTGCTGAAACATCGCTGAGCATGAGACAGATATCTTTATTTTTTCTTTTTAAACCGCAGTAAACACCGCTGGCTTTAAATCCTTTCGGCGAGGTGACCGTACCTCGACTCGGAATGAAATCAAAATCGTCCATGTAGCTTTCTCAAATAGTGGGAATTTTAGTGATTGCAGATATGCCCCCGCATGCACTATCGCGCACAGCGCATTAGCACACGGGGCGAAGACGGCGGGGTGTAGGGTGAGCCCAAATGATAAAAAGCATGTTTGGATTACAAACTTTCATAATCATCTCGTCAAATGGTGTTTAATATAAGTATTAAACACCAAACTCTCAAACTTTTTTTCGGCTCCTGTCAACCAAAATTGTAATGCTTGCGGATATCTTTGGTGATCTTCCAGACGCAGCGCAGTCCCACTGGAAATTCGACAAAATCACCACTCTTAATCTCAACCGGCTCACCGCCTTCTGGTGTGACGAGCACGTGGCCTTCAAGAATGAGACAGGTTTCCTTCTCATCATAATACCACGGAAATTCCGAGACCTCCTTTGTCCAGATGGGCCAATTGGCGACATCGAGCTTTACGAGTTTTTCGGCAGATGGTTTCTCGACTTTGATTTTCATAGCTGACCTCCGGTCATTGTTATAAAAATTTCATCCAGCCTTTCTTTTATCATGAGGTGAGCGCTTGTCGCCCGTTGCGTGCACGTCCATCGCGCGGCGATTTGGCCGCGAAGAACGGCCGCCGGCAAAGAATATTTTTCCAGCAGGTAGCTCGACAAGAATCCAACCGCCAGGCCATCGCCTGCGCCGTTGGTATCGATCACCGGCTCCGGCATATCAACCGCCTCGTAATAGGCAATGCCCTCTTTCGAGCATGACGCGCAGCCGCGTGCGCCCATCCCTGAAATGAGTATCTTGTCCGGAAATTCACGCTGAATCGCATTGAATACTGTTTCCGGACGAGCATAATTAACAGCGGAAAAGAAAAGGATATCCGATGCCTGCACAAAATCTCGACGATAGGGATCCTGACCATCCATGACATCCTGCAGATCGCATGATATCGTCAGCCCCAGTTTCTGAGCGACGGGCAACAAGGTGCGCGCCCAATTGGGGATGCTGAAATGGGTGAACGTGGCCTGCGCAAGAATAGTCGCGCACAGCTCGATGTCAGGCTGCAGCACCATGTGCGCCTTGCCGTCATAAAAGTTTTTGCGCCGGCCGTCCGGATACATGAAATTGACGCTGCGGCCGGTGCCGGTCGGATCGATGAACAAACCGGCCATATTGATTCCGTCACGGGCAAACTCGTCGCGTATGAAATGGCCGGCATAGTCATCGCCGACGTAACCGATGAACGCGGTGCGATAGCCCAATTGGGCAAAGCCGCGCGCCGTATAGCCGCCGGCCTGGCCGACGCAGTCGATGTTTTCCGTGTAATTGGATTCCACGTCAAAGTTGGGCTCACCATAAAAGTAGACGTTGGTGTCAATACCAACATTGCCAATGACAACGACATCATACGTAGCTCTTTTCAAATCATTCACCAATTTTGCTCAATGCTTTTTATTTTTCTGCACCGTACTTTAATCATACAGCAACTTGTCACCCCAGACAGCAATTTGACGGGATATAGCATTTCTTCGGATGAACATGCGTATCACAGAATGCGCCATATTGGTTGGTTTGCTGAACGGGCAGACACGCAAACAAATGCCGCAATCGGTGCCGATAGTTCGCCAATATCTATAACAGGCTTCCTGATTTGTTGACCACTTGCGAACACCTCGCACCTCCTTCTCCTCACTGAAAGAAATGGCGCCTGCTGGACAATGAGTAGCGCATTTTAAGCATATACGACAAAAATCCTGCACACCGAATAGGATCGAAGAATCGGTTGCAAGTGGCATGTCCGTCGTCACCGCACCGAGGCGAATGCGCGCGCCGTAGCGCGGATGAATGAGATAGCCGATGCGTCCGACTTCGCCCAGACCGGCGTCCGATGCAATTGCCGGCAACGGCATAAGGTAATTGCCGTCCATATGGACGCGGGCGTTGTAACCTAACAAACGAATGTGCGAGGCGAGGGCGACGCCGATCGCAGCAGCTTTCAGATATTGCTTTGAGGATTCGACCATGACGGGCATGTAAGGCGCATGCTGCATGGCAGTATAATCCATCTCAACGGCGTAAACCAGCGCATGCGTATGCGCCAGCTCAATAGCTGTTCCATATTCGGCCAACCGTCGCCCTATATGCGAGTAGAGATGTTGATGATCGAGCGCAGCAATTCGCGCATCGACCGCACCGGATAAAATAGCCATTTTTTTGAGCTCAAGTCCTATCTCATCCGGTTCTGCAGCTGCTTTTTGCAGTGCCGGTTGACCATTGCAGAAGAGCGTCAATTGCTCTGTCAAGTTGAAATTTGCTCTGGCTCTTGCGGCGTCTGTTGGTTCGTAATGTCGACCGCCAGATTGCATCAACTCGGGCATCGCGCGAATCTCCCGATCAATTTTTGCTTTATCAGGATGCCGTTCATAATAGTCGTCATAGGCATCCGAACCGGGGGTATAATGCGCACGCGCAAACATTATATCTCGCTCATCGTAACGAGTTTTCTCACCGATGATCTGCACCGGTGTATTCGTGCCCAAGGGCATCAGAAACAGCGTGATGAGGATAATTATTGAAAATGTCAAAATCCAAAAGATGACGGGTATTGACACGAACAATAGAAGGAGAACGCTTGCGCACAAAAGCAAAAGGCAGCCCACTAGCGACACTCTCGTAGCACGTTGTTCCTTCTCTCGGATGGATGATATAGCAAACAGGATCAAATAGCCTGAAATGAAGGCGATGAGAAGAATAAAGCTCCGTTGAGCAATCATGAAAATAAGCGCAAAAGCGCCGATTAAAAATGTGCGTTCACATTCAAATTGATCGTCGGCCGGATGTGACCGTCGCCAAACCGCACATCCCAGTCGATTTTGGACATCCGCTTTTTATCATGCTGATAGACCGTCCACACCGCATCTATGGCGCTGACGATATGATTGGCGACGATCGCCCCAAGCACAAACTTGGCGCGGTTATCGGCGGTATCAGAAGCGATGCGCAATTCATCAAACTTGTCGCGAT
>JAFGJB010000169.1 GCA_016929295.1 Candidatus Zhuqueibacterota bacterium | reverse complement strand
GATGCGCAGCTCTACTATAACGATTATAATTTCTGGAAACCGGGTCAATGCCAGGGCGTCATTCGGCTCATGCAAAACCTGCAGTCGCATGGCATTCGCATCGATGGGATCGGCATCCAGGGACATTGGGGGCTGGATTATCCCTCTCGCGAGGAGATCGAGACTTTTATCAGCGCTCTTTCCCGGTTAAACGTCAAGTTGATGATCACAGAACTGGATGTGACCGTGCTGCCTTTCGCTGAAGAGCATATGAACAAATCAATCGCTTCACTGGAACCTGAATTGCAGAGAAAGCTCGATCCGTACAAAACCGAACTGCCTTTCTCTGTCGAACAGGAGCAGGCCAAGCGATACGCGGAATTCTTTTCGATCTTTCGCAAGCACCGCGACAAATTCAGCCGCGTGACATTCTGGGGTATTCATGATCGACAATCGTGGCGTAGCGACTGGCCGGTCATCGGCAGGACGGATTATCCTTTGCTGTTTGACAAAAATAGTTCGCCCAAGCTAGCCTTCGCGGCAATACTGAAAACTGGACAAAGCACGAGCTAATTTTCATTTAAATGACTACTTGGAACCGTCGAGATCGCAGAAAAACGCCAAGAGAAAACAACTTGTACCCTTGTTTATTTTTAAGAGGAAATCATAAACACGCGGACGATTCATCCAACCACTCGGCGATTCTCGGCGCCCTTGGCGGTTAAAAGTACGCATCAGGTGGAAAAACAAATAAAGGACGAAAAATGGAGAATAATAGAGATATACAAATCGTAGCAGCGGGTCATACTTGCCTCGACTTGATACCCGCTTTTACAATCGAAGGAAAAGTGGCCAAAATGACCGACGTCCTCGTGCCTGGCAAAATGATCAACATGGGCACATGTGTGGTGGTCGGCGGCGGACCAGTCACCAACGCCGGCGTATCCATACGTCGACTCGGCGTGAAAACAGAACTCATCGGTAAAATCGGCAACGACGATTTTGGCGTACAGATATTGAACTGGTACGAAGAACACGAAGGCCATTTCACCGGCATCAAAATGGTCGATGGGGAATCGACATCGTATACCATCGCAATTTGCATACCGGGCATTGACCGCTTTTATCTGCACCACTGCGGCGCGAACGATACTTTTGGCTATGACGATATGGATTTTGATCTGGTTAACCGTGCAGAATTGATGCTCTTTGGCTACCCACCCTGGATGAGAAAGCTCTATGAAAATACGGGTGCGGAGCTGACAAAAATTCTCCGCAAAACAGTTGAATTGGGGACGACGACAGCTCTCGATCTGTCGCTTCCGGATATGGACAGCTACGCCGGACAGGTCGACTGGAAAGCGATCCTGACGAACTGGATTCCCCTGACAGACATTATGGTGCCAAGCGCGGAAGAGATTTTTTATTTTCTATATAGGGAAAAATTTCTTGAAAAAAAGGCGAACCTCGGACCCAAGGAGAGCGTGCTCGACCACATGACGGTTGTAGAAATCTCTACGCTCGGAGACGATTTAATCAATATGGGTGCGGCCATCGCCATGGTCAAGTGCGGCCACAGGGGATTGTACATTCGGACCGCTGGTCAGGAGCGGCTGAAAAAAATGGGCGCTGCCCGGTGCGCTGATCCGGAAAACTGGGCGCATCGCGAGCTCTGGTTTCCGGTCTATCAGGAGGAAAAGTTTGTCGGAGCGCTGGGCTCCGGCGATTCAGCCATTGCCGGATTTCTCTCCGCTTTTGTCCGGGATCATACGATCGAGTCCTGCCTGCGATATGCCAACGCCGCCGGCAGCATGAACGTCACCGTTGCAGATGGTCTGACATGGAACAAAGGATTTGATGATCTCACCCGCCGGATTCAGGCCGGATGGCAGACCAAAGAGATGAAAATAGACGAAAAAGATTGGGCATACAAGCGCCAATTCTGGGTTGGCCCCAATGACCATGGTAAATGGGAAGAATGATCGATTTATAACCAGGAGGCAGAGATGTCTGAAGAAAGAGATACATTTGTCAGCAAAAAATTGGCAAAAATGAGTCTGGCGGAAAAAGTCGGCCAGCTATTGACATTCACCTGGCGAGGCGCCATGCTGACGCCAAGCGGCATCGAACAGGTCACCCGATTGCACTGCGGCGGCCTGTGCCTGGAGCCGTATGCGCTGGAAACCTGCAAAAACCTCTACTGGGGCAATTCGCAGATTGATCAGAATTTCAAAAAGCCAAAAGATTATTTCACCATCACCAACAACTATTTTGCCGGCAAAACCTTTGGCATCAGCATCACGCCGGAAGAATATACCAACAGACTGAATATGATGCAAAAAATCGCCATGAACCGGCCATCCGGCATTCCGCTGCATATGACCATTGATTTCGAAGGCGATTTTAAAAATGACTACACGGCGGGCGGCATACGGCAATTTCCGGGGCCGATGGGCATGGCGGCTATCGGCGACGTCAAGCTGACGCAAAAAATCGGCGCGACCATTGCCAAAATGCTGACAGCGATCGGCGTGACCCAAATGTATTCACCGGTGTGCGATGTGAATATCAATCCCAAGAATCCCGAAATTGGCGTGCGCTCTTTTAGTGACGATCCGATGGTCTGCGCGGAACATGCCGTCGCCTTGATCAAGGGCCTGCAAAAAGGAGGCATTGCCGCGACGGCCAAGCATTTCCCCGGCAGAGGTGATTCGGCGACCGATGCGCACGATGTGCTGGAAGTCATCAATGCCAAGAAGAAAAGAATGCAGGAGGTCGAGCTCGTTCCCTTCAAGGCGGCCATTGCCGCCGGCGTAAAAGCCATCATGACCGGCCATTCCATTTACCCTGCCTTTGATGATCAATTCCCGACGACGCTGTCAGAAAAAATTCTCACTGGCCTGTTGCGAGAAGAACTGGGTTTCCAGGGTGTCATTGTTTCCGATGCCATCGGCATGGCCGCCATTTTGAAAAAATGGCCGTTGCCACGGGCGTGCGCGCTGGCGATCAAAGCGGGCTGCGACACCATACTGTTGAAGGCAGATGACGAATCGCGCTCGCAATGCTTCTTTGGCATAAAGCAAGCTGTTGAAAAAGGCGAGATTTCTGAGGATAGGATCAATGAAGCGGTGACTCGTCTGCTCAGGATGAAATATGATCAGGGATTGTTCCAGACAGCCGGCAAAAATGATCCAAAAACGACTCTCGCCATCACCACCGACAAAAAAATCATCGATTTCTCCCGGGATGTTGCCGAAAAAGCCCAGGTTATTATGAGGAATGAGGGCAAATTGCTGCCGTTGAATCCGAAGAAAAAAATACTGGTCATCGAGCAGCGCATTCCTTATGAATTTCTTGGCAAAGATCCCTATCATCACACGCACATGTTCTGCGAGCAAATGGTTAAACATTCGACAAATCTTGTTTTAGCGGACACGGCTTTTTCTGCCTTTGAGGACGAGATTGCAGAATGCCTGGCGCTGGCAAAGCAGACGGACCTTGTCGTCATGACCAATTACTATGCGCGCATCGTCAAATCCGGCAATAACCAGCTGCTCGTCAAAAAGCTCAAGGCAGCGGGACGGCAAGTTGTTGTCGTGACCAATAATCCCTACATCGAAGGCACAACAAAAGAAGCGGATGCCGTGCTCTGCAATTTCAGCGGCACGCCCGATTCGATCAGGGCCTCGGCCGATCTGCTTTTCGGTGTAATCAAACCTTGTCCGACCACCAAAGTGCCGGTGAAACTCGGCGCGCAAAAGAGGACGACAAAAAAGTTAAAGGCGCCCAAGAAAAGCACTCTGACTTTGTCGTATTGTTAATACGTTTACAAAGACATGACCGCCGAGCGCGCAGAGAATCCGCAAAGAAAAACCTCATACTCACTTTTTCTTGGCGGTTCTCCGCGATCTCAGCGGTTTCGATCTGTACGCTATTGCCATCACATTTTGGTTGCAGCGAAAGGATGCCAGGTTCTCTGTCCTGTGACTAGTGTTATTTCCTGAACCGCCGGATAAAGTTCTAATTTTGAATTTCATTTTATCCTTTCACTGAGCGTTGAAATATTCATTATATGAGGTCACATTCCATGTCAACACGCATAAAAACAAGCGATATTTACACCATTTCCGGGGCGCAGATAGCAAAGATTTATCGCGATAATAAAATGATGGTTCATTTTCAAGGCATGTCCAAAACGCTGCAATTCCCGCAGACCATCGCCCTGCAGGGTGCGCCGACCTGCTCGATCGGCATCTCTCCGGAAGGTTTGTACAACAGGCTGAATAACGCCGGCAGACTGATCCTGCTCAATCAGAACGCCATTCAGTTCGCCTCGGCGCCATTCATCCGCATCGGCGATACATTCACCATGCTCACCACCAGAGATCCCAAGATTGTGGAAGGTGTGGACGATGTGCCCGCTTTGAAAAATTATTATCATCCCCCCATAGCTGAAAAAAATGTCTCCATCTCGCTGGCGACGCCGTTGGCGGAAATGACCTTTAGACTGGGTAAAGTGATTGTGACGAGAAGGCTGATCTCTCCACTATTATCCGGCGACGCACAGGCCTTGATGCCCATAGGTGTCGAGGAGTACGAAGTGAAGAACTCTTCGAATACCGTTCAGGACATCACTCTCGTCATTCCCCGGCCATCGTTGGTCAATCTTCAGGAAAAAGAATTAAAGCCCACGGATCAGGACACGGTTTACGCCTGCGCCACACCGGTCAAAGGCCATAGTCATGCGGATTTTAGCCTGGCCGGCATGCGGGGAGTGGTCATGGCCAGCAAGGAGTGCCCGGACAGGATGGTCATCGCTGCCCTGGAAACCGCTGCAGTCAAAATAGATACGCACCCCTCTTTTTGCTTGAACAGGCTGAAACAGGATTTGCTATTGAAAAAAGATGGCAGTTTTTACGAAAAGAGAAAACCTTTGCTGAATCAGGATTACGGAGCGGCCATCAGCCTCACTTTTACGTTGAAGCCAGGCGCAACAAAAAAAATCCCAATCGCCATTGCGCTGGACTTTCCGCAACAGAGATACATCGACGGGAAAGAATTTGAACGAAAATATGTGAAAAGTTTCGTGGATGCAAAGACCAGAGCGACGGATATGACAAAAATGGCCCTGGATCATTATCAGAAATGGCTGAGCCGAACCGAGACCATCCAGAACAGGATTTACGATCTGCTGCGAAAGAGTCCGTCCTATCAGAATGACAACTCGGGCGCCCTGCGATTAACCCGATTGATATTGAACGAATTCAGTTTTCCGTTATCAAACGCCGCTGTCTGGATTGAAGATCAAGATGGACATGATTCGGCCAGATTTCTCGAATGTTTCGATTACGCCTACATCAATCCTTCGGATGTCGATTGGTACTCCATGGTGCTGCTGCTGCTCTTTCCCGATATCGAAAAAGAGCTGTGCCAGCGGTTCATCGATTCGATTCTGGCCGAGGATGTCCGGCCGCGTTTTTACCATTATCATGCCTCCTTTGTGGAGGCCAGGCTGCATTATGGAGACCATCCGGAGGAATATAAAGACATCTCCATGACCCAAATAAGAGATGCTTTTAAGGTCAAGGGCAGCGTGGCGCATGATCTGGGCGCTTTGCCAAAAGGCCATGCACTGCGCAATGTCAGCGATTATGCCTGGTATAATAATAACTACTGGGTGGATCTGTTCCCCAAGCTGGCGACGCGAGTCCTGCGCAACGTTAAATTCACCCAGGACACCGAATTTTTGCAGAAAAACTGGCAGACGCTCAAATTTGGCTTTGATCATTTGCGAGAACTGGACCTTGACGGGGACGGCATCCCCGAGGGCAATCCCGGCGAAGTCAAAAACACTTTCGATAATTTGACCCTTTTTGGCGTAGACGCCTACGATGCGACCATCTTTTTGGCCGGCTGCCAGGCCATGTTGATCATGGCGGATATGATGAAGGATGGGGCGGCCAAAAAACAGTACCAGGAGATATTCGACCTAGTGTCGGATCAATTTGAGCAATTGTGGCGGGATAGCAAAAACAGCCGGGGCATGCGACTGCAATACTACATTACGTGCTATGATCCGATCACCAAAGAGAGCAACACGGATGTGTGGACCAATCAACTGGATGCCCTCTGGGCATTGATCGCCATGGGGGAACAACCTTTTATCCCGCAAGCTAGAGCGAAACAAATTCTCAAGACGATCTACAATAACAACGAGACGCATATGGGTTGGGCTATGTGCCGCACCGAGGATGGAGAGGCCGTCGAATCGGAACAGGGGCAGGATGTCTATACGACATCCAACTATGTCTTTGCTCAACTCCTCGACTATTACGGCTTGACCAGGGAGAGCAAGGCGGTCTATAAAAAAATGGACAAGGTCATCTTTCAGCACGGCAATTCATTGATCTCTCCGGACAACCTCAGAGCGGAACTGGAACGAGAAGAAGGGGAATCAGGGCCGGCGCCGCATTATATTGTGGCCGCCTATCCCAGGCCAGGCGCCGTGCTGACGCACCTCGTTATGCAACAGATCAAAGAGCTGCAAAAACGGAGCGGTAAGACCATCATTGGCTCGCGCGACTTGAGCGCGTTTCTGGTCGATTTGTTAAAGTAGGTGCCTTTATATACTGACCCGATCCATCGGATGAGGGGCGCATAGCGCTTCACTGTCCCATCAATGTGGGCGCCGGGCGTCGGTGGCATTTTTCTACTTAAATTTCTAAAATGAAATCACAAATTCTCTAGTTGGTGAGCTTCGGAGTGCATCGCCTTTATGCGATGCAGGTTCTATGCGTTGGCGGGACCGGCTCAGTTCCTGAGCGGGCGCTGGCGCGCCGCCGGTGCACTTTTCATTTGAGCAAAAGGCAAACGACAGCACCTTCGGCGTTGCGCGCGTAGAGTTTGTCACCCAGCAGAACCGGATTCGCCCAACAAAGACCGTCGAGGATTTTTTGACGAAAGGTCTCCACAAATTCGCCATCGCCGAGATCGCCCCAGATCAATTCGCCGTC
>JAFGJB010000168.1 GCA_016929295.1 Candidatus Zhuqueibacterota bacterium | reverse complement strand
TGAAGGAGGTGATGCGCCACTCCCGATCGACCGTGAACACGCCGTCTGTGATGCTGTCGAGGATGATGTCGGTGAATTTGTCGATTGGCTCTTCGATGCGATGTCCTTCCTTGCAAACCAGCCCTATCGTGGCCTATTAGCACGATACCTATTTACAATATTTCCAGAAGGTTATAAATATTTTATCTTGCGCAGAATGAGATGAACCACCGAGAGCGCAGAGCTCACCGAGAGATCGTCTTTCAAATTTACACTCGGCGTCTCTCCGCGTTCTCGGCGGTTTGCATTATCTTTTCGCGTCGCTCGTATGTCGCCACGATTCAGCACTTTTTCTCCCAGCTGATGCTTGCACCGGTGACGAGATCTGGCGAGCTTTTCATTTCAGCAGCGCACGAGCTGATCAGTGATCGCAGCTGTTCTCGCCGGTCTCGAGCTCGCCCTGAACATATTTGGCCACCACAGCGAGCGGCTCGACCTGCGGCGCCCCGGACACCACCTTCACACCTTTTTCCTCCAGCATCTGCCGCGCCATGGCGCCGATGCCGCCGGTGAACAGCACATTCACGTTCTCTTCGATGATCCAGCGCGGGATCGAGCCCTGCTCGTGCGGCGGCGGCGTCTTTTCCTCCACCTTGATGGCGACATGCCCCTTCACATCATAATCGACAAAGGCAAAAGATCGCGCGTGCCCGAAATGCGCCGAGACCACACCCCCGGCCAGCGGCATGGCGCAGCGCAACAGCTCGCCTTTCTCGTCCGATTGCGGTGTCGCCGGCGCCTCTTCTTTTGTCGCCGTCGTTTCCACCTGCATCACCACGCGTTCGACGATCTCTTCGAATGCCTTGACCGCCGGAGAGGCGCTGCTGTGGTAGATGAAAGGCTGACCCGCATCGCTGACCTCGACGATGGCCGGATCGATCGGCAGCTTGCCGAGGAATGGAATGCCCTTTTCCCTGGCCAATTCCTCGCCGCCGCCGGATTTGAAAATGTCGGCCACCTCGCCGCAATGGGGACAGATGAAACCGCTCATGTTTTCGAGGATGCCGATGACCGGCAGGCTCAGCTTTTCGCAAAAAGAGACCGACCTCCGGACATCATCCACGCTCAGCTGCTGCGGCTGAGTGACGACGATGGCGCCGGTGAGGCCCTGCATGACCTGCACCAGCGACAACGGCTCGTCGCCGGTTCCGGGCGGCGAATCGACGATCATGTAATCGAGATCACCCCAGGCGACATCCTTGATGAGCTGCCGGATGGCGCCGTTCTTCATCGGGCCGCGCCAGATGACCGCATCGTCCGCGCCGTCCACCAGCATGCCGAGCGACATCACCACCAGGTTGTCGCTGAACCTGACCGGCAAAAGTTTTCCGTCATCCATATCGGGCCGGCGTCCCGCCAGTCCCATCAACTTGGGGATGCTGGGGCCGTGAAAATCGATGTCGAGCAAACCGACCTTTTTGCCGGCCAGCGCCAAAGCCACGGCCAGATTGGCCGCGACAGTGCTCTTGCCGACCCCGCCTTTGCCGGAAAAGACCAGTATTTTATATTTGATTCGCCCCAAAGCTTTGGCGATTTGCAGATCCTCCATGGCCTGATCCGCGTTTTGTTCTCGTCGTTGATCATTCATATTGCACCTTTCTGCCATTCATGTTATAAAGACGTAAAGAAAACAATCTGTCCTGTCCCGGCATTCCTACGGCGCCGCCAAATGGGACAAAATATTATCCAGCAGCAGCTGAAATTCTGGCAGCGCGGCGCTGTCCAGTTCGACGATCGTTTTGCCCTGAACTTGCGCCTCGACAAATTGCGGGTCATAGGCAATTTTGCCCAGCAGCGGCAGGTTCTCGCGGCGGCAGAATTCGACGATCTCCTGCGCCATCACCTCGTTCAGATCGTACTTGTTGATGCAGACGCCAGCCGCTACATCAAAATGGCGCGCGAGCTGCAGGACGCGCTCCATGTCGTGAATGGCCGAGCGCGTCGGCTCGGTCACGGTCAACAGCAAATCGGCGCCGCCGATGGCGGCGATCACCGGACAACCGACACCCGGCGGTCCGTCGACGAGGAGAAAATCGAGGCTCTGTCGCTCCGCCCGGTCGCGCGCGATCGTACGAACCTGCGTCACCAGCTTGCCCGAGTTCTCTTCGCCCGGGTGCAGTCGCGCGTGCACCATCTCACCAAAGCGGGTTGTGGAGATATACCACTCGCCGCTGTCGCGCGGTATGAAGGAGATGGCCTCTTCCGGACAATTCCAGACGCAGACGCCGCAGCCCTCGCAAGAGATATCTTGAACGACAAAATCAATGCTGATGGCGTCAAAGCGACAGACTTGCCGACAGATGCCGTACTCGCTGCACCTGGTCTTTTCGATGCGAGCGACCTTGCTGCCTGAAAATGGCGTTCTGTGCTGAATCTCGGGTTGCAGCAGGAGGTGCAAATCGGGCGCATCGACATCGCAATCCGCCAGAATCGCCTTGGGCAGCAGCGTCGCCAGCGCGCCGGTGACGCTCGTCTTGCCGGTGCCGCCCTTGCCGCTGATGATGACGATCTCCTTCATGCCGTCCTCCCGGACAGCATCACTTTCGACAGCACGCCGGCAAAGCTCTCCCGCATCTCCGGAAAGCGATCGACCCATATCTCGCCCGTGGCATAGACGGCCGCCAGATCGCGGCGAAAGGGAATCTCTGCGAGAAGGTCAATGTGATTTTCTTGTCTGAATTTGTACATCTCTTGATTCCCGATTCCCGCTTTATTGATGATCAGGCCGAACGGCACCC
>JAFGJB010000167.1 GCA_016929295.1 Candidatus Zhuqueibacterota bacterium | reverse complement strand
GTATCGGCCGCCACCGAGGGCGCCATTCTGGGCATCCCTTCCTTCGCCATATCGCTGACGACCTTTGTGAATCCGGACTTTCATCCCGCTGCCACGTTTGCCGCCAGGTTCCTGGCGCCGTTTGTCAAATTCACCTGTCCGCGCGGCGTCTTTTTGAACATCAACATTCCGGCCGTGCCCTTGCAGCAGATCAAAGGCATTCAAATCACCCAGCAGGGAATGGCCACCTACGAAGAGCAGTACCATGTGCGGGAAGATCCATTCCACCGCAAATATTACTGGCTCACCGGCGAAAAGAAAAACGTCGAGACCAACCTGGACTATGATGACGCGGCAATCAACAATCACTATATCTCGATCACGCCGGTGCACTATAATCTCACCTATTTTAATTTGCTGGATGATCTGAGAAAATACGATTTCAACAGTAAAATTGGCTGGTGATGGAACAGAGGGAAGAAATAATTGTTCTCGATTTTGGCTCGCAGTACACGCAGCTCATCGCCAGACGTGTGCGCGAACTGGGCGTCTACTCGGAGATCATGCCCTATCATATTTCGATGGCCGAGCTCGCCGCGGCGCATCCCAGGGGCATCATCCTGTCGGGCGGGCCCTCTTCTGTCTATGCCGACGACGCTCCCCTGCCCCATGCCGGGATTTTCGATCTCGGCTGTCCGGTGCTCGGCATCTGCTATGGCCTGCAGGTCATTGCGCATCTGCTGGGCGGCGAGGTCGAAAGAGCCCCCCGGCGCGAGTACGGCAGAGCCGATATCGAAATTGATGACCATTCCGATCTCTTTCAAAACCTTGCGTCGCACATCGACGTATGGATGAGCCACAGTGACCACATCACGCGACTTCCCCGTGGCTTTGTCGTCATGGCGCATACCGGCAATGCGCCGATCGCCGCCATCAAGAGCGAAGAGCGGCCGATCTACGGCCTGCAGTTTCATCCGGAGGTCGCGCACACGCCAAAAGGACTGGAGATCCTCGCCAATTTTGTCTTAAAAATAGCGGCGTGCAGCGGCAACTGGAGCGCCGAGGCTTTTGTCGATTCCGCTGTGCAGGAAATCCGCAGCGCGGTCGGCGATAAGCAGGTGCTGTGCGCGCTCAGCGGCGGCGTCGATTCCACGGTGGCCGCCTATCTGGTCGCCAGAGCCGTCGGCCGCCAATTGACATGCGTCTTTGTCGATACGGGACTGCTGCGTCAGGGCGAGGCGACGCAGGTGTGCGATTTTTATCGCAACGCGGCTTTTCATTTTGTTTTTGTCGATGCATCGCAGCGCTTTTTACGCCGACTGGCCGGCATCATCGATCCGGAACAGAAACGCAAAATCATTGGCGAGGAATTCATCCGCATTTTCGAGGAGCACGCCCGCAAGACGGGCGACATCGATTATCTCGTGCAGGGCACCCTTTATCCGGATGTGATCGAAAGCGTATCGGTGCGCGGCCCATCTGCGACGATCAAATCGCATCACAACGTCGGTGGTCTTCCCGACAAAATGGGCCTGCGGCTCATCGAACCCCTGCGACAGCTTTTCAAGGATGAAGTGCGCCGCGTGGGGCGGGAGATCGGCGTGCCAACGGAGATCCTGATGCGCCATCCGTTCCCCGGCCCCGGATTGGCGGTTCGCATTCTGGGCGAAATCACTCAGGAGAGACTGCACGTCCTCAAGGCATCGGACAAGATATTCATCGACGAGCTGCAGGCAAACAACATCTATGATGAGGTATGGCAGGCGTTCGCCATCCTCCTCCCCATCCAGACTGTCGGGGTCATGGGCGACGAGCGCACCTATGAAAATGTCATTGCGCTACGAGCAGTGACGAGCATGGATGGTATGACCGCTGACTGGGCCGTCATACCGCACTTTGTTCTGGCGCATAGCGCCAACAGAATTATCAATGAAGTCAAGGGCGTTAACCGGGTGGTTTACGACATCAGCTCAAAACCGCCCAGCACTATAGAATGGGAGTGAGGTAGCTCTATGTGTGGAATTGTCGGATATATTGGCGGTCAAAAAGTGGTGCCCATTTTGCTGAATGGATTGAAGCGACTGGAGTATCGAGGTTATGACTCTGCGGGCATCGCTGTGCGAATCAACGGCAGCATCGTCGTCCAAAAGCAGGTGGGCAAAATCGTCAACCTTGAAAAGATGATTAATGAAGACGAGCTGCCATCGACCAGCGGCATAGGCCATACGCGCTGGGCTACGCATGGCGAGCCCAACAAAATCAATGCGCATCCGCATACGGACCAGTTTGGCAAGATTGCGCTCGTTCACAACGGCATCATCGAGAACTATGAACTGCTGCGCACAGAGTTGAAAGCCAAGGGTTACCTCTTTCAAAGCGATACCGACACCGAGGTGCTGGCGCATCTTTTCGTCGATTATCTCTGCAACGGCTGCACTTTTTTTGAGGCGGTTCGGCAAGGGCTGTCGCGCGTGCAAGGCACCTATGGTCTTGTCGTCATGTGCGCCGACGAACCGGACTATCTGATCGCCGCCCGTAAGGGCAGCCCGCTGGTGGTCGGCCATGGCCGCGGCGAATATTTCATCGCCTCGGACGCAGCGCCGTTGGTCGGCCATACGACGGATGTCACCTACATGCAAGATGGCGAAATGGCGCTTGTCACGAGCAAGAATGTCGTCATCAAAACGATCGACAACCTGCCGGTGCAGCCGCACGTTGAGTGCATTGATAGCGATCTGGCGGCAATCGAAAAAGGCGGCTTTGCCCACTATATGTTGAAGGAAATTATGGAGCAGCCGCAGACGATCCGCGACACCATGCGCGGCCGTCTGCTCCTGGACGATGGCACGGCCAAGCTCGGCGGCATACAATATGAGTTTCAATCGCTGCTGAATGCCAATCGTCTGATCATCACCGCCTGCGGCACCTCATGGCACGCCGCCCTCATCGGCGAGTACATGCTGGAAGAGCATCTCGGCATTCCGGTCGAGGTCGAATACGCGTCGGAATTTCGTTATCGTGATCCGATATTGCGTCCGGATTCGATCGTCATCGCCATCAGTCAGTCCGGCGAAACAGCCGACACCCTGGCGGCCATCCGCGAGGCGCACCGCAAGGGCAGCAAGGTGTTCGGCATCTGCAACGTCGTCGGCTCCACCATCGCCAGAGAGACGGACGCCGGCATCTATCTGCACGCCGGACCTGAAATCGGCGTCGCCTCGACCAAAGCCTTCACCTCGCAGGTCGTGGTGCTGGCGCTGATGACCCTGCTGCTGGGCCGTATGCGCTCGCTCTCCCATGCCCGAGGAAAGGAAATCGCCTACGAGCTCGCGGCGCTGCCCGACAAGGTGGCGCAAGCGCTGTCTTCGAACGATGTCGTCAGAGAGATCGCCGAAGAATTTCAATGGGCGCGCAATTTTTTATACCTGGGACGCGGCTACAACTTTCCGGTCGCGCTCGAAGGCGCCCTCAAGCTGAAAGAGATATCCTACATTCACGCCGAAGGCTATCCCGCTGCCGAGATGAAGCATGGTCCCATAGCGCTGATCGATAAAGACATGCCCGTCGTCTTTATCGCGACCAAAGATTCGATCTATGACAAGGTGCTCAGCAACATCGAGGAGGTGAAATCGCGTCGTGGCCGCGTCATCGCCATCGCGACCGAGGGCGACACCCAGATCGCCCGGCATGTCGAGCGGGTCGTCTATGTGCCGCAGACCATCGAATTTCTCAATCCCCTCGTCACGATCATCCCGCTGCAGTTATTGGCATATCATATTGCCGTGTTGCGCGGCTGTGATGTGGATCAGCCGCGCAATTTAGCCAAGAGCGTCACTGTTGAATGAAAACCGGAGGACCGAGTTGAGTATGACATCGATCAAGAGATTATGGCTCATCATTGTGGCGTCCAGCCTGCCGACGATTGTCGCCGGCCAGGCCGTCAATCCTGAAGAGCTCTTCACCCAGGGTCTCATCCTCTATCGCAACGAAAATTACTCTCAGGCCAAGTTGAATTTCCTCAAGCTGTCAGCTCTCCGGGAAGACAATCCCAGAGAGACGATCGGCATCATGATGTTGGCAAAGACGCACTATCAGCTGCGCGAGTATGATGATGCGATTCACTTTGCCGACAGGCTCATCAATGACTATCCGATGAGCTCCTATGTGCCGCACGCCTACTATCTGCGCGCCACCGCTCATTATCAAAAGCGCAATTACGACCAGGCGCTGGACAACTTTAGCTATGCCATAGAATTCGCCAAAACAGCCGAATTGCGCCATTTAGCGGAATCGACCGCCACGAGCATGATCGACCGTTTCGTCAGCTTGAGGAAAATCGACAACCTCGCCGCCGCTTACCCATGGGAACAGGCAAAGCCGATCATCACGCTCTGGCGCGCCCGTCTTGAATACAAGAGCGACCAGTCGGCTGCGAAACGCACCCTGGAAAACTTTTTGGCGACCAGGCCGGCGCCACGCTATGCGAGCATTGCCGAGCAGCTGATGAATAAAGACTTTGGCGGCCAACAGGTGCGCATAGGCCTGCTGCAGCCGGTCTCGGGCTATTTTGCCGAAGAGGCGCAAGATTTCCTGCGCGGCTGCGCCTTTGCGCTGAAAAAACGAACCGGCGGGCCGGAGATCGCGCTGATACTCAAGGACACGCGCAGTGATATTGTCACAGCCATTAGCGCTGCCTATGAGCTGGCGGACACGGATGTCCAGCTTGTCGTCAGCGATCTTGAAGGGATGAGATCAGCGACCATCGCCGGCTTGCTGCGCTCCAGCGGCATACCGGTCATCATCCCTGTTTCAACCGATAACGATCTGACCAGGATCAGTGATGCCGTCTTTCAGTTGAACAGCGACCTGGACACGCGCGGCGCGGCGCTGGCAGAATATGCCATAAAAGAGCTGCGCATGAAAACGTTCGCCACCCTCGCCCCGGCGGATGACTATGGCAATACAATCACCGATGCGTTCGCCAATAAAGTGGATGAACTGCATGGCGCCATCGTTTCGCAGCAATGGTACTATCCGGGCACAACGGATTTTTCCGGCCATCTGCAGGCCATCCGCGAGGCCGGCTTTCGCTATGCCTATCGCGATTCCTTGCGCAGCTGGGGACTGGACGCCAACAGGACGCGCGTTGATTCCATCTATACGCGTCTCGATCGCCGCGCCCGCCGGAGATCCGAAGATAACGAAAAACTCGCCGCCTACACCGATATCTCGGTGCGCTCCATTGACGGATTTTTTGTCCCCTGCAACGAGGAAGATATCCCTTTCATCGCATCACAATTCGCGCTTTACAATATCAAATCGCAACTGCTGGGCGGAGAGTCCTGGAATAATGCCGAACTGCTGCGTCGCCAGCAACGTTATGTCAATGGTGCGGTCTATGTCGCCGGCTTTTATCTCTCCGAGACGGATCTGGACTATATCAATTTCACCCGCGATTTTCGCCTTGCCACGGCCACATCGCCGGGAGTTATGGCGCTCTACGGTTACAATATGATGAACCTCATCATTCAAGCTGTCGATGCCGGCAACTTGACGGCAAGAGACATTGCTGCCTATCTCAATTCCGTGCGCGAGTTTGACGGTTTGGGAACGAAAATATCGCTGCACAATCGCCAGGTGAATGATCGCGTCAACATCCTCCGCTTTCAGGACGGTATCATCTATCGAGTGAATGAATGAACGGGAACAGTATCTGATGCATAAATTCATCATCCTGGGCGCTCTTTTCATGATGCCGGCCTTGTCTGCCGGCCCCCTGGCGCTCTCTGCGCGCGTGGGCGCCGTGCGACCGTCGGTTGATATCAAAAACACTTTGGCAGTTGGCTTGAATGCGCATCTGCAGAGCGGTCCGACCACCCTCGTTGTGAGCCCTTATGTTGATTATTGGGCGATGCGCTTCAATAAAGACCGCAGCGAGGAGTGGCAGTGGCGACTTTATGCGGCCGGCATTTCCGCACTCAAGCCCTTTCGTCTTCATAATTCTGCAACCGTTCCCTACATCGGCGCCGGCACGGCTCTGCATGTGAATGTCCGGAGGGTGACGCAAGAAGCGATGTCGTCAACAACTGAAAATGAAATTGATCTTGCCTTGATCGCCCTGGCAGGAGTGGAGCTGCCTTTGAGCCCCACGCTGAACGGTTTTGTAGAATTCAAGTACGCAATGGCCGGCGAATGCGACTATTATGGCCTTTACTGCGGCGTCAAGTTCAAAACAAATCCTTGAAAGAGATCCGGTGCGCCGCCTCGCGATGCCGGCGGTGAACCGACGAGATTCAGGAGACAGAGATGGATGTTGGAAAAGCGTTTCTATTGGGAATTGTGCAAGGCCTGACCGAGTTCCTGCCGATCAGCAGTTCAGGACACCTGGTGCTCGGCAAGCATTTATTAGGCTTACATGAACAGGGAATCGAATTTGAGGTGTTTGTCCATTTTGGCACTTTGCTGGCCGTATTGACAATATTCAGCAAAGATATTGGTCATCTTTTTAAAGCATTCTTTGGCATATTCAGCGCGTCTTTTCGCGAAAAAGGCTTGCGCGGTTATTACCAGGAGAACGCCGATTTTCGGCTGCTCATATTCCTCGTTGTGGCGTCGGTGCCGGCGGCCATCCTCGGGCTCTCTCTGCAGGATCAGATCGAAACGGCATTTTCCAGCCCCAGATTCGCCTGCAGCATGCTCATCATCACAGCGGTCATCCTGTTTCTCACCCGCTTTGTCAGAAAAACCGGCGAGTCGCTGACCCTGCGCAACACATTGATGATGGGAATTGCCCAGGCCGTCGCCATTTTGCCCGGCATCTCGCGTTCCGGCGCCACCATCAGCACCGGTCTGTACCAGAAGGTTGACGGACCTGAAGCAGCGCGGTTTTCTTTTCTTCTGGCGGTGCCGGCCGTATTGGGCGCCACAGCGATCAAATCAGTCGAACTCGTCGAATCGGGCGTCGGCGGCGACATGTTCATGCAGTTGGCGGTGGGTATGATCGCCGCCTATATTGCCGGCTTTTTGGCGATCGAATCGTTATTGGCCATTGTCGGTCGCGGCAAATTGTATTGGTTCGCACCCTATTGTCTGCTGGTGGGCGTGCTCGGCCTGATCTTTATCAAATAAAAATGCGTGCGGCATCACTTGAACAAGGCAACTGAAAAATACACTATCGGCAATTTTTACGCCGATCTGAACCTCGGCAAGATTGCACCGCTCTATCTCTTTTTCGGTGAAGAAGAGTTTCTCATCGGACAAATGATCGATGCTGTGCGCAAGGCTGCTTTGCAGCCCGGGGATGAAGATTTCAATCTCAACATCTATTACGGCAATGAAACGGACGGCGCGGCGATCGTCAATGCGGCGATGTCTTTTCCGCTCCTCGCCGCGCGCCGCCTCGTCATGGTCAAAGATTTTCATCATCTGGACGACAAAAGCCAGAGTCTGCTCCTCAAATATGCGGCCAAACCGTCGCAGACCAGTTGCCTCTGCCTGACGAGCTGCAAATTCACCGCCGCGAGCGGCGTCATCAAAAAATTGGCGCCTCATGCCCGCGCTATCGAGGCCAAACGCCTCTACGACAACCAGGTGCCCGCCTGGATAAAGTCACATGTCAGGGAACGCGGCTACACCATATCCGAAGAAGCGGCGAGCCTGCTGCAGATAAATGTCGGCAATTCGCTCAAGCGGCTGTCGTCCGAAATCGATAAAATAGAGCTGCTCAAAAAAGAAAAGGCTGCGATCACGGTTGCGGACATTGAAGCCGTTGTCGGCGCGACAAAGGAATACAACGTTTTTGAATTTTGCGACGCCGTAGCCGGCAGAGAGGTCGAAAAAAGCCTGCGCATTCTGAATCGCCTCCTCGAGTTGGGCGAATCCCCCATCGGCATCCTGGTGATGCTCAACCGACATTTTGCCATCATGACCAAGACAAAAGAGCTCGTCCTGAAAGGGACTGCCAAAGCGGAGATGGCGAACAGCCTCAAGATAAACCGCTATTTCCTCGATAAATACTTACTGCAGGCGCAAAAATACCGACGCGACCAGCTGCAGCAGATCTTTCAGCTGCTGCTGACGGCTGACCTGCATCTGAAGACGAGCTATCAAAAGCCGCGATTGACGCTGGAGACGCTTTTGTATGAAATATTTTCGTCGATTTGATGTTTTTTATTTCAACATGGAACTTTCATCTTTGAACAGGGTTCATATAGCGAAGGCATGAGCGACTTGAAGTTACAGCCCGACATTTCTGACGAAGAATTGATCCGACGCTTTCAGGAAGATGATTTTGCTGCTTACAATGCGATTGTCCATCGCTACAAAGATCAGCTGTTAAACTTTGCCTACCGGTTCCTCGGCAACGTGGAAGAGGCAGAGGATATCGTGCAGGAGACTTTTCTGCGGCTGTATCGCAACAAACATGCCTATCGTCAGATTGCCAAATTTTCCACCTGGATCTATACGATCGCGGGGAATCTGGCAAAAACAGAACTGCGCAAAAGAAAACGTCGCAGAGTGGTGTCCATTTCAGATATGGGCTTTGAGGACAAGGATCACGAAATCAAGGATGAGCTGGCGAATACGGAACAGGTGGCCAATTCAGCGCTGACCGAAAAAATCATTCAGCAGGCCATTGACGAGCTGCCGCCGCGTTTCAGACAAGTGATCATTCTGCGAGATATTCAGGAACTTTCGTACGAAGAGGTGGGTTCTATATTGAGAATACCGCTCGGCACAGTGAAATCAAGAGTCAATCGTGCTCGCCTCAAGCTGCAAGCGAAACTGAAAGATATCAAAATGCCCGCTTTATGAACAGGAGCGACGAGATGAAAAATTGCGACCATTACACCACTCTTTTTTCCGACTATATTGACGGTGACCTGGACGACCGGGCACGATCTTCGCTCAGGGCGCACCTTGCCGCCTGTCCGGCCTGCGCGCAAAGGCTGAACGCAATGCAGGCCGTCAGAGGTTCACTGGCACAGCTGCCGCACATCAAGACATCGGAATCTTTTGACCTCCTTTTGCAGGCACGACTGCGCCGGGAAATGCGGCAAGCGCCGAGGCGACGGCCCTTTCCTCTTTTTGAGCTGAACTGGCGAGTTCCGGCCTATGCGGCCGCCGCGCTCTGCCTGGTATTTTTCGGCGCTCTGCTGCAACGTCGGTCATATTCATCCTTTATAGCCAAAAGCAGCGACAGCGTGGCGATGGACACTGTCCGGCGCACCGATCTGGCGGCCATCGAGCCCGGCTATTTGGTTTTTGTCGAGCTCGACACAGTGAACAATCTCTACCGAATCATCAATTACGGCGGCATTGACAATGTGAATTCACTGCAGGATTTCCGCCGGGCGCTCGCCCAACAGGATGACAACAGGACGAGAACCGGCCTGCCGAATCTCAGGACGGCGCCGCAGAACAGGAGCGTCACCATGCGGACCAGGCAGGATATGCCGCAGCTCAGGCAGGCTGAATTCATATTCTAATGGTATGGTCGATGAAAAAGTATGCTTTTGATTTGATATTTATTTTCACCTTCATTTCTCTGACACTCTCTTCTCCCGCAGCGGCCGATGAGACGCAGCCCGCAACGTTGCGCTCCTTCGGACAGGAATTCATCCAGTTGGTCAAGAATGTTGAAAGGAGCGCTGTCGCCGTCGATGCGCGCATGGGCGTCGAGCAAGGGAACAGCTCCGAGCCGGCGATCGAGATGACCAACTCGGGCGCCGGTTTCATCCTGGACTCAAACCGGATTGTGGTGAAGCAAAAGGTCGTCAGCGGCAGCGATCAAATCGACATCACGCTGTATGACAAGAGCCGCCAGCGCGCGCGCATCGTTGGCTCTGACGATGATCTGGGGCTGGCGTACCTGGCGATCGATGCGCCGATTGATCCGAGCTATCGGCCCAGGATGTTGAACGATCCGGCGCGCATTGCCACCGGCGAGCCCGTGCTCATCATCAGCAACTCTTTGGGCATCATGCCGGCCGCCAGTTTCGGCATCGTCAACTGCACGCGCAGCGACGGCATGATTCAGCTCTCGGCCGATCTGCCGGCCGGCACGAGCGGCGGCGGCGTCTTCAATTTCAGCGGCGAACTGATCGGACTCGTCGCCCTGCAAATCGATTTTTTCCCCGATGAACTACCCTACTCGTCCGATCTGTTGGCGAGCGAGACCGTACTGGTGACGCCCATCCGCAATGTCAGACGCTCGATGACGCGCGCCCTGGCGCAGGCGAAAAAGCGCAGCGTCTATTTTGGCGTCATGGTCGATGACTGGCCGAGCCATTTGGGTGGTGCGCACATAAAGCGAGTCTACAATGGCAGTCCGGCCGAGTCATCCGGCATCAAAACCGGCGACATCATTCTGAGCACGGACAATCGCAAAGTGGCGAACGCCTATGATCTGTATCAGATCGTCAGCGCCCACAGTCCCGGCGACAATGTCACCCTGCAAATTCTACGGGGTGACGAGATATTTCCCTGCACCGTCAAGCTGACGCCGCCGCCGGAAAATGTCGCGCGCATCGACAAAGAAGTCATCACCTCTGGGGGCAATGTCCTGCAAAGAGAGTCAAAAAAAATCGACAACGACTATCTGAACAGGCGGTTGCAAAAACTGGAAGTAGAAATCAAGATTCTCAAAGAGATGATGACAAACAGATAATCCCTCCCGCGGTAAAAGGTCAGTTACTAGTATCTGCGACGATAATAATGTAGCATTAAAATATTATCTTCTTCACTCACGCAAAGTCGCAAAGCCGCAAAG
>JAFGJB010000166.1 GCA_016929295.1 Candidatus Zhuqueibacterota bacterium | reverse complement strand
TGGACAAGAATTCAAATTCGGCATAGGCGGTGGCGATAATGAGGGCGGCTATGGCAACAACCACATCGCCAATATTGATGATCAACGGCAGCAATCCACAATCAATGCGCAATTTGGCAGTATTGATCCGATTTTTTACTATGCGTGGGATTTTGATAATCGCGGTCCGGCCACGTCCGTCAGCAGCCAATCTCCACAGAGGCCGCTCATGTTTGCCCTGGAGCAAAATTACCCGAATCCGTTTAATCCAGTGACGCACATCCGTTATTCCCTGGCGCGGTCGGTAGATGTAACGTTGACTATTTATAATGCCATGGGACAAGAGGTGGTGAAACTGGTGCAAGAAAAACAACCGGCTGGCTATTATCAGGTAACATGGGATGGTCGGGACGAAAAGGGTCAGCAGGTCAGCTCTGGTCTTTACTTTTACCAGATTAAAGCCGGTCGTTATATCGAATCGCAAAAGATGATGCTGCTGCGATAGTACTATCAGAAAATAGGTGTTTTTCAACGTCTAGTTGGTGATCGCGGCTTTGAACGTTGTTGAGAGGAGTGCATAATCCTCCGCGCGGACGAAAGAATGACAATCGAGCGTAATGGTATATATTCAGATCGTCTTACGAATATTGTGGCGGATTGTGCACTGCTTTTTATCTTCTGCTCACCTTTTCCTATGGCTTTAGTTTTATTTTCTTCGAGCCACGAAGAGCGTTTGTTATGAGGATAATCCAAAGACAATAAACAGAGCACTGGACTCTAAGGCCACTGCTAAAAAAATATAATTGCAGCAGCTATTATAAAATTTCGAAAACATATATCCGAGGATTTTTGTCGCATGAGAGCATAAATATGGCCAATGCAACGATAAATAGTTTTTGGACCATGTTTCTACTCCTAAATTATATCTATTTTTCTATGATTAAAATGTCATTGTAATAATGGCTTTTGGTGGTGCCGAATATTTCAGTGCTTTGCCATTTACCCAGAGCTGAAAAATGCGATCCGCGTCGCTCAAATTCAGAATCACGACTGCTACCTCTTCATTGGAGGGGTATTCCTTCTTTTTCATAGGCCTTCACATACTTGACGAAATAGTCAGCCCAGGTCTGAAAATAGTCCGGCTTGAGCTGACCGCCATGCAGCATATCATTATTTGTTTTCATCCAGGCAGGTGGACTCCAGGGTGAAGCATAAATTTTCATGTTGCCTTTTGCTGCTTCAAGAGCCCGTTTCATAAATGGGATTCGATATTTTTGATCATGTTCAATTGAGAAATGCTTTAACCCTTTATCATCTTCCATTTCTGCATAGGTGTACATTTCGTCAGAATAATCGCAGCTGTGGATTGTCGTCCTGCACAACGTGTATCCATTTCCCTGAACAGGATCAAAACAAGCCTTTAAAAACTCTTCTTGTTTGTCTTTTGACAGTTTTGCGAAATTGATGGCACTCGCATCTGTAAAGGCGCCGCCAAAACCTTCTATAGTCTGAAAGGTTTTGTCAATATCGATCATTATCGTCGGATAATTTTCATCAGGTTGACTGAGCGGCTCAAATGCACGAAAACCACGATCTGCCAATAAATCCTTATTCTTTTCAGCAGTCATATAGACTTGTGCTTCTTTGAAATCATTCGTCATTGTTATTGCCTGGTCAAAAAATACAAGTAGGCATGCAAAAAACAGCAAAATGTGAACAACAAAATATGAGCCGCGATCCGACAATACTTTCATATCATCCTCCCGGACAGTTCGTACCAGCTTTACCCACTCTATTTGATTTTCAAAGAAAACATGTTCCAGTTAACAACAGGCATTGTCCGCGGGACGGACGCCGCGTGTGCCCCAATCTTCGCGCGGGCTGTGACCGTCTGGACCGACGTGTTGACATAACGGGCATGCCCGGTCTGACGGCAAATTACAAGTCAGTCATCGGCGGATCACCCTGTCATTAAATGATAGGAAAACAATGAACAAAAGGCAAGGGTAAAGTTGTGAGAAAGGTAAAACGTCAGTTATGGGTGGGACTGTGTCTATGCGGGTGAAGCCCCCCATTTCTATTTTGATCTCACCGACTGTTTCTCCACGAGGGTGCATCACCCCTACAAAAACGACTGATTTGTAGGGGCAAAGCACCCTCGGATTTTACACTGGCGTTGTCCTCGTGCTCACTTCGGGGTGCTTTGCCCTCATACCGGCATTGGAACTGTAACTGACGTTTTACTGAGAAAGTTCTCCCTGCGCCGAACGGCACCGTGCTTTTCGTCTAGCTAGATTATCCGGTGGGATTGTCCAGCAGGCTCATATCAGCTCGACACCTATGGAAAATAATCCTCCACGGACACTTTTTTTATGCAGATAAAGTGCTTCTCCGTATAATAAGTATAAATTGTAATCATAGACGTGGCAGTGGATGAATCTTTAACGCGGGTAGCTTTACATGCACATTCACCTTTATAAAATTGGCATTGGATTGGCTATAATCCTTTTTTCCTGTGGCGCCGATTGCAAAAAAGTGGCTCATTCTCAGGCGCGCCAGTTCGCACCCCATGATATCTCTCTGACGGGCAGCGCAGCAGAAAATCCTTACGCAACCCATCGACTGTGGGCGGATTTCACTGGACCAGAGGACAAATCATTGCAGGCCGAGGGATTTTGGAATGGCGGCACGCAATGGATTATTCGGGTCGCACTGCCGGAAGCCGGCTTGTGGAATTACGTGACTCATTCGAACGATCCGCTGCTCGATAACCAGACCGATACTATTCAGTGCCTCGAAGCAAGCGGCCGCGGTTTTGTAAAACAATCAGGTCGCCATTTCTTCTACGATGATGGAACACCCTTCTTTCGCATCGGCGATACCTGTTGGCGCTTATATCGCAGCAAGAATGTGCCGTTCGAAACACATTTCAAACCTTATATTGATGCCCGTGCTGAACAAGGATTTAACTATATCGTCGGTGTCATTCATACTGTGGGCGATCCGTCCATAAACGAGGGCGGCAGTCTATGGGAAGATGATACAAATTTGCAACGGCTTCGTCCGGAGTATTTCGAATGGGTTGACAAACGAGTGCAGTACATGAATGAAAAAGGGATCATCCCGGGAATCATGCTGGTATGGTCTGGTACATTTAAAGATTTTTATCGACCTCCTTACGACCGCGACACCTTTTCCCGCTTTCGGCGATATGTCATTGCTCGCTATGCGGCGTTTAATGTCTTCTGGATCATCTCCGGAGAATATGCGGAAGAGATGCAACCCGCTGATTATGACTATCACGGCACCCATATCAAGATGGGCAACGACGATCCTCTCGATGGATTACTTGATGTCGGCGATCCGTACAATCATCCCATTTCCATTCACCCTTCCGGTTCGGAAAGCAATGGCAGCCATTACGACCTTTTTTCCGATTGGTTGAGCTATATCATGCAACAGAGAAGCGGCAGTCCCCAACTCCTCTATACCCACGTCTACGGAGATAGATACTACGGTTTGCCGGTGTGTAATGACGAATTTGGTTATGTTGGCCCGACGGATGCCGATGATCCATACTACGATGCGAACAACCAATCGGCACGCAGAGCCCGCAAGGATGCCTGGGCGATGGTTTGTGCGGGCGCCTATGTGACGTGGGGGCACATCTCGACCTATACGGGACGTGAATACATTCTCGATCCGGATAGCCTGTACACCAGGGGCGCCCACTATATGTCCATCCTGAGCAAATTTATGCAAAGTGGCGTGAATTATTGGACTATGGGCCCATATCCATCTATTGTGACAAATGGCACCGCCTTTTGTCTTGCTAAAAAAGGCAAAGAGTATCTGTTTTATCTGCCGGATGGCGGTGCACTCGAATTTAATCTTGATGCGTACAATTATGAATTTGATGCGCTCTGGCTGAATCCGGTGACCGGCGATACGATGTCAGCGGGCACGCTATCAGGCAGGTTTCCCCAAACGGTGACCGCACCATTTTCCGATGATGCCCTGCTTTATGTTCATAATCCGCACGACATTCCCATCGGCATCGACCTCATATCCTTTGACGCCGTGCGCGTGGAGAACTCGCTCCACCTCACCTGGGAAACAGGACATGAAAGCGATATCGCCGGCTTTATTATTGACAGATCAGACGAGCCCGTTGTCTATAAGGAGCTCAGTTCTTTCCGGACAAATCCTGATCTGCTGGCACAGGGATCGCCCGCCCTCGGGCATACCTACAGCTATATCGACAGCACGGTTGAAGTCGGACGGTCTTATTCCTATAAACTTTCCGGCATGAGCCTGCACGGCTTGCGCAGCGAATATGGCGTGATCGAAATCGAAATAAAGTGACAATTCATCGATCAACCGGCATCACTTCATTGGGGAGGAAAGTTGAAGGTGCCACACATCAAAAAGAGGATCGTGGCGGAGCAGAAATGTATTTCCCTCGGAGGTTCGAACTCTATAATAAAAGCCCGGACGACTTGAATCGACCGTCTCCTCGCACCATCGGTCAATAATTTCTGTTATCTCCCAACGGTGATCTTTAAATGTAAAGGCCACCGGATGTTCGTCGACCTTGTATCCGCTGTAGCACTCTACATTTATCCGTTCATAACTCACTATTTCTCGTATTACATATTTACAACATTGTGTTTTTTCAAGTTTTTTGGTAAACTAAAAGAAAGCTAAACACGAATTTCCACAAATTTTTCACGAATTCAAAATGATAGATGTTTCTAATTCGTGTTCATTCGTGTATCATTCGTGAAAATTCGTGTTCCTTCTTTTGGTTGCGGCCCAAGGCCGCGAAGATCTCAGTGGTTAAATTCATGAATTATCAAAGTAAATATCATTGGCAGCGGTCGTCCATGATTTAATGCTATTGCGCCGGCGGAAACGCTCCAACACAGCCTTTTGATCGCAAAAGCTCACCGATTTCTTTCGGCAATGGACCGGCATTTTTTGCGCCTGGAAAGCTCTGCAGTAATTGATAATTTCCTAATTCAGAGCACTTGAACAAGGGGCCGGCATAGTCTGCAAAGTACAGGCTCTGTTTTTCAAACTCTGGTTGTTGATGCTGAAAATCCTCAAGGGATTGACACTGTAACTGGCAATTTTCGTTTGTGGCGGGACTCCATAGTATCAATGGATCTGACCCTTTTGTCGAACCGCGCGCATAAACGTTGTGGTCAAGTTCTTTCAACTGCGAATTCGTAACTCGTTCGCACAATGAGGCCGGTTGCCAAACAAATAAAAGCGGCCGTTGAAAATTTTCGTCCCCAACCAGCAAATTATTGACAAATGCGTGTCCATCGCGTTCATCCACATCAGGGCCGGTGCTCGGATGCCAGCCAAAATGATCGCCGGCGGCGCTTCGCGACGTGCGGCCCAGGCACGCCATGCTGTTTATAAAGGTGTTCTGATAGATCAAAACATCCGAGCTGTTGAGCGCCCACAGCCCGTGATCACAATTGACAAATACATTGCCGGCACAGACCGCTCCCTTGGAGATTTCAAAGAAAAAGCCGTTGCTGCTCGGCCATGGCTGCGTCGGCGATATCGCTTCATCGATCGTGCCGACGCCCTCCACCCAATTGTTTATAAAGCAGCCATCCACATTGCCGACGTCATACCAGATGCCATTTGAATAAGGATGATCGATGACCAGATTATCTCGACAGGTCACCCGGTAGCA
>JAFGJB010000165.1 GCA_016929295.1 Candidatus Zhuqueibacterota bacterium | reverse complement strand
TGTTTGTGCAGGACAATTCATCCGAGTGGCTCACCGCAGACGGCTGGCGCCTTTTTGATGCCGCTGTTGATTATGCCCAGCAGAGCACTGCATCCGTTGATCTTGAAAGCACCACATACCCGGCTTTTTTTGCTTTGAAACAAAATTATCCCAATCCCTTCAATCCCGTGACGCACATCGAATTCGAATTGTCCCGGCAGGCGATGGTGCGACTCGACATTTTTAATGTCTACGGCCAACTGGTAAAGACGTTGATCCATGAAGAGAGGATGGCCGGAGTTCATACAGCGACATGGTCGGGCGTGGATCAAAATGACGCGCCGGTGGCCGGCGGAATATACTACTGCAGACTGACAGCGCACAGAAGCGATGAGTCTCATGCCCTGCTGCGCAAGATGACACTGTTGAAATAGATCAAAGGCGCGCCGGCACATTAAAAGCATCGCTGGCGAATCAAATTGCGAGGCTGCGATTATGAAACTCTTGACAACTTTCATCACAACACTGATCGTCTCTCCCCAACTGGTCGCTCTTGAGGTCACAGCACTCACCTGCAATGGCGCGGTGAATCCATTGGGAATGGATCAACCTCCGGCGTTTGCGTGGATTTTATCTTCAGACGAGAGAGGCGCGGCGCAGACGGCGTATCAGCTGCAGATCGCGACCTCGCTGCCACTGCTGCAGGAGGACGAGGCTGATCTGTATGACAGCGACAAAAAACTGACGAGTCAATCCATCGCCATCCAACCGGAAGATGTGGCTGTGCAATCGAGGAGGCGCTATTTTTGGCGAGTTCGGGTGTGGGACCAGCGCGATGAGGTTTCAGAATGGAGTGTACCGGCGTGGTTTGAAATGGGTCTGTTGAATGACTCGGACTGGCGCGCGCACTGGATCAGCGCGCCGGTGCTCTTTGACTGGCAAGCGGTCGACGGTCGTCGCAAAAAGATCCCCAAAGACGCAGCACCTGAACTGCCGGAACCGGCACCGCTGTTGCGCACCGAATTCACCCTGAAAAAAGAGATCAGCCGCGGGCGCGCTTTTATCTGCGGTTTGGGATACCATGAATTGTATCTGAACGGCCACAAGGTCGGCGATCATCTGCTCGACCCGGCATTTACGCGTTACGACAAGCGAGCGCTCTATGTGACGCATGACGTCACCTCCTTTCTGCAGCAAGGCGGCAACGCTGTCGGCGTCATGCTCGGCAATGGCTGGTACAATCTGACCTCTCGAGATGTCTGGGGTTTTGATCATGCCGCGTGGCGCGCACAGCCGACCGTGATCTGCCAGATTGAAATAACATTTGCTGACGGCACCGAGGAATTCGTCGTCAGCGACGAGAACTGGCGCTGCGCGCCCGGGCCGATCATTTTCAACAACATCCGGCAGGGAGAATGGTATGACGCCCGACAGGAGAGGGCGGGGTGGCATTTGCCCCGGCATGGTGATGCGGCCTGGCATGCTGTTCGGCAAGTGCGCGGACCAGAAGGTCGCTTGTGCGCCCAGGATCTGCCGCCCGTCAAAATTCATAGCTCCTTTGCGCCCAGGAGCATCGAGAGGACGGATGAGGGATATCTCGTCGATTTTAGCCAGAATATGGCCGGTTTCGTCGAGCTGACGGCGAGCGGAGCGTCGGGCCAGGAGATCACGATGATTTATGCAGAAAAGGTGCGGGATGGCCGCGTCGATCAAAGCAATATCGACGGCCTGGTGGCGAGCGCGCCCTTTCAAACGGACAAGTTTATCCTCAAAGGAGAGGGCTTGGAGCGCTGGCGGCCACGCTTCACCTATCACGGCTTCCAATACGTCGAGATTCTGGGCTATCCCGGTGAGTTGCGGGCGGAAAATCTGACGGCGTTCGCCATCAGCACGGCGTTTGCGCAGCACGGCGATTTCAGCTGCTCGAACGAGCTGATCAACCAGATTCAGCACAACGCGCGCTGGTCGTATCGCAACAATTTCGTCGGCTATCCGACGGATTGTCCGCAACGCGAAAAGAACGGCTGGACCGGTGACGCGCAACTGGCGGCCGAGACCGGACTGTTCATTTTCGCATCGCAGACAGCCTATAAAAAATGGCTGCAGGATATCGCCGATGAGCAGCGTTCGAGCGGCGAAATCGCCGCTATCATTCCGACTGCCGGCTGGGGATACTACTGGGGCAATGGGCCGGCGTGGGACAGCGCCTTCATTCTCATACCCTATTATCTCTATCTTTACACAGGCGATCTGTCTGTCATCGCTGCACATTATGAGCAGATGAAGCGTTATGTCGATTTCCTCGGCGAAAAATCGGATGACGGCATTGTCTCCTGGGGGCTCGGTGACTGGTGTCCTGAAAAGACGGATACGCCCGCCGAGATCACCTCCACCGCCTATTACTATGTGGATGCGACGCTGCTCTCGTTCTTTGCGCGAGCGCTGGGCCGGCCGGACGACTCGGAGCGTTACGCCGCCCTGGCTGCCGATATTCGATCCGCCTTCGTGCGCAAATATGTTGATCTGCAAAAGGGCGCTGTCGGCAACAGCTCGCAAACCGCCTTGAGTTGCGCGCTCTATCAGGGATTGGTTCAAGCGGGCGACGCGGAAAAAGTACTCGGAAATTTGCTCGCCGCGATCCGCATGAATGCGGGCAAACTGGACTTTGGCATTCTGGGCGCCAAATACACATTGAATGCACTGTCGCAAGCCGGGCGCGCGGATGTGGCCTACCAGTTGATCAATCACCAAGCGTACCCGGGATGGGGGCACTGGATCTCGCGCGGCGCCACCACATTATGGGAGGATTGGCAAGGCGTCTCGTCCCTCAATCATATCATGTTCGGTGATGTGAGCGCCTGGTTTTTCAAAAATATCGCCGGCATTCAGCCGGATCCGGAGCATCCCGGTTTCAAACATTTTTATCTGCGGCCGTTTTTCCCGGGAGATATGCAGTGGGCAGCCGCGCGGATCGAATCGCCCTACGGCCCTCTGCGCAGCGAGTGGCGACGCGACGAGAATGGCGTGCAGCTCGATCTGCATGTGCCGGTGAATTGTCAAGCGACGTTGGAGCTCGCCGGCCGCCGACAAACGGATGTGAGCTTTGATGACCCGGACGGTATCGTGTTGCAGGGAGATCATGATGGCAAGGCCACCTATCGCTTGCCCTCCGGCTCCTTTCGTGTGCGCGTTCGCGATTAGTTGATCAAGGCGGCCAGGATGAACTTTTGTTGACGGGAAATTCTATTTCAAAAGTCGCCAGGATATCGTATATTAAAGGTTTGAAAATCGACATCACAAAGAACTATAGACGCGAAGGAGGAACAACGATGACCATCGTTGATGTTTTTGCAAGAGAGATTCTCGATTCAAGAGGCAATCCCACGATAGAGGTTGAGGTCACGACCGAATCCGGCGCCCTTGGCCGGGCTGCCGTGCCATCGGGCGCGTCCACCGGCGAAAATGAGGCGCTCGAATTGCGCGACGGCGATAAGAAACGCTATCTCGGCAAGGGCGTACAGAACGCGGTGGACAATGTGAACGACGTCATCGCCGAAGAGATCATCGGCCTGTATGCGACCGATCAGGTCGTCATCGACAATCTGATGCTGCAGCTGGACGGCACCAGGACGAAAAGCAAGCTCGGCGCCAACGCTATTCTGGGCGTCTCACTCGCGACCGCCAAAGCCGCGGCCGAGGTCCTGGGCCTGCCGCTCTATCGCTACATCGGCGGCGTCAATGCCAAGCATCTGCCGATCCCAATGATGAATATCATCAACGGCGGGTCGCACTCGGATGCGCCGATCGCCTTTCAGGAATTCATGATTCGCCCGATTGGTGCGCCGTCTTTCAAAGAGGCTGTCCGCATGGCGGCCGAGACATTCCATCATCTGAAAAAAGTGCTCAAAACGCGCGGCCTCAGCACAGCGGTCGGCGATGAAGGAGGATTTGCACCCACCCTGGAAGGCACTGAGGATGCGCTCGATAGCATCATCAAGGCCATGAAGAAAGCCGGCTACAAGCCGGGTGTGGATATGACCATCGCACTGGACTGCGCTGCATCCGAATTCTATGTGGATGGCGTCTATGACTACAGCAAGTTTGAGGGCGATTCCGGCGCCAAGAGGACATCCGCGGAGCAGGCGGACTATCTCGCCAGCCTCCTGCGTCACTATCCGATCGATTCCATCGAAGATGGCATGGCCGAAGGTGACTGGAGCGGCTGGAAGATACTGACGGACAAGATCGGCGATAAGGTACAGCTTGTCGGCGATGATATTTTTGTCACCAATGTTGAATATTTGGCGCGAGGAATCAAAGAGGGCTGCGCCAACTCCATTCTCATCAAGGTCAATCAGATCGGGACATTGACCGAGACGTTGAACTGTATCGAGATGGCCCACCGCGCCGGCTATACCACAGTCATCTCGCACCGTTCCGGCGAGACAGAGGATGCGACCATCGCCGACATCGCTGTGGCGACGAATAGCGGGCAAATCAAGACCGGTTCGATGAGCCGGTCCGATCGCATGGCAAAGTATAATCAGCTCATCCGCATTGAAGAAGAGCTGGATGACACGGCCATCTATGGCTATCAAAAGGTGAACTAGATGCTGGCATCGGCATCAGCCGCTGATGCCGATGCGTCCTTGCGAGGGCTGGACATGATAAATATCAAATGGATTGACGTAAGACATTTTATGATGCAGCCCAGGCTCTGGCTCTTTCTCGGCATAGCCTTTATCCTCTATTCGTTCATTTTTGAGCGCGCCGGTTTCATTCGCCAATATCAACTCAAACGCGAAAATATCGAGTTGCAGGAACAACTGAAATTAGCTCAAAAAAAGCTTGATTACCTGCAAGGTGAGATTGATGCTCTCAAAAACGACATCGATCGCATCAAGCAGGAAGCTGTTCGATACGGTTATGCCGAGCCGGATGAAGTGATCATTCAGCTCCGTTGAAAGGCAGAGGTCATCATAGCAATTTATGAACTTTTGAGCCGTTCACGATATAAATGCATTGTTTTTATTCTTTTCCTCCTCGTACAGGCCGATGCACAGGAGAGGGGGAAGAGTGTGGTTGCCGGGACAAATAGTGCCGGCGTCGGATTTCGGCAAGAGTTCAACACTTACATGTGGACGGCCGATGTGACGGTGGCTCGACAATTTGCCCGGCGATGGCATTTCGCTCTCGCAGAAAACGTGAGAACGTCGATGCTTCGTATCGCTTCAGAAGGTGATCGCTGGAAAGATGATCAAGAATTAGGCGTAAAACTGTCATACGCGTTTCTGCCATCCCTTTCACTGCAGAGCCAACTGCACTCTGTCATTTTTCAGGATAAACAATCCGGTTTCAATAATGACATCGAAAGCCACTCCGGGACGATTGGATTGATCTATACTCCCGTGCCTAAAGTGAACAGCTCCATCCATATTGGCCCCAAGAGGGATACCCGTTACAGCCGGAAGGATCGCGGACCAACCTTTGATCTGAGCCTGCGCGGCGATCATCTTGAATGGGAGGGCTATGAGAACACCATCGCTTTCGCGCTCGCCGAGGATCGTTATGACAGACGCAAAAACAGCAATCTGGTGGCCTCCTATCGGGTGAACAAGCGCTTCAGCGCACATTCAGCCGATTCGCTCGATATCTATATGACGAATCAAAGGCGTGATAATTACGTATCCCTGCAGGGAGATGTTGAAAGTCAGCGTGAAAATGGCAAGGGCTTTCGCAACACGCTCTTTTACCAACTGGGCGGGATTATGAGCGTCAACCTCAAGACTTTTCTTGATTTTAAAAATGTTGAACTGCGGCAATATGGCGACACATCCGCGGATCGCCGCCGCAAAAGGAATGATCAGCATCTTATGAATGATCTGGCGATTCATTTCACCGGCAAGAAAATCCGCGGCCATTTTGATCTTGTCTCTGTTCTGCAGGAGCAGCGCTATGATTTCACCCTCAACGGCCGACCCTTTTCCGAGCGGACGGCCTTTGTGACGCCCGACAATTCAAGCTCGCGATTGACCGCGTTACTCAACTTTACCAGCCGATTTTCCGACGACGATTCCTCCGCAGCCTATTTTTCCGTCAACAAATATCAGTATGACACGCCAGACACCCTCAATTTCGATGATCGCGATGAGCTGCGAATCAATAGTCGCGTTTCACTGTCCCACTGGTTCAATCCTGCGTTGCGAATGGAGATTTTGACCAGTGTCAATCTCTATCACATGGTATATATCTTTGGTGAGCGAAGTGCGGATAACAACTGGAATCGAATATTTCTTCTTCGTCCCATCATCGACTATACGCCGGCAGATTTCTTGCGCCTGCATCAATCTTTTGAAGTACTCGCCAATTATGTCGATTATGATTTCGAGGATTCCAATGTGCAAACCCGCAGCTTTGTCTTCCGAAAATTTGCCATGACCGATAGTCTGGAGTGCAAACTCCTGCCGAACGCCTCATTTTATATCGACTATCGATTACAGATGGAGGAGAACGGACAGCTTGATTGGGAGCACTGGGCGCAAAATATTGTCGCCCAGCGGACCAACCAGTGGTTTCACTTTTTTATAAAATACCGGATGCGACGCTATCTGCACCTGAGTCCCGGATTTAGCATATACAAACGTGATGAATGGCGATTCACCGAAATCGCCGGTCAACCGCAGACGAAGCAAAAAGCCGGTACGTATAGGAGTCGCGGCCCAACACTGACCGTGCACTATGTTACAACCGGCAATTTGAGTTTATTTGTGGACGCCACACGCTATCGAGTGAGTGTGACCGGACAAAAAGACTATTATGTCAACAATATCGATCTGGGCTTACGGTGGCTTTTTTAACAAAATGTCGAATGATGATAATGCAGTTTGATCAAAAAGTCATTTCAAATCAGGATTTATTTGCTTATAATGAAATCGAATTTCAAACAGAGCGTGGAGTTGCAATGTTGGCGGATGACAAAGTAAGAGGATGCGCTTGAAAGCGGAAAAAGTTTTCACCATGGCCATCCAGTCTATCCCGTCGGAGATTCATACGGTCGAAAAAAAGTTGGAGCGGTTTTGTCGTAAAGTCGGCTTGTCTCAAGATGATATAGAGAACTTTGGCATTGCCACGACCGAGATGGTGAATAATGCCATTCGTCACGGCAATAAAAATCAGGTGCATAAAAAGGTTGTAGTGAAATTCGAAAAGTTTACCTCAAAAATGCAGGTCACGGTCGCTGATTCGGGTGGCGGTTTCGATCCCGAAGGCATCGCCGATCCGCTCGATCCTGAAAATCTGTACAAGGATAGCGGACGCGGTATTTTCATTGTAAAAATGCTCATGGATGAAGTAAAATTTAATTTCACCGAGCAGGGGACCGAGGTCATTCTCATTAAAAATCTCAAGGCACGTCCTGTATCTGCGGTTTGACAGACTTTATGGTTGCGGAATTTGAAGACTTGCACTCAATTGACCATCACGCTATTTTATTGTTGGGCTGCTGTTGGCAGGGCGCAAGCGGCGAACAATGTCCAGGATTATTCGATCTATCAGGGAAAAATAGTCTCGAAAATCATCGTTCTGGGCAATGACAAGACCCGCGATGTCGTCATTCTTCGCGAGATGAAGACAACGGTCAATGCGCCCTTTGATATGAATCGCGTCGAAGAGGATCGAAAACGAATTCTGAATTTAGCACTGTTCACGCGCGTCGAAATTTATCCCGCCAAAGATGAGGATGACAAGGTGGGACTGGTCGTCGTTGTTGCGGAGAGGTGGCACTTTTTGCCCTATCCGCTATTGTTTCGCAATGAACGGGCGTGGGAATTGGAAAAATGGTCGTATGGCGTCGGCTTTATTCATAATAATATTCGTGGATTAAACAACAAACTGCTAGCCGAGCTCTGGTTTGGTTATAATCCAGGCGGTACGGCATCCTACCTGAATCCGTGGTTCGGAGGCGAGCGCCAACTTTACTACAAAGCAGGTCTTTATTCGATGACCATAAAGAGTAAAACCCTGCAAACTCGGCAACGATTTAACGAGTTTCACCGCGGTTTCACCTACACTTTTGGAAAAAGATGGGGCTATCACACCTATTCAACCGTAGCTGCGGGCTATGACTATATTGAAATCCCGCGTGAATACAGTTATCTGTTATCTTCGGGGCAAGTCCACCAGCATATCCCCTCGATCGGCGTCGGATTCCAGTACGATACGCGCGATCTGCAGGAGTATCCCCGTAACGGCTGGTGGATGAGTTATGGCATCACCGGCTTTTTTAATCCGCAACTGGTTGAACATCAGCTGTTCAGCGCCGACGTTCGTCGGTACGTGCGACTTTATAAAGATGTCTCACTCGCGCTGCGACTCAATATCGATCTGTCGCGAGGCGACACGCCTTTTTATTCGCGGTACTATCTTGGATATAGCGAGAGAATGCGGGGTCAATTTTATGATGCGATGGAGGGTGATAGTCGCTCCATCTTTATGGCAGAAATTCGATTTCCGATCGTTCCCATTCACTACATCGATCTCGATGGCGGGGCGCCCCTGTTTGGCCAATACGCAAACGATCTGCCCTTTGGCATCAGCGGCGGCATCTTTTATGACACGGGCGCCGCATGGTTCAAAGATGACTCAAATATGCCCGCAGATTTTTTATCTGGCGTGGGGATCGGCTTGCATTTTCATCTGCCTTATATTGAGCTGTTGCGAATTGAATATGGAATTGACCCGCACCGGCATGGGCAATTCATCATTGACACCAGAGTGGCCTTTTAATGAGGAGAGATTTTAGGCAGTTTTATGTCGAGCCTGATAATGTCCGGAGAGATGATTTTGTTCTCACCGCTGATGAATGCAGACACGCTATCAAAGTATTGCGCAAGAGAGTAGGCGACGAGCTGTGCGCCATTGATGGACGCGGCCGGCTCTTGCATGGGATCATCGCGCGCATTGATAGAGATCACGTCATCGTCTCGGTGATGAAAGTGGAAGAAAACATTGGAGAGCCACGATTACAGCTGACGCTGGCGCAGGCGATCGCCAAGGGTCACTCTTTTGATCTTGTCGTTGAAAAGGGCACCGAAATAGGCGTGACCGCTTTTCAGCCCATTACTACAATGAGATCTATCGTCGAGCCGAGCTCGCGCGTACAAAGATGGCAGAAGAAAGCTCTTGCTGCGACAAAGCAGTGCGGCAGATCGCGATGTCCGCTAGTCTTTTCGCCGGTGCCGTTCGCCACGTTTTTGCAAAGTGACAGGTGTGACAGGGCGTACATCGCGCATGAAGCGGCAGAACCATTCCATTTAAAAGAACTGGACAAATGTGCAGCGATCACGCTCTACATCGGTCCGGAGGGTGGCTTTAGCGAAGAAGAAGTGCAGCAGGCACAGGAATTCGGCGTCTTGCCAATCTCCTTGGGGAAGCGTCGGCTGCGAAGTGAAACAGCGGCGCTTGTGGCATCGATCAAAATATTGCATGCGGCCGGCGAGTTGGGCTGATAATTGATACGAGGTGCAGATGAATTGCTTGTTTTGCGGCATCGCCCAGGAAGAAATACCCGCCAGAATCATCTACAAAGACGACGATGTGATGGCGTTTCACGATATTTCGCCAAAGGCGCCATATCACATTCTCATCATCCCGAGAAAGCATATCGCAACGCTCAACGACATGCGCGAAGAGGATATCCCCCTCGTGGGAAAAATCATCCACTGTGCGAAAGAGATTGCAGCTCAAATCGGCATTGCTGAACGCGGTTATCGTCTCATTTTGAATTGTAATGACGAAGGCGGGCAAGTCATCTATCATCTGCATTGTCATCTGCTCGGCGGGCGTCGTCTGCGTGATCTCAGAGAATTCCTGTAATATGCTAACTAAAATTATTTTCATTTATTTCAAGAACTTGTGTATCTCTGCGACTCTGCGTGAGGGCAGAAAATCCAATCGAAGCATCATTTAATGTGGAATTGTATTTTGGATTAACACAGTATCTTGTATTACTTTTCTATCGATTTTGCCAGAGACTGACGTTTTACGAATTCTTGTAAAAGGTCAGTTACTGGTATCTGCGACGATAATAATGTAGCATTAAAATATTATCTTCTTCACTCACGCAAAGTCGCAAAGCCGC
>JAFGJB010000164.1 GCA_016929295.1 Candidatus Zhuqueibacterota bacterium | reverse complement strand
TTCTGATTATTTGGCAGCTCGTGAAAGGCTGAAGCATATTCACGACAACCTAGTTTTTCGATTTCTTCTCCTTGAGCAATCGCTCCAACTCGTCAATTTCCGATTCCGACAATTCGGTCTCTTGCAAAAACGCCGCGATCATCGGCTTCATCGCCCCATTGAAAACGCGCGAGACAAACGAACGCGTCTCCGCATGCTGCACGTCGCTTTCTTTAACCTTAGCATGGTACAAATAAGCGCGGCCATCTTTTTCAAAAGTGATGGCGCCTTTTTGCACCAAACGATTGATGAGCGTACGAATGGTTTGCGCGTTCCAGTCAACGTTACCTGCAAGCGCATCGACAATTTCATTGGCGGTACGCGGGGATTTTTCCCATAACAATTTCATCACCCGCCATTCCGCTTCGGAAATTTTGGGCAGCACGGTGCACCTCCTTTTCTTCCTAGTCAAAAATAATTATTGGATTAATTATTACATCTGTAATACAACATAATATTACAAATGTAATAATTAAATGTCAAGGAAAATATTACAAATGTAATATTTATTTTTAAAAGTAAACGTACATGGAAGCAAAAAGGACAAAATAATGTGGTCGGATCAAAAGGAGCATGTGCGCAGGTGAGGTGATTTCACTTTTTTTGCACCGGTTTCCACATGGCTTCTTCCGGTTCTTCATATCGCGCGGCCACGCTCGGATCGAGTTTCGCCTTGATGAGGCCGTCCTTGTCCCACGCTGTTTTAGCCAGCTTTTGCGGCCGTACGGTGACCGGGCCGTCCACGAACTCGGGAATGTTAAAAGTCTTGGCAAAGGACTCATAAAACGCCGGATCTTTCTGCGGTAGAACAAAGGGCTTGGAAAAAACGCCGTCTTCGTCCATATGGCTGAAATAGGGCCGCGCACACATGCCATCGAGACGTTTGCTGCTGTAGACCACCCAGCGGCCATCCTGGCTCCAGCAGTGATAGCTGTCGGATTTGTCGCTGTTCAATTCATCCAGGGCGCGAAATTCCTTCGAGGTGACATCCATGAGATAGAGATCAGAGTCACGCTTGTAGATGCTAAAGTTGCCGTATCCTGACATGCAAAAAAGAATTCTTTTGCCATCCGGCGAGACTTTGGGATGGGTGACGCTCAAATTAAGTGCATGCGCCAGGAGCATGGGCTCGACATCACCCCATGCGTTCTTTTCACTGTCGTAGGGGATTCGCATCAGGTCATATTTTATCTGTGCGTAGGGATGTTCTTCGTAGGCGTCATAAGCCTGCAGGCCATCGGTGACGCAGTAATAGAGATAGCGGCCATCGGGCGACCACTCCGGATAAGTCTCCATGCGCTCCGCCGAGGCGATTTTATCCGATGTCGATATGGTATTGGAATGCAGATCATAGATAACCAGGTCAGAGGCTTTGTCATAAACATCGCGAATCTCGCCCACCATGTGAAAAAACTGCCGCACGGTATTGGCTGAAAACGCGATCAAGCGGCCATTCGGGTGCCAGGCGCGATAGGCGACCGCGCTGTTGAATGGGGTGGATGTGTCGATTTTATATGATTCACCATCGTACGCCAGCATCATCGCTGTGCCCACCTCGCCGGCGCGCACATGAAACAGGAATCTGTCCGGATCATGTCTGTCAAAGGAATGGCAGTTGATGCAGTTGTCGCCGGTGGCACGGTTGAGAAAAATGGGCCGTTCGCGAAACGAGGTCAGGTCGCGCTGATACAGTCCCATCTGGTCCCAATAGACGAACAGAGGCTTGATCAGACGATAAGCCAGATGCGACTCGATCTCGTCACTGGCGATTTTGTTCACAATGTCGCTATATCGCCGCCAGTTGCCGTCCTTTTCTTTCACCCATATCGAAATGAGCAACTTTTGACCGCGATTCGATTGCAAGAGTCGGCGCCACTTTTTGAGCGGGATTTTTATGGCAGCGGATCGAGAGGATAGTTTTATCTTGTTCCCCTCTTGAGAAGAAATCTCCACATAATGGGCGACGCCATCTTCGCGGATGAGAAAATTCAGCGGTGCGATGTTGGGCGGAACTGTTATGGCAGCATAATCCGGATAGATATTCGGTTGCCGGTCGATCTCGGGGCAATTGAATGAATTCGGCGCCTGTCTATTGGCACAGCTGGATAAAATTGTGCAAAGCATTGTGAATATGAGCACTGTTTTGCGTCGCATGTCATTGGTCCTTTTTATAAACATAGCTGGCGTAAAACCAGTAGGTATCGCCGAATGCCGCCTCAAGCTCTCGAGAGGCTGATGCGGGATCGTCATATTTCTTCACGATATTGAGATAATCCTGAAAAGAGGAGACCGTTTGCCGGGAGATGCCAATGCCGGCCGGCAGAAAGTCACGACGACCTGTATTCATCGCATACATCAAAACGGCTTCTTCGAAATGGCGCGGCATTTTAGCATAGTTCATTGCTGTGATGCCATCCAGCCTGTTGATGAATCGCCCGACTTTTCCGTCGAGAAGCAGGCCTGCCATGTAATACTCAAAGGCCATTTTATTCGAAAGATTCGCTTCCAGCAGTTCTTCAAGACAGGCCTCCGGCTGAGCGGGGATCATGATGAAATCGGTCGTCGGCATCAGGCTTTTAAGGTGGCTCACCTGCGGGAAAGGCGAAAAATCACCCTTTGCGAGGGAATTTTGCATCTGTTCAGCCCAGTTTCTCATCCACACCGTCTTTTTCAGCATGCCGAGATATTTTTGCGCCATCGCGGCATCATCTTTGATGACATAGACGAGCGCCAGGCGCTGCACATTCCATGGCGTGTCGCCGGTCACCGACAGCGCTTCATGCGCCCAGTGCTGCGCCTCGTTCATGAGTCCGAGTTCAAAGAACAGATCACTGTATTGCAGCGGATAAAGGTGGCGGACGCTCTCGTGCAGAAAAAGTCCGGCCAGTTTCCGTTGCGGGTAGGCGTACATGTCGTCGCACAGCTTGTTCTCATGGTAGAGCGCCCGGTTGAGCTGCATCTGTCCGATATATGTGTCGAACAGGCCATTCTTCTGCACCGTATCGATGACCTTTTGCCATTGCCCGTGCCGCGCGTGATAGTCCAAAGCCAGGAGCGATTTCTCTCTCTTTTGTACGCAAGACCACGATAAAAGAGCGACGATCAGGAGAAGGACAGCCGTCTGCACGATCCAGAGAGCCGTTGACCGCTCTGCGGCGATAAATTTCTGCAAGAAGCGAATCCCTGCTTTTTCTCCCATTTGCGATGACAAGGCTCTGAAGACGATGGCGATCGGGGAAAAGAGCAGCAGAGCGAGGAGGAGATAGCGTTGCAAGCCACCGCCCTCAAGCCAGAGATGCATGAGATACGATTTTTTCAGCAAAAGAATGAAAAGATAGCTCGATGCGAGCCAGGGTGTGATGCCGGCGACGGCGGCGCAGAGAACGGACAGCAGATAATGGCGATGAAACAGCATCTCGAAAAAGATGACGATGGCCGTATAGAGCAGCGCCGGGCCCGCTGTCACATAATAGACAAGCGCGTAAAGACAAGCGAAGGTCAAAAGACGGAGGACAAACTGTTTGGGCGCCAGACGAATGAAGATGAGAGCGGCCCCGACAGCGCCTAAAAAGCCGAGAGAGACGGCGAGGGGACATTCGTAGCTGTGGTGCAGGAGAAAGAGCAGATGGCTCGGAATCCAGGCCAATAAGGAGATCGCTCTCTTCGGACCGAACGATTGCAGGAGCAGGGTGGTGAAAAATGTCACGAGGCAAAAGAGGATGGTCAACAACAGCGCGCCAGTCCATGAATGAAATAAAAATTGCGACAGAAAGCGCGACAGCAGTTCCAGCGCGCCGCCCGGGTAGGAGAGGAACTCGCGATAGAAAGTTCTGTCGAAGAAAAAGACCGGCTGCTGGGATTGGTAGATCAGTTTTGCATCGATGCGATAATGCAAGACCAGAAAATAAAACAGCGAAAAAATGGCATAGAGGATAATGCT
>JAFGJB010000163.1 GCA_016929295.1 Candidatus Zhuqueibacterota bacterium | reverse complement strand
GCCAGGGCGCTGGCGCTGTACGGCTGGTACACCATGCTGGTGTACGCCATGTCCATTCCCGGCGGCATCCTCGCGGACCGCTTCTTGGGGCAAAAGAAAACGGTGTTTCTGGGAGGACTGCTGATAGTCGCCGGTCAGTTTTCTCTGGCCATCAACAGTGTCAATGCATTTTATGTCGGTCTTGTTTTCCTCATTCTCGGCGTCGGCTGTCTGAAACCCAACATCTCCACCATGGTCGGCGGCCTGTACCGCGCCGGCGATGCGCGCCGCGATGCAGGCTTTACGATCTTTTATATTGGCATTAATATAGGGGCATTTAGCGCGCCGCTGCTGGTCGGCTATATCGGCGAGAAAGCAAGCTGGCATCTCGGCTTCGCCCTGGCCGGCATCGGCATGCTGCTGGGACAGGCGGTCTATGTCTGGGGACAAAGATATATCAGAGATGTCGGCAATTTCACGCCGGCCGAGACGACGGGCCTCCAGGTGCATAGGCCGCTGACAAAGATCGAAAAAGATCGCATTGTCGTCCTGGTGATTTCATTCTTGATCGTGATCATTTTTTGGGCTGCCTATGAACAGGCAGGGGGATTGATGAACCTCTACACGGACCAAAAAATTGACCGTGTCGTGTTGGGGCGGGAGATACCGGCGAGCGTTTTCCAGTCCGTGCCGGCGCTTTTCGTGGTTTTTTTGGGAACTGTTGTCGCGGCAGCCTGGACGCGACGAGGGCGAAAGGGCAAAGAAGTATCAGCGCTGTTTAAAATGGCCATCGGCATCATGATCATGGGCAGCGGTTTTCTGATGATGTCGGCTGCCGCACTGCAGACGGATCGCGGCGCCAAGGCGATGCTCGTCTGGCTCATTTTGTCCTATCTCCTGCATGTGATCGGCGAGTTGTCGCTGTCGCCGGTCGCATTGTCCTTCATCACCAAGCTGGCGCCGGTCAGGTTCGCTTCGATCATGATGGGCGTCTATTTTGCCGCCACCGGTCTCGGCAACAAACTGGCGGGCATGGTCGGAGGACTGGCGACGCAAGCCGGCGAATTTGAGGTTTTCACCGGCATCTTTATCTTTTGTCTGTTGTTTGGCCTGTTGCTGCTCATCTTTTTAAAAAAGTTGAAAAGACTGGCGCATGGCGCCGAAGATATCAAAGAGGAGTCGATGATCGAGTGAGGAGTGTTGCATGAGGAGCTCCAACAAGTGAAAGGTGCGACAAGGTGAAAAAAGGTGTGAAATTCTCTCTGCTCATTGTCATTCTTATCGCCGGCTTGCTGGCAGACTGGTCATCCAAGCAGTTTGCCATGAGCCGGATTAAAAACAGTTCACCCATCACGATCATTGATGGCTTGCTGGAATTCTCCTACGTCGAAAACCGCGGCATGGTTTTCGGCGTGCTGAATGATCCTGACAGTGCCGGCCTGAGGCGATTTACTTTGGCGGCACTCAAGGTCGTCTCGATGATCGTCATCCTCTTTATCATCTGGCGTATTCGCGATCTGCCATTTTTTTATCTCCTGCCGTTTTTCATGATTCTCACCGGCGCCATCGGCAATCTGATCGATAGAGTCCGATATGGTTTTGTCGTCGATTTCATCCACATGCACTGGCGGGACAAGCTCGATTACCCGTGGCTGTATAACATAGCGGATGCGCTGGTCGTCGTTGGCATTTTCATTCTGCTGATTTTGCTTTTTACTAAAAATGAGGCTCTTGAGAATGCTCTTGATCCGTTCGGCAAAGCCGGCGCGTCGAGCAGCTCTGATTCGCAGTCAAGTCACGAAAAATCTGCGATCCCTCCTGAAGAAGAACTCTGAACCAAAGGGTGTTAACATGAAAAAGTATTTCACCCTCACCATCGCTATCTTGACGTCCATCTGTCTGCTGATGCACTGTTCCGAGCGGTCACAAAAAACAAATTTCGTCATCATTTTCCTTGATGATGCCGGCTGGGATTTTCATCCATTCGGTGAACCACCCTATCCGACGCCGTATGTGCAGCAGCTGGCGGCAGAAGGATGCTGCTATAAGAACTTTTATGTGCCGCAGGCAGTGTGCTCCGCCTCGCGCGCCGCGCTGATGACCGGCTGCTATCCCGGCCGAACAAAGGTCTTTGGCGCCCATCCGCCGACAGCCAGAGGGCTTGATCCCTCATTTGCGACGCTTGCTGAGGTGCTGCAAAAGGCGGGCTACAAGACCGCTCTCTTCGGCAAATGGCATCTCGGCGACACACCGGACACCCGTCCGCCGGCGCGCGGATTTGATGAGTCGTGCGGGCTCATGTATTCGAATGATATGTGGGAGTTTCACCCTGAAAATCCCGATTATTGGGGCCGATGGCCATTGTGGTTTTGGGAAAATGACAGCGTCACTATCGAGCGCGTCACCCCGACGGAGCAGGCACAGCTGACGACCTGGTACACCGAGCATGCGGTTGATTTCATTCGACGTCATCGGGATGAGCCGTTTTTTCTCTACGTGCCTCACTCCATGCCGCATGTGCCGCTCTTTGTCAGTGAAAAGTTCCGCGGCAAATCGGGCCTTGGGCTGTACGGGGATGTCATGATGGAAATCGACTGGTCGGTTGGACAGATCATGCACGCTCTGCAGCAAAATGGGGTTGCAGAGAACACAATGGTCATATTCACCTCGGATAATGGTCCATGGATCAGCTATGGCAATCACGCCGGCGTCACGCCGTTTCGCGAGGCCAAAGGCACATCGTTCGACGGCGGCACGCGATCCGCCTGCATTATAAAATTCCCCGGCGCGATTGCACCGTCAACAACGTCAACCAACGCTTTTTGTTCGATCGATATTTTCCCAACCATCTGCACCCTCGCCGGTGCAGAACTACCGGAGAATGAGATCGACGGCAAGAATGTGCTGGATCTGCTGATGAACAAAGAGGATGCCGCCCATCCGCACGACTATTATCCTTTTTCCACCAATGATCGTTTTGAAGGCGTCATCAGCGGCGATGGCCG
>JAFGJB010000162.1 GCA_016929295.1 Candidatus Zhuqueibacterota bacterium | reverse complement strand
GTGAACGATTTCTCTGGCGGTTGCAGCATCGCAATAATCCATTTCAAGGGCACTGCCGGCTTGTGGGGGCGCCTTGAAAACGCCGATCCCCGGTGCGTACTTTCCCGTGTTAAACAGCACAAAATTATTTTGCATGATACCTTTGGAATCATTGAGCCAGACGCCACCGGCGCCGCCATTCGATTGATTTTCCGATATAATATTGGCATCAATGAGAATATCTGATTTGTATGTGCAAAGCCCGCCGATATGTCTGAGTGCCTCATTGCGAGTGATTCGATTGTTGCGGATGACGCCGTTTGAAAAGAAATAATACAATCCTGGTGCAAAATCACAAACATTTTCTTCAGAGACATTGTCTTCAGTGAGAACATTTGATGATTGGTCAACAAACAGCGCCGCACCCCATTGGCTATCCCCCTCGGAGATATTGCCTTTGAAATGATTATTCTTGATCAGCGTCGAAGAGTCAGCCTTGAACACAGTTAAGGCTGCTGCCCGGGCATACGAGCTGCCGAGGTTTTTATTGGACAGAAAAACATTATCTTGAAAAACGTTCGAGTCAAACATGGTGATCACAGCGCCGAACGATATACCGTCCTGACGATTTGTCGTACAGGCATTTCCTTCGATTTTATTATGGCAAAAATAAAACAGGCATTGCTCATTCGCGTACCCGCCGCCCGCCAATGCGGCGCCATAAGAGCCTGTTTCACTCGTTGATGAATTCTCAATAAAAGAATTGTGCAGAACACGGGAATTGATGTCCGTCCACACACCACCGCCGGCTGCGTCATTTAGCGCTGACTCGGCCTGATTCCTGAGGATTTTATTGTGTTCGAGGATCAGGAAATATCCTTCGGGTTTTGCGGCCGAGGCATACAGTCCGCCGCCACCGGACTCTTGTTTGCCGATCGCCGAATTATCCCGTATGATGTTATAAATAATGCGAGCGCCGCTGTTTTTGCAGAATATGCCGCCGCCATTGATTTTTTTGCCGAAAACAGTTCCTCCGTTTTTGCTCCCTTTCCCGCCGGTGATGGTGAAGCCCATTAAAACAGACGTTGTATCTTCGCCGGACTCGAAATAGACGACCGATGCCCGGTCTTCATTGCTCGCCTGACTCCCGTCGATGATCGTCCTGGCGATATGTGTCGTGTCCTGATCGACCGCATAGTGACTGGCGACCATGATGGCCTTGCCGCTAAAGTTGATGTTTTCGACATACGTCCCTTCGGCGACCAGCACAGTGTCGCCGTCCATGGCAGCATCGATCGCTCCCTGGATGGTGGCGTAATCGCTTGGTACATGGATGGTGTGTGCCGTGACCAGCCCGACACCCATTAGCACGAAAAATAGAGTTATGGTTTTCATGAAGCACCTCTCTTTTTTGAGAAAATACTTTAGTGTACTCGTCTTAATGATACAAAAAAAAGAAGGTGCTTTACCACCACTGGTGTAACATATCGTAGCACGTTTGTAACATTCGTTGGAGGCTGACGGAGGAAATTCGCGGCTATGTAAAATTGTCCACTATTTCAAATATTTCGCAATTCCAAGCCACCCTTTGTTGGGGGCATAACAATTAATGGCATGATTAATATGAGGACAAATACTCTGACGGCAAGACACCAAACTGTCGGCGAAAACAGGCGGAAAAGTAGGATGGATTCTGAAAGCCCACTTGATAAGCGATTTCCGTCACTGTGCCGGCTTTTTCTTTGAGCAGTTGTGCGGCACGTTTCAGGCGAATGACCAGGACAAACTGCGATGTGCTCAAGTCGGTCAAGGCTTTGATCTTTCGAAAAAGCTGCATGCGACTGAGTCCGATGTGCCGCGCCAAATAGTCACTGCCAAAGTCCGGCTGTGCCATGTGTTCTTCGACAAGCTCTATGGCTCGTTTGAGAAATTGCGTGTCTATAGACGTGACAGTGACCTCGCTGGGATCGACGGAGAGCTTGCGACTGAATTTTTCGCGCAACTTGCGTCGTTGCATAATGAGGTTTTTAACTCTGATGTAAAGTTCCTGCGCGCTGAATGGTTTGACGATGTAATCGTCGGCGCCGGTTTCGAGTCCGACGAGTTTGTCCGCTTCAGCGGCGCGCGCGGTGAGCAGAATCACTGGAATGTGACTGGTGCGCTCATCGGTTTTGATCCTTTTGCACAATTCATAGCCATCCATTTCCGGCATCATCACATCGCTGATGATGAGATCAGGCATTTTACGGATTGCTGCTTCAAGACCATGGAGGCCATCCTCGGCCTCGCGGATATTATAGCCATCTGACAACAAATCGCGAATATAATAGCGGACATCCCGATTGTCTTCAACAATGAGTACGAGCGGTTTGCCGCGTCTGGTCGCGGATTCTGGTATCTCCTCCGCATAGACCGGTTGCACCGGACTCGGCTCAAAGATGGATTCGTTGATAGCGCCTTTCACAATATCCGCGTCTTTAAAGTGGGCGCGGCCCAGCGGCAAGCGGACGATGAACTCGCTGCCGTGTCCCAGCTCACTTTGCACCTCGATCGAGCCGTGATGCAGCTCGATCATCTCCCTGGCCAGGGCCAGGCCGATGCCGGCGCCTTCCGTCTTGCGAGTTTGCGAGCAGTCAACCTGATGAAAGCGATCAAATATCCTGGACAACTGCTCGGCCGGAATGCCAATGCCGGAATCTCGAACGCTAATGATGACATCATTCTCCTGCCGGCGCACCCGCACCAGAATGTGTCCATTCTGCGGGGTGAATTTAAAGGCGTTGGCTAGTAGATTGGCCACGACTTTTTCCAGCTTGTCGGCGTCAAAATAGCAGAGCAGAACGCGCTCATCGGCTTTGAAATCGAGCGCCATATTTTTGCGCTCGGCAGCGGACATGAACGAAGCGACGATGCGCTTGACAAAGGGGATGATATCCATTTCGGCAACCGCCAAGTGCACGGTGCCGGCTTCAATTTTGGCGAAATCGAGTAACTGGTTAATCAACTGCAACAAGCGGGCGCCGTTGCGCTGCATGATATCGATCTGTGTTTTTGCATAGTCGCCGATTTGAAGTTTGATAATGTTCTCCAGTGGCCCCAAAATGAGGGTGAGCGGCGTGCGTAATTCATGCGAGATATTGGCAAAGAAACTGGATTTGAGGCGATCGAGCTCGTGCAGTTTTTCAGATTGCTCATGTTCCATAACCACCCGCTGCTTTAGTCGTGCGCGGTTGAGCTGCAGGCGGTAGGCGGCATAGACAACGCCGAAAAGAAGCGAGGACCAGAGGAGATAAGCCCATGTTGTGCGCCACCAGGGGGGAAGAATGCGGATCTTCAGGGAGGCGCCCATTTCATTCCATATTCCGTCGTTGTTGGCTGCTTTGACATGGAAGGTATATCTCCCCGGCGACAGACGGGTGAAGGTCGCTACATGTCGTGCGCCGGCAGCCACCCACTCTTTGTGCAAACCCGCCAATTTGTAAGCATACTCGTTCTTTTGCGGCGCCGTGTAATCCAGGGCTGCGAATGCAATTGAAAAAATGTTGTGATCATATGGCAATTTCAATTCATCAACATAGGGGAGCGCTGCATTGAAAAATGGTTCATCGCCGGGCCGAATCCTCTTGTAATTCACTTCAAGGTCGGTCAGCACGATCGGAGGGGGATCAGGATTTTCGAACAGGCTATCCGGATGAAATCGACCGACAATACGTGTGCCTCCATAGTAGATATGGCCGGTTCGTCCCGTACAAAAATCGCGCATTCGCCATTGGCTTGTGTTCACGCCGACAAATCCGTCTTCCGGACCAAACGATTTGGCGATGCGATTCTCGACGTCATAACGGAAGAGGTGTGTTGTCGTTCTGAGCCACAGGTGACCATTTTTATCTTCGAGGATAGCTCTGATATCCTGTTTTGCGATGCCGAGATCTGCTGTTCTGTCAACAAAACATCCGTTCGTGCGATCGAGAACGTATAATCCATATCCGCACCCCATCCAGAGTAGACCGCGGCTATCTTCAAAGGTCCCGAAAACGCCATACGCGCCTCCCGAAGGGCTAGAGTCGCACAATGTATAGTTTATAAATGATTCCGTTCCTTGTGGCAGGCAGGAGAGACCGGCTCCTGTTCCGGCCCAAATATGTCCTCCTTTGTCACACATGAGTGAAAAAACCGCATTGCCCGATAAACTGGTTGAATCATTCGGATCATACTGAAAGACTTTGATCTTTTTTTCACGATCGTAGCGCAGCAAGCCTTCATAAGTTGAGCCGAACCACATGTTGCCGAGCGAATCTTCGCTCATACATATCCAGGCGGAGCGAGGCCAGATTTTTCCGGGATTCGTGATATCCGGGCCGGTCAGGAAAGAGATCGATTTTGTCTGCCAATCCAGGACGGACACCCGATTTCCACAAAACCAAAGGTCCCCGCGCCGAACGCGCTCGACCGCCTGATATTCCCATAGATTTCTAAATGGTGCCTGGTCGGTGTAGCACATGTGCGTTGCCTTCAAAAAATCGGGGGAAATCTTGGTCACACCACCTCCAGAGTTGACGACCCATAAATTGCCATCCAGGTCTTGGCATAAATCATCAACGGCACCATAACCAATGCTTTTTTCTTTTTCCGGATATTGCTCGTGCAGGCGAATATTCTTGCCCCACCGTGGCAACATGTTGACGCCGCCATCATAGCTGCCGCACCAGATATTACCTTGTTGATCGACAAAAACATCACAGGTCTGATTGGTGCTGATTCTCCCAGTCACACCGATCTGCGGCGTATAGTGAACGAACGATTTTGTTTTTTTGTCATGACGCGTCAAGCCGCCGCCCAGCGTGGCAAACCAGATGTAACCGTCATGATCTTCAGTGATGCCAATGACGAGCGGATAATTCACAAAAGTGCTGTCCACACTGTTGAGGTAGCCTTTGAGCTTCCATGTTTTCTGATCGAGGCAATAGACGCCATTTATTCCGGAAAAACCAAACCAGACAAGTCCTTCGCTATCACAAAAGGCGGCATAGCCACTGCTCATCCTTTTCGCTGCAAAGGTATCGTGTAATTCAGAAAATTGGCGAGTTGTGGGATCAAACATATGAAAGTCGTCCAGCCCGCAGCTAACGGCCAGGCATCCATTGTCAAGTCTGGCCAGGGCGTAACTTGCTCTTTTTTCCGGTCTCATGTCACCATTTTCGTCGCGCCATAAAAACGAGTCATATTCTCCTGTTTTTTTACGAAAACGAATTAAATCGTACATCGTACCCAGCCATAAAATGGTGTCTCCTTCGGCTAAAATTCGCATGATCGGGGCGCCGCCGTCCTGGCCAAAATAATAGCGGGTAAACTGTTCGGTCTTTGGATCAAATCGATTCAGCCCTTTGATCGTCCCTATCCAGAGTATGTGGTTTTCATCTTCGTAAATCCGTTTGATTTCATCATTGGACAACGAATTTGTATCCGCCGGATCGTGGGTGAAGGCTCGGATGCTCACGCCATCGTAGCGATTCAAGCCGCGCATGGTGCCGAACCACATGAAACCGAGATGATCCTGATGAATGCAAAAAACGTGGTTGCTGGACAGGCCGTCGTCAACGGTCAAGTTGGTAAATTGTTGGGAAAAAAGCACAATGGGAGTCAATAAAAATAATAATGAAAAATAGCCGAGTTTCACACGTGCCCCTTTTTCATGTATCTTATTTGAACACGAAAGTCGCGGAAATGACTGCTCATGGATTGTATGAAATTTGCCGGGCAATGTCAATTTGAAAATGATCGCCGACGGCATTTAAAGATCTGAGATCGGCAATCGCTCATCTTTAATCTGAAATCAACTGATCAGCGATTGCAGATCGGCAAAGTCAGATCTCAGATTTATTTCCTTCAGCATTCATCATTTGATGTTCGATATTCGTTATTCAAAGGGATCGTCAATCGCCAATCTTTAATCAGAAATCAATTGATTCGCGATTGCAGATCGGCGAAGTCAGATCTCAGATCTTTTTCGGATCTCACCAAGATTATTGCCGTTTAGGTCATTTGACCTTATTTGAGTAACAGCATCTTGCGCTCGGCGCGCCAGGCTTCACCTCCCGATGTGAGATCAAAAAATGATATTTGATAGAGATAAATACCGCTACTGACGGTGAATCCATTATCATCCGCCGCGTCCCATACGAGTGAATGGTCACCGGCACCCTGTTCTTGGTCACACAGTGTGCGGACATGTTGACCTGAGAGATTGTAAACGGACAGGAGCACACGGCCGTGACAAGGTATCGAATAATCAATCATGGTCGTGGGATTAAAGGGATTGGGATAATTTGGTAAAAGAGCGAAATCTTTTGGGATTGTAGCAATATAATTTTCATCTAAATCCGAAGCAAAATCTACGAATATTTCGATATTGTCAATATATATACCCGCTCGAGTCTTTGAAGCGTCTGACATAAAATGATATCGGAAGCCTAATTTATCGATTCCTTGACTAATCATCGGTGTCAGGTCGACTTCTCGTTGTTCCCACTTGACGGAACCAGATATTGAGTCTATTTTTGCCCAATTCTTATTGTCCGGAGAAAGCTCGATGTAACATATATCCTCTGGATAGGTGATTGAGTGAATCCAATATTTAAGAACTGCTTCAGATGTGTATTGAAGGTCAAAACCACCTTTTAGCGTCATGGTGGCGTCCATATTATCCACGTATCTCGCCCCTCCATTCACATGCATGCAATGTGTGTCGTTATATCCGACGAACTCGGGTGTGATGCTCCAGCCTCCCTGACAATCCCAAAGATTAGATTCTTTTTCAAAATCATCGATTGTATTTGTCGAGCTAATTGTGCTCCGTATTATGTTGTTATTTGGATTATTGTCGCTGCCAAGATTTTCCGTTTGGATAATCAACTCATATTCCTGGATAGTGGTCGGACAAAAAGGTTTGAGGACAATCTCTTTGGACTCACCGCTTGATAGTTGAGATACGGTTGCCGATTCTTCATAAACAATTTCTTTATCGTTTTGAATATGCGCACTAGCTTGGAAATTTTTTTCGTTTTGTTTGCCAATATTTAGAACGTCGCAGCTTATCGGAATGGGGATGAACAGGGGATATTCGGTTGGGAGATGGCTTTGTATTGCGATATCGTGTTCCGCAGCCTGCACATTTAAATTGATAGTCAGTTTATTTATAAATGGATGAGACATAACATCGTCTGTATTAGCCATAAAATAAATCAATGACGAATAGAATCCGGGGGTGAGAAACGATGTATGGATTGAAAAAGGAAACTCAATGGAACTGGCGCTGGGGATTATTCCAGCACTTTTTTCGACCACTAGCCATTTTTGTTCAGCATTGGAAATTCCCGCCATGCCATGCCCGCAAATCCGTTCATCAACTTCGCCGGAATTTTGGAACAGGATCTGTTCGCTATCTTTGATTTGTATGTCGTCGATAAAAAATCCTAAAAGATCTTTATCATTCAAAGTGCACGTACCACCGTCAGCCGAAAAAGTAAATCTTACAATAGCAGTTTCTGATTTATAGTTTGACAAGTCAAATTCTACCGGCACCCATTTTCTGCTTTTTCCACCCCAGCCGCCTATTCTTTTACCGCTATAACATTCGGAACTCATCAGAGCATAACTGTACATATTACTGCAATTATATGTCGGGAATGTTGGCTCGATGACATCAAAAGATTCACCACCGTCTGAAGAAAGCCAAACATTACAGCCATCCCACCCATCAAAGTCAGCAAGACGATCGGCAAATCCTTGTGGTAATTCCAGAGCCCAAAATCCCATAAAACTCAATTTGGGTTGAATAGTATTTGACAGGTCTAATAGCGGTAGGTCCAGGTTTTGAAGCCACCAATTTGTGTATCCACCTATATCTCTATCATGGCACCACCAGGATAAACCATTAAAAGCATTAAAGCTGTCAGGTTGGAAACAATTTTTATTACAGAATTCAATATCTTCTGCATAGTACTCCAGCGGCAATTGACCAGGATTATTTAACTGTATGGATTCTTGAATTGATTCGCCCGCCGTTAATGAAAGATCAATTTGATGTTGATTGGCGATGAGCGTTCTTTCTTCATTCATCGAGTCCCAAATGTGAAGTATTTGAGTTCCAATATTGCATTCTCCCCATTTGATTCTAAAATAACCATTCTCTCCCCATTGGTCACCAAAACTGTTTTTACAAATCCAGCTTTTGTCATCGTCATTCCATCCGACGATCAAGACACCGTGCCAACCCAATGTATCTCCGTAAACGTGCTCATAGACGCCGCCGGAATAGGAGCTAAAATCCGCATAGTATATATAACCGGCTGTGACCGGATGTTGAAGTATTGCCGTTTTAATGTTTTTTATATTATCCTCCCCTCCCCTAAGCTGCAGAATGCTGATAAATGCAAATCCTGGAATTTTTACGATCTGCTCTTCCCAGTTTGCACATGCCGCTTTACAGGGAATAGTATCATCTCCTTCATAAGGAAAACATGATTCTAATGGCACACCTGCTGTACGCGCGAAATCCAGCGCATTCCACGAAACTCCTCCATAGCATGAGCCAGCCTCCCCACACGACAGGATAAATTGCTCTGAAAGATCGATCATTGAATCGGGATTGCTGTTAAAAATTTTCCACCATGATTCAATCTGGGCTACGACCACAAAATCCCAACAACTGCTGCAAATTTTCGGTGAGTATTGATTTTTGACGGGTGTCACCCAGTTGCCATTGTTGTCACGCCAGTCGAATCTGTCGGGTAAATTTCCAAGGGGCTGCAGAGTGATAAATTGTGCATCATCGGGAATTTCCATTGAAAAGCCAAATAATTGTTTTTGTTCTTCAAATGACAGCCTTGTCACCCAGTTTTCCTCAGCTTGCCATTTGGCACCTTTTTCTCGAATGGCTTTTTTAATGGTATCTAGATTAAATTCTTCTGCTAACCCTTTGCCAGCAAAAAAAAGTATTAGAATCAAAAAGAAAGATATTAGATTACGCATGTTGAATTCTCCTTTTTAATAAATCAAAATATTTTCTGACCTACGCTTTAATTTTAAAAGTCTCGTTATACAATTAAGATTACAGGCTATTTACTATAAAGAAAATGGCTTATTTAACTGTATAGCATCAATGTGTCCTGACTGGTGAAGTCATCACTCGCCACACTGACGACTTTGTTTTCATAGTTGATGTTTTCGACATGGATTCCTTCTGCGACCAACACTGTCTCCCCCTTGACAGCCGCGTTTATGCCGTCCTGGATCGTGGCATAATTGGCGGGCACATTGATGATATGGGCCATGGTTTCACTGACCAATAGCAGTGCAAAAGTAAGGATAAAGCTTTTCATGAGACACCCCGCTTTTTTGTGAATGTATTCTGTGGTTTCAAATGTATTATACAAAAGTATACGGGGCTGACGCTACCTCTGATGTAACCGATCCTGTCTCTCATGTAACTTTTTTCTCGGTGTCACGGCGGTCTTGCAAAAAATCTGCAACAATGCATTTTTTTGGAAAAGTTTCAAAGCCACGGATAACTGATGAAATACGGATTAATAAAGAGCAGTTTGACATTTTTATCAGTGTTTTATCCGTGAAAAATCCGTGGCTACTTTAATTTGGCTGTGGCAAAATGACACGCGGTGCTGAAATTAAAATTTCGAGGAATTGATCTCCGACGGCGACAAACCAAATTGCTTACGAAAACAAGTGGAAAAATAGGAAGGATTTTGAAATCCGACCTGGTAGGCGATCTCTGTGACCGTGCCGGCGTTTTCTTCGAGTAACTGAGCCGCACACTTTAAGCGGACGACGAGTACAAATTGGGTGGCGTTCAAGTTAGTCAGCGCCTTTAATTTTCGGTGCAGATGCATGCGGCTGAGTCCGACCTGACGAGCCAAAAAGTCGATGGAGAAAGAAGGATCGGCCATATATTCTTTCACTGTGTCGATGGCGTGATTGAGAAACTGCCGGTCTATGGACGTCACAGTGATCTGACGCGGATCAATGTCCAGGGTGCGGCTGAATTTTTCGCGCAGCTTTTTTCGCTGGGCGATGAGATTTTTAACGCGTGCGAGCAATTCATATTCGCTGAACGGTTTGACAATATAATCATCAGCGCCGGTCTCCAATCCGGATAGCTTGTCCTTTTCCCCGGCGCGGGCGGTCAATAAAATCACCGGAATGTGGCTGGTGCACTCATCGGTTTTTATCTTTTCGCACAGCTCGTAACCATCCATTTCCGGCATCATGATGTCGCTGATGATGAGATCCGGCATTTTGTCCACCGCGAGCTCGAATCCTGCAACACCGTTTTGTGCTTCACAAACTTTGTACTCGGGCGACAACAAATCGTGCAGATAACTGCGAACATCGCCATTATCTTCAACTACCAGTACGAGAGGCTTTATCAACCGCGATATCTTTTTTTGCTCGACCTCTATCGGTTCGGCGACAATTTCATGCGGTGCAAAAATTGATTCGTCAATTGCCCCGCTGACAATATCTTTATCGTCGAGATGAGCGCGCCCGAGGGGCAGCCATATGATAAACTGACTGCCGTGATCGATTTGGCTGCGCACATCAATGGACCCGCCATGCAGTTCTATCATCTCTTTGGCGAGCGCGAGACCAATACCGGCACCCTCTTGCTTGCGCGTCTGCGAGCCGTCAATTTGATAGAATCTGTCAAATATGTGACCGATCTCCTGCTGATCGATACCGATGCCGGTATCGCAGATAGCGATTCGAGCATGGTCTTTATTATCCTTAACCTCGCGATGAATGTGAACGACAATCCGGCCACCCTGCGGTGTGAACTTGAAGGCATTGGATAAAATGTTGGCAAGCACTTTTTCCAGTTTGTCACTATCGACATAGCAGAGCAGCACCCGATCATCGGCCTTAAACTCCAGGCTGATGTTTTTGCGCTCGGCAGCCGACATAAATGATGCAACAATGCGTTTGATAAAGGTAATTATATCCATCTGCACGGCTGCCAATTTCATGGTGCCGGCCTCGACTTTGGCAAAGTCGAGCAACTGATTGATGAGCTGCAGCAGCCGCCTGCCATTGCGACGCATCATCTGGAGTTGATTATCAATATAATCATTCGTATTACGCTTCAAGATATTATCGAGGGGACCCATGATGAGGGTGAGCGGCGTCCGTAATTCATGCGATATATTGGCCATAAAATTTGATTTGAGAGAATCAAGCTCTTGCAGCTTTTGCATGTGTTCGCGTTCGAGTGCCATTTTTTCTCGAAAACGCGCTCTTTTGAGCTGCCAGCGGTAAAGCGAGTAGACGATTGCACCCAAGAGAGACGTCCAGAGAAAATAGGCCCAGTTCGTTCTCCACCAGGGAGGAAGAATGTGAATTTTTAGGAAAGCGCCCTCTTCATTCCATACGCCGTCGTTATTGCAGGCTCGGACGCGCAACGTATATTGTCCCGGTGATAATCGGGGAAATAACGCCTTGCGGTTTGTCTGTGACTGAATCCAGTTTTTATGAAAGCCGTCCAATTTATAGGTGTATTGATTCCGCTTCGGTTGCGTGTAATCCAGCGCCGCAAACTCGACTGAAAACGAGTTGATGGAAAAAGGCAGCGTGATTTTTTCCGCATAGTTGAGCGCTTTTGTCAAAATATCATTTTCGCCGGACTCCAGCTGTTGATAATCCACCTCAAGGTTGGTGAAAACGATCGGTGGCGGATCCGGATTTGTAAAAACACTGTCCGGATGAAAACGCGCGACTTTTTTGTTGCCGCCATAATAGATATAGCCGTCGCGGCCGAGAAAAAAGTCGCGATTATAGCCCAGGCCTGCACCGATATCCACGAATCCATCTTCTGTGCCATATTTCATAACTTTTCGGTTCGTCGAATCAAATTGATAGAGATGGGTAGCGGACTCGATCCACAGTCTGCCTTTCTGATCTTCGAGAATGGCGGTTATATCTTGATGTCGAATGCCGAGATCGGTTGTACGATCAATAAAATTGTCATTGCTTTTATCGTGACAATACAATCCATTATCTGTGCCTAGCCACAAACAACCATGGCTGTCTTCAAATGTTGTAAAAGCGATATAGTTGCTAATGATTTTGTTCGAATCCTTTCGGCATAGCGAATAATTATGAAAAATGTCCTCTCCCGGTGCCATGCAAGAGAGGCCGTTCACTGTGCCGATCCACACGTGACCATTGGAGTCGCACATGAGCGAGTAAATATTGTTTCCCGCCAGGGTGGTTGTATCGACAAGATTATGATGGTAATACTTGAAATGTCGGTTCGGTGTCAGGCAAATCAATCCATGCAGAGCAGAGCCGAACCACATGTTGCCGACGGAATCCTCACACATGGAAACAATCCCTGTATGGTCAGGGATGATACCGGGCAATTTCATCTCCGGCGTCTTCAGCCATTCAGCAGCTAGGGTGTTTCGATCCATATATGCCACACTATAGCTGCCAAACCACAGATTGTTTTTGTGATCCTTTTCAATGGCCAGAAACCAAGGGTTCTCGAACGGCTGTTGGCCAGTGTATCGCATATGTTCGGCTTTGGAAAAATCCGGTGAGATCTTTGCCATTCCGCCGCCCGCACTTGCCACCCACACATAACCATCTGCATCCTGACAAATATCGGTGATAAGGCCATCACCAATGCTCTTTTTTTCGTCGTAATATTTTCCGTGTACGCGGATATTTTTGCCCCATCGCGGGATCATATTGACACCGCCGTCGTAACTGCCGCACCAGATATTGCCTTGTCTATCTTCACAAAAGCCAATGGTTATCGATGTGCTTATTTTTCCCTGCACGCCCATTTCCGGTGTAAACCAGGAGAATTTTTTTGTTTTTTTACAATAATGATTCAGACCGCCGCCGAGAGAGGCAAACCAGATATCGCCCAGCCGATCTTCAAGGATGCCGACGACACACGGATAATTGATGTAAGTTGTGTCCTCATTGTTGATATAGCGTTGCAACGTCCCGCTTTTATGATCGAGACAAAAGACACCCCCACTGCTGCAACAGAGCCATAGCAAGCCTTCACTATCCTTGTAACAGGCATAACCGATTCCCCACGCTCGCTCCTTGAACACGGGATGCACTGGCGCGCATTGATGCGTCTTGCTATGAAACTTGAAAAAGTAATGTTCGGTGCCGGCGATGAGCCACTCCTCATCCAGCCACATCAGTGACCAAATACCTCGGTACTGGTCAACAATGTCACCCCCCTCATCCTGATAAAAGAATTTCTCAAACTGTCCCGTTTCTTTTTGAAATCGAACCAGGCCGTTGAGTGTACCGAGCCATAAAAGACTGTCGCCTTCCGGGACGATGTGAATCACCCAACTTTCTCTGTCATTATTCTCCTCAAAACAATGGCGGGTAAATGTTTCCGTGACCGGATCGAAGCGGTCAAGACCTTTGGTTGTGCCAATCCAAAAAATGCCATCAGAATCCTGGTGAATTCGTTTTATATCGTTACTCGATAAAGAATTGGCATCCGATGGATCGTGCTTGAAAGAGCGAACCTCGATCCCGTCCCACCGATCGAGGCCGCTGTTGGTGCCGAACCACATGAATCCCTGGTGGTCCTGGGTGATACAGTAGACCCAATCGCTGGAGAGACTGTCATTTTTGCTGATATTGACAAACTGAACGGCGAGCGCAACCTGCGCCCACAGAAAAAAAACGATTACTTTTAAGGTGGCACAAAATTTCATCGGCCTCTCGATAGGCAAGAATTTTTCCGGTCGTGTGGCGTTTGTAATATAAGCACAAGCGCCGAGTTTTGCCACTCCTTATGTAACAAATTCGATTATTGATATAACATGAATTCAATTTCACCGCTTAGGTCACATGACATCACCGCGATTTAGCAAACCTCAGAGGTTTTTGAAACCTCTGAGGTTTATGGCCCTATTTGACCAGCAACATCTTGTGCTGCTCCTGCCAGGTACTCTTTCCGTTCTCAAGATTATCAATGGCTATCCTGTAGAGATAAATCCCGGAGCTAAGACGGCTACCGTGTTCATCCGTTGCATCCCACCCGTATGAATGCAATCCCGCGTTTTGCTGTTCATCGACGAGTTTACGGACGATTTGTCCAGCACAATTGTGAATGGTGAGACTCACGCGGCTCGGCTTAGCCAGCGTGTATTGAATGGTCGTACTCGGATTGAATGGATTGGGGTAATTTTGATAAAGCGCTGGCGTTTCGGGTGTCACTATATGGTCTTGCTCTACGTTTACACCAGGTACGATACCCTCTTGATTGGTCCTGATGAGCCACATTTTCCCATTATCATAAGTGGTGCCGGGAATTTGTGATCCTGCGATGATCAACCCGCCATCCTCGCAGACATCCAGTCCAAAACCTTCATCCCACATGCCGCTATCGAACGTACGTTGCCACAGCAGGGTGCCATCAAGGTCAATTTTGACGAGATAGATGTCGTAACTCCCATTGTCGGAGAAAGAAGCTGAGCGTCCGACAAAAACAACATTGCCATCCGGTGTTCTTTTGACCAGGCTTGCCAGATCACTTTTATCGCCGCCGAATTTTTTGTTCCACATTTCATTGCCCTGGGCATCGGTGCGGATCACCAGCGCATCCGCATTGGCGACGGTATTCCAGGTCCCGGTGAATCCAACAACAATGTAACCGCCGTCATCCAATTGGAGGAGCGACATCCCTCGGCAGGCTTGACCACCACCATATTTTTTTGCCCATTCGAATGTATTATCGCTGCTATATTTCTCAAGATAAAAGGAATTGCTTCTCGTCCCGATCAGCGCGTAACCGCCATCGGGTGTGGCAATGACATCGCGAAAATCGTCATTACTATTAAAATCTTCATGAACTGTTTCACACAGTTTGTTGCCGTCAGAGTCGGTTCGAATGAGAAAGCAGTCATTGGCAACTGTAAAAGAATTTGTCTGGCCCGCGATGACAAAGCCGCCATCCTGCAACTGCACAACTGCGTTGCATCGCTCATCTTTTTCCCATCGATAGTTTTGTGTCCACTGTTTGTTTCCGGCCGAATCAAATTTTAATAGTTGAATATCGGCTCCCTCGGCATTGCCGGATGTTGTAAATAAAGCAAGGATAAAATGACCATCCACGGTCTCCACGAGTCCTTCAATCTGGTCATCTCCCGAGCCGCCGATATATTGGTCCCACACAACATCGCCCTTTGCATCCGTCTTGAGAAGATATGTGTCCCACCCGCCGAGTCCGCCTGCCTTGCTCCAGCCGGAGACGAGAAAACCGCCGTCGGCTGTACACACGACATTGGAGCTAAAGTCATTCTCTCCATACGTGCGCATAAAGTAGGTCTGTGAGAGGGATGTGACGCTCAAAATCAGTAGCAGTATAGTTGTTAATTTTTGCATAACGAATCTCCTTGTTTAGATTACTCCGCCAAATAGAAGTGACGGGGTGCTGAATCTTATTGATGCCTCATAACTGTGAAGGAGCCATCATAAAGCATCTAACGCATCTAGTCCCCTCTCACCAGAGGCTTAGGGTGAGGGTGATAAGTTTAATGTTATCAATCACCCCCTCACTCTGACTCTCTCCCCCGCGGGGGAGAGAGGACTAGCTTTTCCGCTTGCTTCTTGTAGTCTGCAACAGCCCGCTATGTGGGAGTGACAAATCTGACCGAGCTTGAAATAATGAATTTTTTCTGAGCTCAATGAGCAATCATTTAAATTATTACTTGATCAATAACATCTTTTTTTCAATCCAATATTCTTTCTCCGCGTCATTTGTGCATGAAAAAATTATGGTGTAGAAATATACGCCGGAGCAAACCGGATTTCCGGATTCATCCAACGTATTCCAAACAGCATGATGTTGGCCGGCATGCTGTTCTTCATCAACAGGCGTACATATGTGCCGTCCCATCAGGTTGTGGATCGTCAGCTTTACTCTCCCTGGTTGTGGCAAATTATATTGAATCGTCGTTGTGGGATTGAAGGGATTGGGATAGTTCTGCGCGAGCTCAAAGCCCTCCAGCCTGATCTCATGCTGATCTCTTTTAATTTCAGTCGGAAAAAGATCGGCCATCAGCTTTCCGATTCTCCCAGTAGAACCAACCGCCCACCCTGCAGTGGGGCTGACAAAGCTTGTGCCCAAGTAAACCTGCGTACTACTGACAGGCTGCCACGTATCGCCACCATCCAGCGAATAGGCGGAGCCCTGCATGGCCGTTGCGAAAAGGTATTGGCTCTCTGTATGCGGGATAAAAGTGACGGTCATGGGAGTATAGGGCGGAAAGGATGTCACCGTCTGCCAACTCTCGCCTCCGTCAGTTGTCTTTATTAACGAATTTGAAATACCATCTTCGGGCGTTCCGTCTAAAACGCCAGCGTAGCCCGTGAGCGAGTCTTTGAATGTCAATGTGCTAACACCACGATTGGCGCCAGCGGACGATTCAGGAAGAATACTCGCCGTCCAATGTTGGCCACCATCTGTTGATCTGAGAATTCTCATGGGCAATCCATTCGGTGTCACTGAAGCCGTGCCGAACCAGGCTTGGTTCGAACCGTAAACGGCGAGCGCCCTGCCGCCGGTATCGCCAAAACCGGCGAATTCGCCTGCCACCGGCGCCGGGATATTTTCGGCCGGCACCTGCGTCCACTCTGCACCACCGTTTGTTGTGGTGACAATCAAAAAACCGCCGTCAACCGGATCGCTCACTGCAATGCCGTGATCCCTATCCCAAAAGGCAATAGAATTGAAGAACGCACCGGAACGAGTATTCTGGTATTGCAATGTCCAGGTTGTGCCGCCATCAATGGTCTTGTAGATTCGTGTATCGTATGTCGTCGTGGCCACTGCTGCCACATAGGCCGTACTATCATCAAAAGCAACGATCGAACCGATGTGAACAGATTGTGCATTCGGTATAACACTGGAATTCCACGTTTGCCCGCCATCTGTCGTTTTAGTATATCTGCCGCTCCAGCCGCCGGCCCAGACGACGTTTTCATCGACCGCGTCGACACAAAACAACAAATTAGTCGTACGCGAATTCTGCGGCTCCCATGTCCGTGCAGCCGGCTGCAATTGCAGTCCATCTACAACCATCTCACCTGTACCGCTGAGCATGATGCCGAAAAAAATATCTGTGCTGTTCTCTTCGATGTCTAAAACGATCTCATATTCACTCCAATCCGTGTCACCTTTTATCGCTCTGCCGTTCATATTGTCAAAAGTTGTTGTCCGCCCGCTGGTTTCGACCCTCATCCACAAGGAAGCATTATCCTTGACGTCAATTGTTTGCACGTAGGCCGACAGGCGTAAACCCTGTCCACGATAATCATTCGCGCTTATTCTAGTCATCCAGGTACCAAAGCCATTGATCGATGAGACTTTTGATTTGATATATCCTGCATTCGCAGCCCCATGCGGGACAGTCGGATCTCCCCCCATATCGTAGTCTTGCGGGCGATCGCCCGCGACAAACCAGGTTTGAGCGCTCAGCTCATCAACATGAGCAATAATAATCATGAGGCATAACAAAAACATCATGATGCCGAACGATCTCCACAGCTTTGCGTGAAAGGCTTTCGCAAAAAATAGTCTGTTGAACATGATACTCTCCTTTCGTGGTGAACTTCTATTGAATCCCCGAATATTGGTTAAGATAATTTTTAGAGATACTGTTACAGGCTTTCAACATCCAGCAGGAGCACGAATCCGATTCCTCCGAGTGAACGCGCGAAAACCATCACCAATTTTATTCAGTACATAATTTTTATTCTCATACATCAATCGAGTCCTCCTTTTTGCGTCCTTTTTTCCCCCTCAAGAATCACTTCGGTTATAACGCAATGGCAGTAAGAACCAAAATACGTGGCACAATGAGCGTCATTCATATAGTAAAAAACACGGGCTGCTTTTCCCACCACTGACGTAACAAATACTTTCACTTTTGTAACATTTTGCGGAGGATAGCTGCAAAATGCAGCTCTTAACGCCGGTCTCCGGCGGAATGCAGAACAGGCCGCTCGGCCGAAAACCTGACGACTGCTACGGGACGCAGAGTGTCCGCGCTGCATTCCTCTGCAAAGCACAGAGGCATCAACTTGCCAGAAATGAAAGTCAAAACCGTATCAAATAAGCTCAAAAACATAGTCTCACGCAAAGACGCGGAGGCGCAAAGGTTCGCTGAGAATGAAATTATAGAGAAGATGGCGTGGGGGAATAGGGAGGTGAGGCGAGTAGCGCACAAAACCACGTTCCGCCGGTCTCCGGCGCAATGCAGAACAGGATGCTCTGCATCCGAAGACCTAACGACTGGCACGGGACGCGGAACGTCTCAAGCGCACTCATGCAGAGATGGAGGAGGATAATTCATAGATTCAAGCGGAAGAATATTCCGACGGCGCCACCCCAAACTGACGACGAAAACAAGTCGAAAAATAGGCCGGATTTCGAAAACCAACCTCATAAGCGACTTCCGTCACTGTGCCGGCCTTTTCTTTGAGCAACTGCGCGCCGCGCTTTAGGCGAATGAGTTGCACAAACTGCGAGGCGCTCAAATCGGTCAATGCTTTCATTTTGCGATGCAACTGCATGCGGCTGAGCCCGATGTGACGCGCCAGGTATTCGATATCAAAGTCCGGTTCTGCCATATGCTCTTCGACAAGAGCGATGGCGCGCTCGAGGAATTTCCGATCCATGGAAGTCACGGTGACTTCGCTCGCATCGACTGAAAGCTTGCGACTGAATTTTTCCCGCAGTCTACGACGTTGCTCAATGAGGTTTCGCACACGAGCCCGCAATTCCGGCGCGCTGAACGGTTTGACGATGTAATCATCGGCGCCGATTTCGAGTCCCGATAATTTATCCGCTTCCGCCGCCCGCGCGGTGAGCAGAATCACCGGAATGTGACTGGTGCGTTCATCCGTTTTGATCTTTTTGCACAATTCAAAGCCGTCCATTTCCGGCATCATCACATCGCAAATAATGAGATCCGGTGCTTTGTCGATCGCGACTACAAGACCATGCATTCCATCCTCAGCTTCACGGATGTTATAAGAATCGGACAGAAGATCGCGGATGTAATAGCGAACATCGCGATTATCCTCGACGATGAGAATGAGCGGTTTGCCGCGCCTCGTCCCGGATTCCTGAAGATTTTCGGAAGGCACTGGTTCAATCGGACGCGGTTCAAAAATGGATTCGTCTATGGTCCCTTTGATAATATCCTCTTGTCTAAAATGCGCGCAGCCCAGAGGTAGACGGACAAAAAACTCACTGCCGTTTTGCGATTCACTTTGTACCTCGATCGCGCCATGATGCAGCTCGATCATCTCCCTGGCCAAGGCCAGGCCGATGCCGGCGCCTTCGGTCTTGCGCGTCTGCGAACCATCCACCTGGTGGAAGCGATCAAATATCCTGGACAACTGATCGGCCGGAATGCCAATGCCGGTATCTCGCACGCTGATCACGACATCATGCTCCTGCCGGCGCACCTGCACCAGAATGTGCCCATTCTGCGGGGTGAATTTAAAGGCATTGGATAGCAGATTGGCCACGACTTTTTCCAGCTTGTCGGCATCAAAATAACAGAGTAAAACGCGATCGTTAGCCTTGAAATCCAGCGCAATATTCTTGCGCTCGGCAGCGGACATGAACGAAGCGACGATGCGCTTGATAAACGGAATGATATCCATTTCGGCAACCGCCAAGTGCACGGTGCCCGCTTCAATTTTGGCAAAATCGAGCAACTGGTTAATCAACTGCAACAAGCGGGCGCCGTTGCGCTGCATGATATCGATCTG
>JAFGJB010000161.1 GCA_016929295.1 Candidatus Zhuqueibacterota bacterium | reverse complement strand
GCTGACGCTCAGACGCGGATCTTGTGCTGCATTTGCATAGATCTGACTCTCACCCGAATTCAGCACCGACCGGATGACGGTTTTGCTGATTTCTGAATCCGGTTTGCGAATGTCGGTTTTGTCCCGCTGACGGGCGCACTCAAATGTATAATTGCCATCGGCATCTTTGACCAGCAGGAGTCCACGCTGCGCTCGAGTCGTTTCGATGACCTTATCGACCGCTAATCGAACCAGCGCATGGATGTCCTGCTCGGAATTGAGTGATGTGCTTATTTCGTAGAGTGTCTTGTATTCGAGCATGGCACTCTGAAATAATGAATAAATTCCATATTTGCAAGCAAAATCCCGCCTTCTGCATTCTCCTCTGGACGCGTGTATAAACATAGGACGAAATGGAGCGCTTGTGCGCCAGCAGCCAATGATATCATTCATTGAATCAGTAAAAAATCACGCGCAACAGGATCATGTTAACCGCGAAGGACGCTGAGAAACGCCGAGGAAAAAAAGGGTCTGTTCTTGTCTGAAAAGGCGATTTCGTGAACACGACCGAAAAGGCAAATTTATTGGCACCATCAGATTAGACGGCTCATATTGCTCCGCGTTCTTTGTATTACATATTTGCAACATTGTGTTTTTTTAGCAAAATTCTTGTACATCGATTATCTCGAAAATTTTTTATGCCGCGGCACATCCATTTATCTCTGCGAACCTCTGCGGCTCTTTGCGCCTTTGCGTTTACTTTTTCGTAATTGTTACATTGTTTGGTTGCGGCTAAAGGCCAAGTTCTCGGCGGTTTTTCGTTTTTGCGATCTTTGCATTTTCCGGACCATCCGGGTTAGGAGCATCCCATGAATTCACGTCACACTCTCCGAACAGCTGTGCTTTTAATTTTGTTGGCAGCACTCCTTCATTCACAATCAAAATCGGCGCAGGACAAATCGATCGCGGATTCCACATCGCGCGCGCAGACCACAACCGACTCTCCAGGAATTGTCGATTATCAGGGCTTTATCAGCAGCATCGCCGGCGAACCCGTTTCCGGCTCGCTCAGCGCGACCTTCAGCCTTTGGGATGACGCGGCGGCGGGCAATCGCTTGTGGCGCGAGACGCAGTCGCTCGATGTGCGTCTGGGCCATTTCACCGCCTCACTCGGCGCTGTGGCGCCGCTGCCGGAGAACATCTTTACCGGTGTCCGCTGGCTGGAGATCGAAATCGCCGGCGAACGATTGACGCCGCGCAAGCGCATCAACAGCGTCGCGCACGCGCTGCATGCGGCCAATGCCGCCTCTCTCAATGGCCAGGCCGCCTCTTCCTTTTATACCAAAGCGCAGGCGAACTCGTCAGCCAATAACGAGATCGACGCGGCCCATCTTGGCGGCGTCAAGGCGGCGGAGTATTTGACCAAAAATCAGGCGAACGCGCAATACATTCAAAAAGTCATGTCCAATACCATCACTAGCAACATGATCGTCGATGGCACTATTCAGCGGCAGGACATGGGATTTGAGCTCGGCGACGGCGGCGGCACGATCACTCAAATCGTAGCTGAAAACGGACTCGAAGGAGGTGGCAGCCAGCCGGTGGTGCGCATTGGTCTGACGGCCGGCCATCAATCGGGGCAGGCATACGATCAGCGCTTCCCCAAGCGCGGCGAGATGAACAGCGTCACCGGCGTCATGATCGCCGACAACGATGTCACGTCGGCTGATATTCAAAACGGCACCATTCAGCCTAATGATCTGGCCTTCACCGCCGGCACGATCAATCAGGTGGTCGCGGGCAGCGGCCTGCAGGGCGGCGGCACGATCGGATCAGTGACGCTTTCGCTCGCCGATAATTACAAAAGCGGCGTTGCCTACGATACGCGCTTTGTGCCGCGGAGCGAAGCGGGCATCACCTCGTCGATGATTCGCGATGGCGAGATCACATCCCTCGATATTCAGGATGGCACCATACGGGAACAGGACATGGCCTTTGCGGCCGGTGATATCACGGCAGTGCGCGGCGCGAACGGCATTGTCGGCGAGACACTGCGCGGCGACGCGCTCCTCACCCTGGAGCCGGCTTACCAGAGCGGCGCCGCCTATGACTCGCGTTTTATCAAGCGGGGTCAGGAATCGGCCGTGAACAGCTTGATGATCGTCAATGGCTCGATCCTGCAGGAGGACATGGGCTTCGCCGCCGGCGACATCACCAGCGTCACGACCTCGGGCGGCATCACCGGCGGCGGCATGGTGGGCGATCTCCATCTCGAGCTGGAGCCGGCCTACAAAACCGGCAGCGCCTATGATATGCTGTTCGTCAAGGAAAATCAGTTCGAAGCTATCACCACGCAGATGATCAAGGATGGCCAGGTGCAGAGCAACGACATCGCCCATGGCAGTATTCAGGGTCACCATGTCGGGGATTTTTCCGTGCAGCAGGACAAGGCCGGCGCTGTCATCAGCGCGACGAATCAGGCCTATAGCGCCAATACCTCGGGAGTCGAGGGCCGTGGATATCAGGGTCTGCGCGGCATTGGCACGCATACCGGACTCTACGCCGAAGGTTCGACCTATGGCGTGCACGCCAAGGCGACCAACAGCCAGAACTATGGCCTGTACGTCGAGGGCAAGGCGCATTGCACCAGCGGCGAATGGGGCGATGTGGCGGAATATGTGCCGTCCGATGAAGAGCTCGAACCCGGGGATGTCGTCGTCATTGATTCCGATCAGGAGAATGCGATCAAACGCTGCCGGCAGGCGGCAGATACGCGCGTCGCCGGCATCATCTCCACGGCGCCGACCATTACGGTGGGCCAGGAAACAGCGGATGGAAAGTATGCTCTGGCGCTGGCGGGTATTGTGCCGTGCAAGGTTGTGGCGACTGAGCCGATTCGCCCGGGAGATCTGTTGACGACCGCCGCTGTGCCGGGTCATGCGCAAAAAGCGACGGACGCCAAAATCGGCACCATCGTCGGCAAGGCGCTCGAAGGCTTGCCGACCGGCGCAGGGGTCATTAAAGTCCTTGTGACATTGCAGTGAGCGGGGGTGAACGATGAAACAGATCATCTGCGTCCTGTTTCTCTCGTGGCCGGGCATGGGACTGGCGCAAACGGCCGCGGAAATGTCTTCGCCGAACTATGCGATCGTCCACAGCGCCGTGGTCGGCGCCGGCGGCGCGGCCACAAACACGTTGTATCTGCTGCAGCACGGATTCAGCAGCTCGACGGTCGGCAGCATGGCGGGAGGCCAGTTTGTCATTGGCACGGCGGTGGTTTTCATAACTGATGGTGATGAGGCGCTGCCGGAAGAGTTCTCCCTGTCACAAAATTATCCCAATCCTTTCAATCAGAGCACGGCTTTTCGTTACAGCGTGCCCTGTCCGAGCGATATCAAAATCTCGATCCACTCTGTGCTGGGACAAGAGATAGCGATTTTGCTGCAGAGCGAACAGGGGGCCGGACGCTATACGCTGGTCTATGCCGGTCGTGACGGTTTGGATCGGCCGTTGCCCAGCGGCCTCTATTTCTGCCGCCTGACGACAAAAGGATTTGACAAGACGATTAAATTTGCTATCTTGCGATGAATATTTGCATTATGCAGGCAGGAGGTTCAACCGTGCGGTAATACAATTACGATGATAGTGTGTACAGAAAATCGGCGCCTTCATTTCAGCTGTACAAAATGAGGTAAATGTGAATTTAGATGCCATCATCGTAGGTCCAATTGAGGTCAACTGTTTCATCATCACCTGCAGCACCACCAATCATGCCGCCATCGTCGATCCGGGTGACGATGCAGAGGCTCTTCTGGATATCATTCGCGCCAAATCGCTCGCCCTCACGTACATCCTGCTCACGCACGGCCATTTTGACCACATTGGCGCCGTCGCCGCGCTGCAAAAGGTCACTGGCGCCGAGGTCCTCATGCACCAGGCCGATGAATTTCTCATTCGAACGGCCGGCCTGCAAGCGAGATCGTTCGGCCTGCCGGCGCCTGAGGTGTTCAACGCTGACCGGTTCATTGCCAATGGCGATGAGATCATCTTTGGCGAACTGCGATGCTCGGTCATCGCGACGCCCGGCCACAGTCCCGGCGGCGTGTGCTACTTGTTTGAAAATGATATTTTTGTCGGCGACACCCTGTTCTATGGTGGCATTGGCCGCACCGATTTGCCGGCCGGCGATTACGGCCAGATCATGCGTTCGATCAAGGATAAATTGTTCACCCTGCCCGATGACATGCAAGTCCATTGCGGTCACGGACCATTGACCACCATTGGTCGGGAAAAAAGATATAATCCATTCATACAGTGACGTGCGACGTGAAATGTGAAACGTGAAATGTGAAACGACCCGCTTGAACGTTTCACGTTTGACGTTTGACGTTTCACTCTTTTATCAAAGGTCGTCGAAATTTAAAATTTCAGGGATGTGAAAAAATTGGATGAGATCATCATGGACAAGGAAACCGGACTTGCGGCGCACACTGTCGTCATCAATGAAGATGAGTGCAAGGGCTGCGGATTGTGCATCGAGATATGTCCCAAAGATGTGCTGTTCGCACAATCCCATCTCAATCGCATGGGATATCATCCGGCCGGCTATACCGGCGAAGGGTGTATCGGCTGCAGCCATTGCTTCTACGCCTGTCCGGAGCCAGGCGCGATCACCGTACTGAAAAAGGGCTACGTTGCGGTAGAGGAGGTGGAGTGATGGCAAAACAACTGAT
>JAFGJB010000160.1 GCA_016929295.1 Candidatus Zhuqueibacterota bacterium | reverse complement strand
TACTGCATGGGAGACTGTGCGGGAGAGTAGGACGTCGCCAGGATTTCATTGAAAGCCTTCCGCTATGACGCGGAAGGCTTTTTTTATGGGGTGATAGAAAAGCCGCGTATCTTTGTGAAAATAGAGACTTGACAATATAGCTCGTTTGGACTATATTCAGACAACCAGGGATAACTTGCAATTTTGCATATGAGCATTTTTAAATGATGATGTGATTTTCTCATCTGGATATGCAACTGTATGTCTGACATCAACGATAATGTGCAAAAAAAAATGCAGATGAAGCGATCACATGTACATGCGACGCTCGCTAAAATTGTTCTCTCGTCAGATAAAAATGTTGAACGGGCCGAGAAAATAAAATGTCTGCAACAGATTGTTGATGGCTGCTTCAATGCACTGCTGTCCCGCCATTCGGCAGAAAGCGCTGAGGCTGTCGGGGAACTGCTCGCAAGTAATTTCATCCAGCAATTCGATGTTTTGGGCGATGTACAAAATGCGCTGGCTCACACCATGATGCGGGATTTGCGCCCCGATGAGATCTTTTGGCTGCAGCCCAGGCTCGCAAAATTCCTGGCAGATATGGCGATTGGTTACTGCCGGATGATGAGGGAGCACGAGAAGAAAGAGCTCGCCCAACTCTACGCTGAAAACGAAGCGCGCTATCGCGCTCTATTTGAAAATACTCCCTTTGACGTATTCGGCTTGACACTCGATCGCCGATTCCAGAAGATAAACCAGAATTTTCAGCGCAACTGGGGAGCATTTGAGACAAAACCCATTCAATCTTTAAGGCCGATGGCATTGGCTCGACTCATCGCCGATCTCTGTGATAAAGTGATCGCCCAGCAAAAAACAGTGGCAGTGAATTATCGAAAAAAAAGTCAGGGAGTTTGCAGATATTTCCGCATCATCCTCGCTCCAATCGATACAGCTGAAAAGGTGATGCTTGGCTTTGTGGGATTAATTATCGATACAACTGACATTGCCATCGCTCTTGATGAGAAAAAGACTTTTGCCGAGAAACTCATTCAAACGTCGGAAGAAGAACAACGCCGAATCTCGCGAGATATTCATGATTCACTCGGGCAAAGCCTCTTCGCCTTGCAACTGGATATTTGCGCTGTCAAAGCCAATTTGCGAAATGACGTCGACCGGGCTGGAGCCATCTTGAAAAATTCGGAAGCCCTGTTGTCCACTTTGATGAAAGAGACAAGCAACCTCTGCTACCAATTGAGCCCCAGACTGTTGGATGATTTTGGCATCGTGGAAGCTCTCGAGGAGCTGATCGCCACCATAGAGATGACAGGAGTCCTTCGCATTGATTTTGAAAAAAAGTGGATCAGGCGAAAGAAAAACAAGAGTCTGGAAACCGCTCTGTATCGCGTCTCCCAGGAAGCCCTGGCAAACGTTCTCAAACACGCCCACGCTTCGCACGCGATCATGAAACTGCATCATAATGGCGACGGCGTCTCTCTGTCCATTCACGACAACGGCAAAGGCTTTGACCTGCAAAGCGTGCTCAAGAGCAGGAAAAAGGGATTTGGCCTGATAAATATGAAGGAACGAATCGAGCTCATCGGCGGCACTTTGACGCTGCAAACTGCCCCCAATAAGGGGACAAAAATTGATGTGAATGTACCATCGCGAGGGAGGGAGTGAAATGGCGAACTATAAAGTGCTGCTGGCAGATGATCATCGCATCGTTCGCGAAGGTATTGCATATCTGCTGCAGTCTTTTGGCAATATAGAGATTGTCGGCCAGGCGGGCGATGGGCACGAGACCATTTTAATGGCCGCAAACCTGCAGCCCGATATTCTCGTCATAGATATAAGCATGCCGAAATTGCTGGGGGTGGAAGCCATCCGCGAAGTGCGCTGTCGCTCGCCCAGGACCAAGATCATTGTTCTCAGCATGCATAGCAAGGAAAAATATATCAAAGACTGTATACGTAATGGCGCCTCGGCCTATCTGCTCAAAGAGTCGGCTGTCAATGAACTGAAAAGCGCCATAGGGTATGTGATGAATGATCAGGTCTATTTGAGTCCGGCGATTTCTAAAAGCGTAGTGCACGACTGGCTGTCCCTTGAGGCGAATGATACGACGAGTCCGCTCACCGCACGTGAAAAGCAGGTTCTTAAACTTTTAGCGGAAGGATACAGCAACAAACAGGTTGCTGCGATGCTGTTCATCAGTCCCAAGACCGTTGAAACACATCGACATCGTCTGAATGAAAAATTGCATCTCGGCAATGTCGCTGATCTCGTTCGCTATGCTCTCAAGGAGGGATTGATCTCGGTTGAGTGACTGGATTCACCTCTCTCCCTGTTGATTCATTCTTCGAATCATTGAAAAAAAAGTCATTTTCCTCCCTAAATTTCAATTTTGTGCTTGCGTGTTGTTTTTCCATTTTGTATGATGGACATGCTATAAATGACAGTGTTTATAAGGCAATAGAGTCGATGCCGCTTGAAGATGATGAGACCATTTCCATCGAGCTGAGAAATCTCGGCTACGCGCAGATCGCGGCTTTTGATCAGCAAGCAACCGATGGCGAGGCGCTGATATTTTATGAAAATTCTCAAATCGAAAATGCCGTCGTCTATCGAAATAAATTATCCGGGCGAGTCGGAAATTATTTGGAAAACTATGATGTGCGGATTGAATTGCATGGAAATGAAATCACCAATATCTGCACATGTGGCAGCGATAGAAAAATATGCACGCACGCCATCGCTCTGCTCTATGGCTGGATAAACGACGCTGCCGATTTCATGAATCTGTCTCATGTCCTTGCCGACATCAGAAAAGTGGCCAAGTCGCAGTTGATGGATATTGTCGCCAATATTATTCAGCAACAGCCTCACATGGCTAACGCTTTTTTGGCGCGGAAAAAAATGGACTGGGATGAAATCGATCCCGAGCCTTTTGTCTGAGCAACGGGCAGAACCAAGGTCAACGAGTGCGAAAAAGTTTTTAGCAGATTTCAAAATTGGTTGTATTGGTAATCGTGACACGGTTTGTCATTTGTGCAGTGATATCAGCTGAACAAACAATCCGGAGGAATAACAGCATCCATGCTCTAGTATAAACAAAACTTGCGTTGGCATGGCGAATCTTAACGCGTGGGATGAAGAAGGGATATGGACATTCTTGTATCATGCATCACCGACTTGATTGAAAAGCGGGGAAAGAAACAGCTTGAAATATGGTGTGTAGTCTGTTTGATCGGCATGCTTTTATGCAACTCTCTGTTAGCGGATGAACTCTTTCCAATCCCACCGCAAATAGAAAAAAACGTCGATTTCTGGACAAAAATTTATAGCCAGTATTCTTCAAACCATGTCGTGATACATGACAGGAATGATTTCGGCATCATTTATAAAGTCGTCAACTTGAATAGCCAAGCTGCAGATTCGCTTGACCTCAGACAAAAATGGCAGGTCGTTGAAGACACCAAGGCGCGCTATCGTCAAATTTTGCGAGATCTCGCGCAAAAAAAGCAGCCGGTCAATCTGGACTCTCTTACAGTGGAAGAGCGACATGTCTATATACTATGGTCTCAACATGATGATCCGCAGAGATTCGCGAACGCAGTCTTCGCAGTGCGCGCCCAGTCGGGTTTGCGGGACCATTTCGAAGAAAGTATAAAGAGGGCCGGATATTACAAAGAGTATATTGAATCCATTTTCCAATCCTATGATGTGCCGCTGCCATTGACTTATCTTCCACATGTCGAATCACTCTTCAATGATAAGGCTTATTCAAAGGTGGGAGCAGCTGGTTTATGGCAGTTCATGCGATATACCGGGCGGTTATTTATGACGATTGACGCAGCGATTGACGAACGTCTTGACCCGATCATCGCCGCCAGGGGCGCTGCACAACTGTTGAAAAGAAATTATGATGAATTACAGAGCTGGCCACTAGCAGTAACCGCCTATAACCATGGCCTCAACGGCATGCAGAGAGCCAAGGAGCTCTGCGGCACCGACGATTTCGGCGTGATTTACGAAAATTACACCAGCTCGATGTTCAGCTTTGCGTCAAAAAATTTCTATGCCGAGTTCCTGGCCGCCTGGCATGTGGCTGAAAATTATATGACCTATTTTGCCGATGTGCAACCCTATCCCGCCATCCGATTCCAGAGCATCGAACTGCCGAATGCAGCTCATCTCAAAAATTTAGCGGAAATATTCAAAGTGCCCACCGATACGCTCATCGCTTATAATCCGGCATTTCAAAAATCTGTCATTCGGAACGAAATGAGAGTGCCGCAAGGATATGAATTGCGCCTACCCTATCGTGAAGGATTTGATCCGCGTACGGTGATAATCCCTAACCCGCCGCCACCGCGCACGCCGGCAAGTTCATCCGTTGGGATATCATCCATTCCGCCTTCCGCCGGCCATGCTCGTCACTCTGACAGTCTCAGCGTTTCAAACATGAAGAGCGATGAATTGGAAGCCTATATCATGGAAAAACTAAAGACTGAACCGACCCCCACTCTGCTGGATATTGAAATGGACGATGGATCGCCTGTACATAGCAATTGATGGTGTTGGTCGAGCCCATGAAACGAAACTCTCGTGCAAGTCATAAAGAATCGCATTCGATCCAGCATCCAAAGATCCGGCGCGGCATCCAGCCAATTCAATATCAGGATGAAAATGACCACCTTTATGTCGGTTTGAAAGATCCTCTGCAACTGCGCGATGCCGTCATCCTCCTGCCGTATGATCTCTTTTGTCTACTGCGATACTTTGACGGCACGCACTCGCTGGATGATATCATTGCACAATATGCGCGTCAGTTCGGCAATTTTCTGCCACTCGATCGTCTGCAAAAAATGATCAAAAAGATGGATGACAGCCTGCTTTTGGATAACCAGCGATCACAAAAAAAAGTTGCGAAAATCGAGTCGGCATTCCGCGATCTGGACATACGCGACGCGGCCTGCGCCGGAAGCAGCTATGCCGCCGAAAGGAGCGCCCTCGAGAAAGAATTATCAGACTATTTCGACAATGCCGCTATCGAAAAGACGGTTATCGACAAGTTTTTGAACAAAAGCATAAAAGCGATGATCGTGCCGCATATCGATTTGCGACTCGGCGGCGCCACCTATGCCGCCGCGTATAAAATCCTGCGGCACGCACAACCAGTCAATTTATTTGTCATTCTCGGTATTTCGCACCAACCGACAAAGCATGCATTTGTCATGACGACAAAAGATTTCCGGACACCTCTCGGACTGGTCAAAACTGACAAAAGAATAGTGATGAATATCGCCAACAGGTGTCAGACCGATTTTTTCGTCGATGAAATAGTGCATCGCAATGAACACAGCATAGAATTTCAAACGCTCTTTCTGCAACAGACTCAGACGGATTTTCGCATCGTGCCGATCCTGTGCTCCTTTTCCCATCTGCAATCGGACGTGCAAAAGAGGCAGATTGTCGAATTCACCACTGCTTTGCGACGCGAAATTGGCGGATCAGGCTCTGTCTGTTTCATCGCCAGCGTTGATTTTTCCCATATTGGACCTGGTTACGGCGATGATAATCGTCCGGATTCTTTTGTGCTGGCGGAAGTAGAGCGGGCGGACCGGGCGGTGCTCACTACTCTCGCCCAGCACGACCTGGGGGCATTTGAACATCAATTTAAACGGTCAAATAACAAGTACAATATCTGCGGCTATCCGGCTCTGCGAACCCTCTATGAATTTTTGCCGGCCTCTGAAGCGATGCTGCTTCGCTATGATAATGCGATCATGGATGAAGAGCGATCCACAGTGACGTTCGCCAGTATGATCTTTTCCTGATTTCGACTTTATCCAAGATGTCGCTGACGAAACCTCACTCATCATTCAAGTGAACCCCGTTTCAGCATCCATCTCGTTCTCGATTGCAGTCCCGACGCACGTTTCACGATATTCTAATAATTCCCTTGACTTTGGATGTTAATCGTGTTACTTTATATAAAATCGTAACACGCGAAAGTTGATCAACATGAGCTCTACCATTCGTTTCGGTGTGTCTCTGGACGAGGCTTTATTAAACAAATTTGACAAACACATTCACAAAAAAGGCTATGCCAATCGCTCTGAAGCCATTCGTGATCTGATACGCGACGCGCTGATTCGCGATGAATGGGAAGATCCGAAGGACAAGGTGATCGGCACCCTGACGGTGATTGTTGATCAGAAGCTAAACACCATCACAAAAAAGCTGGCGCAATCGCGAGGTCCGCTGCAGGAAATCATCTCGACCATGCACGTACAACTCGATGAGGAAAACAGTCTCGAGGTGTCAGCCGTGCGCGGATGCGCCAAGGTTGTGCGCGCTCTCGCAAACGAGCTCATCGGCACAAAGGGGGTCAAACATGGCAGCCTGGTGATGACAACGACAGGGAAAAGCCTCAAATAACAGCTTCGGAAGGAATTTTCATGCACATAAAGTTTGGAATTATATTTGTCATCTGCCTAGTCTCCAGCAGCCGTCTATGTGCGGAACCGGCAGCGGATTCGGTGAAATATAGATTTAATCCCATTGTTGTCACAGCGACCAAAGTGGCCGGTTCTCAAAGAGATCTCGCGGCAAGCGTGTTCGTCATTGAAAAAGAGCTGATTGAACAATCCATTACCAGCTCACCACTTGCGCTGGCCATGGAGCACATCCCGAGCATGTTCATCACCGAGCGCGCTGTCATGGGATATGGCGTTGCATCCGGTGCAGCCGGCGGCCTGTCGATCCGCGGTGTCGGCGGTTCTCCGGTGACCGGTGTTCTTGTGCTGCGCGATGGCCGGCCCGACCTCATGGGCACGATGGGCCATCCGCTGCCTGACGCCTATTCACTCGACGGTCTCGAACGCATTGAGGTGGTGCGCGGCCCGGCATCGTTCCTCTATGGCACCAATGCCATGGGTGGCGTCATCAATCTTGTTTCCAAAAAGATGCGCCATGATGGCCTGGAGACCGGCTTACGGGCCGGCGCCGGTAACTATAACAGCCAAAAAATGAACCTGCACCATGGCGGCAAAATAGGCAATTTCGACTATTACGCCACCATAGGGACGCAACGTACGGATGGACATCGTGAGGACTCGGATTATAATGGCACATTTTCAACGGCTCACCTTGGTTATGCCTGGAGTGACCGCACCAGCCTGGAATTGAATGCCAATTATAATGATATTCATCTGCTCGATCCCGGCACGGTGGAGCAGCCCTTTATCGATCACTGGTATGATATTCGCCGTTCAGGTGCAGATGTGACGTTCAATCATGAGGGCCGATATGGTGATTCTTATGCAAAATTGCATGGCAATTTCGGGCGCCACGAAATATATGACGGGTGGCGCTCGAACGATCGGACGGTCGGCCTCATGATATATCATAATGCAAAACTGTGGGCTGGCAACACCAGCACGCTTGGATTGGATTACAAGAACTATGGTGGTGATGCTGAAGAGTCGGTGAAAAGTCCGGTCATTGACTACTCGGAACGTCACATAACAGAATGGGCGCCATATATCCACATGCAGCAAATTTTCTTGCGCAAATTTATTGCGTCGGCCGGTATGCGCCTAGAACAGCACCAGATATATGGTTCCGAGGTGCTGCCCAAGGTCGGACTTGTCGCCAATGTCACGGTTTCGACTTCCATGCGGCTTTCCGCCGCCAAAGGCTTTCGCAGTCCATCCATTCGCGAACTCTACGTATTCCCGCCGCGAAATGAGGACCTGCTCCCGGAAAGTATGTGGAATTACGAATTAGGCTTCACTCAGGGAATCGGGCTGAATGCAACGGTGGAAGCCGTCTTTTTTCACTCCCAGGGCAGCAACATGATTCGAACAGTCTACGCTGGCGGCAGGCCGCAATTTGTGAACTCGAGTGATTTCACTCATACCGGCTATGAGGTCATGGGGAAGTGCTATCCGACGACCAATTTGAAGCTGTCGGCGTCATGGTCAGACTTGAACCTCGGCGATGAGACGCAGGGAGCGCCAGAGCAGAAACTGACATTTTATTGCGGATATGATTTTGGCGTGGCTGATCTGATGGCGACGGTCATGCATGCAGCAAAGCTGTACGGCAATGATCGTCGCCAGGACAAGCTGCCCGATTATACCGTGATCAATCTGGCCGTCAATTTTACGCCATGGCGGACGCTGGGCCTTAAATTTTCGTTGAAGAATGCCCTTGACCAGCACTATCAGACAATCCTGGGCTACCCCATGCCCGGGCGAACCTTCATGACAGAGTTGTCCTACAGCTTCTGAGGCCGCGCTGCGTAGACGGACACAACAACTGACGCTGAGCGCCATGTTCATCGCGCTGGCGATTTTGTTTCCCATGCTCTTCCATGCGGTGGGATTGGGCATCGCTTTTATCCCCATGTTCTGGCCGCTCGCGGCAGCATCCTTTCTCCTCCCCACTGCCCTCGCTGTGAGCGTCGGCATCCTGGCGCCGCTCCTCTCTTCGCTGCTGACAGGCATGCCGCCCATATCGCCACCCATTCTGTATCTCATGATCATCGAGCTCGCCCTGTTGACCGGCGCCATCAGTTCGCTCTATCACAGCACGAGACTCGGTTTGGTGTGGATTCTGCTGATTAGCCTGTGCCTCTCGCGCCTGGTCTCCTTTTTCCTCGTGGCTGTAGTCGCGCCCCTCCTGGGCTTGCCTGGCAAAATCTTCTCCGCTGGACTGATCGCGCAGGGACTGCCTGGCGTCATTGCGATCATCATCATTGTACCAGTCGCCATCAATCGACTGAAAAACGAGCCCCTTGTCAAATCACGATGATGCCGTGTCAAGAGAACACCGAACTTTTTTCAATGACATGGCCGAGATGTGGCAGAATAAAACGTCACCACACGCTCTCTTCACGTGCATGAAACAGTTTGGCCTTTTGCCGGATGATATTGTCCTGGACATCGGTGCCGGCACCGGCGCACTTTTTAATCCACTCTTGCGCTTGATTGGATCGGGAAAGATCGTTGCAGCGGACATCTCGGAGCGCATGTTGAAAGAGGCGTCCATTCGCTTCCCAAAGAGCCGCGTCCTGTTCTCATGTACTGACGCCTGCAACCTGGCGTTTGCGGCGGCGACATTTGATAAAATAATCTGCTATTCGACATTTCCGCACATTCAAAAGCCACGACGCGCGCTGTCAGAGTTCAATCGTGTGCTCAAATCAGGCGGCAAGGTCGTCATTTTTCATAGCTGTTGCTCGCGGAAATTGAATCACTATCACGCCAAACTGACCGGCGTGGTGTCGTTTGACAAATTGCCGAAATCTGAATACCTGCAGACTCTGCTGAAAGGAGCGGGATTTATAGAGATCAGCACGATTGAGCGCCCCGATCTCTACTGGGTCGAGGCGCAAAAGAGGGAGGAATGACCGCGGACGCCATCGACCGCCTCGGAATGACGAAAAAAAAAGACACGCATGCAGCTATGATAAAGTTGATGCGATGCGCTGCCAAAATCGCGACAGCACAAATCGCATCAACTCGAGGGATTTTCGTTTCTATCGCGTCAATATCATCTTGTTACTGGCCGCATAGTCGTCAGAGATGAACTGGCAAAAATAGAGGCCGCTCGGCATGTCATTCGCCTGCCAGGTGAACGAGTGAGAACCGGCAGGCAGAACATCATCCACCAGCGTCATCACTTTTTGACCGAGAGTGTTAAAGATAGAAAGAGTCACCTTTTGTCTGGCGGGAAGTGAAAAAGAGATGGTCGTCGCCGGATTGAAGGGATTGGGAAAATTCTGCCTGAGCTCAAATTTTTGCGGCGTTGCCAGATCGACAGCCACCACGCTGCCGCCTGTATTGGACGCCCCCCTTGTCGGTTCTGCGAAAAATTGCCAGGTATTGGCGCCATCCGGGGAACGTCCTTCACTGACATCGGGCTGCTGGTCTCTAAAATCGTAGAAATCCAGTCCTGTCGTGCTGTCAGCCGCGCTGAGCATGATGACATCGCTGCCCTCGGAGGAAAATCCAAAGCCGAGCGCATCTTCGTAGATGACCAGATATTCACCCGGTTTGAGCACTTTGCCCTGCGGGAATTGCCATTTGGTATTGTTGCCGCGCTTATCCGACAAGAAACAGCCGGAGAGGTCGAAAGGCGCCGCGCCACGGTTGTATATTTCGATCCAGTCATCTGTGCCGCCAAAGTTGCT
>JAFGJB010000159.1 GCA_016929295.1 Candidatus Zhuqueibacterota bacterium | reverse complement strand
CGCCGCCGCCGGGAAAAGAACCGACCGCCTTCATCGTCGTTTTGCGCAACGTGCGTTTTACATCCAAATGGACAGGACACGACATTGGCGCCGCTGTCGAAAATATGATTCTGGTGGCATTGGAAGAAGGCATCGGTTCGTGCTGGATCGCCTCGGTCAATCGCCCCGCCATCACGCCGATTTTGCATGTGCCTGAAAACCTGGAGATCGATTCGGTGTTGGCGCTGGGTTATCCGGACGAGCAGCCGGTGGCATTCGATCTGGACGATTCGGTGAAATATTTTCGCGATGAACAAGGCCGACTGCATGTGCCAAAACGCACCATGATGTCCGTCGTCAGCCACAACACGTTTGGCGAACGCTAGGACAGATCACCAAAGAATCCGCCATTATCCCGCGCACAGTGCTCGGTGATGCACAAGTGTCTCTCTGTCGGGTAGCGCTTTTTTCTCTCTTCATGCAGCTCGGGCTACTGCAAAAAGCCGCGGCTTGTACTTGTCATCCGTCACCGGATTCACATTCCATCATCCTGGCCAACTCTCCGCGAATGCCGAGGTTGACATTGAGCAGACGTTTTTTTAAATTTGTGAGCAAATAGTGATGAACATGGTTCGGGGTGAGCCTGATGAAAAATAAAAAAAGTGTATGCAGATGGCCCGTTTTGGGGTACGCTATACCCCTGATAGTAATTGGTCTGTTTCATTTGGTGCACGCATTTGATATGAAAAATAATCTGTTTGTCTCGGCACATGTGCGGGACCTGAACACCATAGATGTCAAGCTGAAAAAGCGGCTCTCCCTTTCACGGGCTGAAGAGATCGCGATCATGCCGCATCTCGCCATTCACGCTGTCTCCCTCGTCGATCATCAGCTGGAACTCGCGGTTGAGCCCATTGATATCGCCAAAACCTATCGCATTAAGCTGGAAAACGACGTCATTGTCGTCGATGTTGACGCTCTGTTGGACGGATTCTATTCCGATAAAGAGCTCGGTTGTACATGGGATGCGACGCAGACGACATTTCGCCTTTTTGCCCCGCGGGCAAAGGGCGTCCAGCTCTGGTTGTTTGCCAATGTGACGGATGAGCCTCAAGATCCATTTGATTTGCGACGCGACCGCGATGGCGTGTGGGAAATCTCGCTGCCGGGCCATTACTTCGGCGCCTGCTATGCGTACAGTGTGGATGGTCCGTCAGCACGACGCGACAATTTTGACTCGAAGCTTTTTGCTGATCCCTATTCCAGAGCCGTGGCTACGACGAATGATTATCTGCATCGCGGCAAAACACTCATTCTCGACACCTCTCATTATGATTGGCAGGGGGACACGCCTCTTGCATTGCCGAACGAGGATTTGATCATCTATGAATGTCATGTCCGTGACCTCACCGCGCATCCGAGTTCCGGCGTGAGATCGCCGTTGGCAGGTTCCTATAAAGGGTTGATTCAGCGGGGTCAGATCGGCGGCATTGAACATATTAAAGTGCTGGGAGTGAATGCGGTCGAGTTTTTGCCCATTCACGATTTCGGCAATATTGAAATTCCTTATGGCGAGCCGGTCGGCGGGATCGTCAACACCTGGAATCCCTATGCGCGAAATCATTGGGGATACATGACATCGTACTTTTTTGCTCCCGAGTCCTATTACGCGGACGGCGCGCTGGCAGCAAATCACTACTCCGGCGTCGAGGGTCGGCAGGTCAATGATTTCAAGGATGTCGTTAAGGCATTCCACCGGGAGGGTATTGCGGTCATCCTGGATGTTGTGTACAATCACGTTTCCCAGTACGATCAGAACTGTTTTAAATGCATTGACGAAAAGTATTATTTTCATCTGCACGATGACGGAACGTTGCGTTCTGACAGCGGCTGCGGCAATGATTTTAAAACCGATCGCCCGATGGCGCGCAAACTGATCATCGACAGCGTCAAATTTTGGCTGCAGGAGTACCACGTCGATGGCTTTCGCTTTGATCTGGCGACGATGATCGATTGGCAGACATGCGATGAGATCATGCGGGAAGCGCGCAAGGTGAATCCCAATGTGATTCTCATCGCCGAGCCCTGGGGAGGCGGTGTGTACAATCCGGTTGAATTCTCTCGCCACGGCTGGGCGGCGTGGAACGATCAAATCAGGAATGGCGTCAAGGGGCAAAATCCGTTCGACAAACAGGGATTCATTTTTGGCCAGTGGTATGATCACAACAATCCCGAACGCATGAAAAGCTATGTCCTTGGCACGCTGGCGGAAGATGGCGGCCTCTTTCAAAAGAAATCCCACTCGATCAACTACCTCGAATCGCACGACGATCACACCCTGGGTGATTTTATCAGAATCGGCCTCGGCGGCTCGCAGCGCGTCGATGATGTCGATGAGAATGCCCGACTGACAACGGCACAGCTGCAGCTCAACAAGCTCGCCGCCCTGTTTTTGTTCACCAGTCAGGGCGCCATCATGATTCATGAGGGCCAGGAGTGGGCGCGGAGTAAAGTGATTGCACCCACGCCGGCGCCCGACAAAGAGATCGGACATATTGATCATAACAGCTATAACAAAGACAATCAAACGAACTGGCTCAATTTTGCGCACGCCGCCAGGAATGCCGACCTGCTCGATTACTATCGCGGTCTCATCGCGTTACGCAAGGCTCATCCGGCTTTTCGTCGGGCAGTAAAGCTTGATTTCGAATTTTTCACCGTGCAGGATAATCCGTTTGCCGTGGTCTATAAAATTGACAGATTTGGCTCCGGGGACAGTCATGATTTTATTGTGGCGATCAACGGAAATCGACGAGATGAAGCCGAAATAGAGTTGCCGCCGGGTGATTGGCAGGTGGTTGTTGATGGCCAAGTCGCCGGCGCCAGGGTCATCCGAACAGCGCGCAAGTCGGTGACGATACCACCGTCCACCGGCATGGTGCTGCGAAACTGACAAAAGCCCGCGCAGGGCTTTTTTTATTTTACCGGGAGCGCCGTGTGGAGCGCAGAAAGATTCTCAATTCGGTGCTGGTCAAACCGACGGGTTCGCGCTGCAATCTCGATTGCACCTATTGCTTCTATCTGAAAAAGGCCGAACTCTATGGCGGCCAGAAACTCATGCGGATGAGCGAAGATGTCTTGCGGCAAATGGTCAAGCAGGTTATGCGGCAGGGCGGAAAGCAGGTGTCGTTCGGCTGGCAGGGCGGCGAGCCGACGCTGATGGGCATCCCGTTTTTCGAGCGCGCCGTTGAATATCAGGTGCGCTTTGGCCGGGCCGGGCAGATCGTCGGCAACGGTCTGCAGACGAACGGCGTTTTAATTGACAAAGAGTGGGCGCACTTTTTGCGGGATACACAGTTCCTCGTCGGCCTCTCACTCGACGGACCGGCGCATGTTCATGACAAATATCGCCGGTTCGCCACTGGCAAGCCGAGCTGGCAGCATGCTGTCAGGGCGCGCGATACGTTGCTCAACATGGGTGTCGAGGTGAACGCGATTGTCGTGGTCAATGACTATTCCGTCAATTACGCGCAAGAAATTTACGACTATCACAAAAACAGCGGCCTGACTCACATGCAGTTCATACCTTGTCTGGAGACGCATGCGGACGAGCCGAGCCGGTCGGCGGATTTCTCCGTCGCTGCGGATGCCTATGGCAATTTTCTCTGCGACATTTTCGCGCTCTGGGTGGCGGATTTTAAGAACGGTTTGCCAACGACATCCATTCGCTGGTTTGATTCGCTGTTTTACACCTATGTCGGCTATGAGGCCCCCGAATGCACGTTGTTACCGGAATGCGGCGTGTACGTTGTGGTTGAGCACAATGGCGATGTTTATTCATGCGATTTTTACGTTGAGCCAAATTGGCATCTTGGCAATATCATGAATAATGACCTGGACAATATGTTAAATTCACCGCGACAGCAAGAGTTCGGCAAGCTGAAATCACAGCTGCCGTCCGAGTGTCGGTCGTGCCGATGGCTCACCCACTGTTATGGCGGCTGTCCCAAAGATCGACAGCGAGATCCGGCAGACCATGGTTCGAATCATTTTTGTCGTTCTTATATTCAGTTTTTTAAGAACGCCGATGCCACGCTTGCAAAGCTGGCCGACGAGTGGCGGGAACGGCAGCAGGTATGAATGGTGCCGAAGGTGGGACTTGAACCCACACGAGCGCAAGCTCACACGGCCCTGAACCGTGCGCGTCTACCAATTCCACCACTTCGGCTGCAAACCTATAAATATAATCAGCGAATCGTAAAAATGCAAGTCATTTTCCGAGTCTACACTTGATTTTATACGATATAAATTGTAGATTCAGTGATGAAGGAAAGTGCTGCAGTGGAGAAGAAACAGAAATTATCGCTCACAAATCGTCGGGCTTTTCACGACTATGAGATTCTGGAGAAATTTGAGGCCGGAATTGTTCTGCACGGCACCGAGGTCAAGTCCATTCGGCAGGGCAAAGCCAGCTTTAAAGACTGTTATGCCAAGGTTATCGACCGTGAGTTATGGCTCGTCAGCATGCACATCACCCCATACGATCACGGCGGCTATGCGAATCATGATCCGGTGCGCAAGCGAAAACTCTTGCTGCATCGATATGAGCTCAAGAAACTGATAGGAAAAATAGAAGAGAAAGGGCTGACGCTGGTGCCTTTGCGGCTCTATTTCAAAAATGGGCATGTGAAGGTCGAGCTCGCCCTGGCGCGTGGCAAGAAAATACATGACAAGCGCAAGGATATCAGCGCGCGCGACATGAATCGTGATGCGCAGCGCGAATTGAAAAACAAATATCGAATAAAGCTGTAGTGGTGACTGAGTGAACAACGCAAACGTCTTTGATGAATTGAAACGGCGCGGATTCCTTGCGCAGACGACAGATGCCGACGAATTGTATGAGCTGTTGGGCAGAGAGTCCGTCACTTTTTATATCGGATTTGATCCGACAGCTGACAGCCTGCACGTCGGCCATCTGATGGGCGTCATGGCGATGAGT
>JAFGJB010000158.1 GCA_016929295.1 Candidatus Zhuqueibacterota bacterium | reverse complement strand
TGACGGCTACAAATTAAAATTCGAAATCGGAACCAGCTTGTGAAATGCAAGAATTTGAGGGTTTCTAAAACATAATGAAAATCAGTGTTTAATATAAAGGGAAAAATTATGAAAGAGCCCATTCAGTTGCAGCCAGGCGATAAGGCGCCCGATTTTTCGCTGCCGGCCAGCACCGGCGAAACCATTTCTCTGAGCGATTTTCTGGGCAAAAAGCGAGTTGTTTTATATTTTTATCCCAAAGACAACACATCCGGCTGCACCAAAGAGGCGTGTTCTTTTCGCGACCATTTGCCGGCGATAAAGAATAAAGAGACCGTTGTGCTCGGCGTGAGTCCGGATGGCTTGACATCGCATGACAAATTCAGCGAAAAATTTCAGCTCAATTTCCCGCTGTTATCAGATGAGGATCACGCCGTCGCCGAGGCCTATGGCGCCTGGGGTGAGAAAAAAATGTACGGCAAATCCTATATGGGGATCATTCGCAAGACGTTCGTCATTGGCGTGGATGGCCGTATCGAACACGCCTTTCATAAGGTCAATGCCGAGGGGCATGGCGAAGAGATTTTAAATCTGCTCCCGTGAGAAACAAGATGGAGCTACGCTATGGCGATTCGGCCATTGACCTGAAGCTTCCGCCGCACATCGACTGGCATGTTCTTGAAAAGAAGGTGATATCATCATCCGCCGAGATGGATGTCATTCAGCAGGGGATAGATGCGCTGTTGCAGCAATTGGCAGACCGGCTGAAAAAGAAGAGCCGCATCACCCTCATCTGTCCGGATCATACGCGAAAATGCAATCTGCCGCTCATACTTCCCGCTCTGGTGGACGGGCTTGAGAAGAATTTTCTCGCCGACATTGAAATCCTCATCGCCAATGGCTGTCATGCACTGCAACCGGAAACTGCCGTCGCCGAACTCGTCTCGCCCGCGATATACCATCGCATTCCAACTTTTCAGCACGATGCGTTGGATGACGAGCAGATGCTACATTTTGGACAGACGAGCTATGGCACCGATGTCCGTTTGAATGCAAAGGTCAAAGCGGATTTTATCATCACCGTTGGCGGCATTTTGTATCACTATTTTGCCGGATTTGGCGGTGGCCCCAAGATGATCTTGCCGGGTGTCGCGGCGTACGAGACGATACGGCAGAATCATCGTCGGGCGATCGCAGCGGATGGTCATTTGCACCCGCGGGCGCGGCATGGGAACATTCTGGCAAATCCGGTCTACAATGACCTGGCGGAGGGAGCCGATTTTGTACCCAATACGCTCTCTTTGCAGGTTGTCTTGTCGCCGGCCGGGGGGGTCGTTTTTTGTGCGGCGGGGCCGATCATCGCGACGCAAAAAAAGCTCATCCCCAGGGTGCAAGAGCTGTACAGCGTTGAAATCGCCGGCAGAGCGGATGTCGTCATTGCCAGTGCCGGTGGCTTTCCCGGCGATGTCAATCTCATTCAGGCGCACAAATCGATTCATCATGCCTTCCAGGCCGTGCGGAGAGGTGGTGTGATCATCCTGTTTGCCGAGTGCCGCGAGGGCATCGGTTCCACCACGTTTCTGCCTTATTGTGAATGTGGTTCGGCTACCGCCATCGGGAAAGCGCTTTTAGAAGAATTCAGGATGCATGGCCAGACGGCCCTGGCGTTAAAAGAGAAGGCGGAATCGGTCACAATCTATTTTATTTCCGCGCTGGATGATGACATTGTCATCAAGGCCGGCATGCGTCCCTGCCGATCTACGGACGACGCGCTGGCGGACATAAAATCCCGCGAGATCAATAAGGGCTACATCATGCCGCGCGCGAACATGACCGTGCCCGTCTTGAAACGTTCGTGAGGCGAAACAGAAATCAGGCGGCTTTTTGCAGTTTTGTACGCAGCTCGAAAGCCCACGCTTCGATGAGATCCCAGTTGCGAATGTCGACGCTCCCCTCTGTCTCGATGCCGATCTTTTTCAACGTGCTTTTCATCAGCTGCTGCATCACCGGATTGAGCTGATCAAAGTCTATTTTGCCGCCAAACGCTTCCGTACCTATCGGGTTGAGACGCGGGTACCTGGCCGTTATCTGCGCAATGTATTCGTTCTTCACTCTTTCGCAACCCTCCGCGCAGTTTGCCGCCAGACAGACGACGAAAATTGCCAACTGTTTTTGCGCCAGTTCCGAATTGTACCTCGCAAAAAAATCCCGCACATTTGCCAACGGGCGGTCAGCGCGCACCGAACTGCCGACAATGACGGCATCATACTCATGGATGCCGGAAACCGCATCAATGCTCATGACAGTGACGACCAGGCCGGCCGTGTTATCCAGGATCTTGGCTATTTTTTCGGCCACTTCTTTTGTCGCGCCGTATCCGCTGCTGTAGGTGACAAGTACTTTCATGTTGAGCTAACCACAATTATGAGATCTGTGACAACTTTAATTGGAAAGCCAGTTTTTTCGCCCATGCTCGAATGTCGTCCCAGTTGCGAGCATCAAAGCTGCCGTTGCCGCCCACTCCTTTTTCTTTCATGACATTGCGAACAAGGCTTTGCATGACGGGATTCAATTTGGTAAAATCGACTTTGCCGCCAAAGGCGGCGACACTCATCGGCGACACCCAGGGGTAACGGTCGTGCAGCTGGGTGACGTAATCTCTTTTTGCGATTTCAACGCCTTCAGGGGTTGCCGCTGTGATACTGACGACGAATAATGCCAGTTTTTTCTGGCCAAGATGATGCCGATGGATTGAAAAAAAATCCCGCGCATTGGCGAGCGGTTTGTCCGCGCGAATAGATGATCCGAGTACGATGGCGTCATAACCATTGATGTCATCGCATTCGTGAATGCTCTTTGTTGTGATGTTGCATTCCAGCTGTCCAGCTAAAACGTGAGCAATTTCTTCGGCGACCTCTTTTGTTGCGCCATATCCACTGCTATATACCACCAGAATTTCCTGCGTCGGCGTGTCCATCGCACTCCACACTATGATGATCGCGCCTCCCTCGCATCTCCCGTTCAAGTACTATGAAGAACACCACGGCTGTACGAAAAAATCCCGCGAATTGTATGCAAGCGCAATAAGCCTGGAAAATCAATCTTTTTTATGGATTAAGGCGCTCCATCTCTCATTTTTCAACGACAATGGTGTGTACGCCGGCGCCGACATTTTTCACATATAAAAATTTTCCTTCTTTCGTCGCCCGCACCTCTTTGCCATTGACATTGATATTTTGTGATTCGGTAAAGACCGGCACATAAACCGTTGCCGTGCAGTTGCCGGGAACCGTCACCTCCAGTCTGTAAATCTGCGCATCCTGTTGGGCTAACACATGGACAGCGCCGCGAATGGTAGGCACCTTCGCTCTGGCAAAAGCCAGGTCGGCTATTTGCGGCTTGACACGCAATGTCGCAAATCCGGGCGCAGTGGGTTGCACGCCGATCAGACAACGCGGTATGATATTGGCCGGCGCAGCTCCCCAGGCGTGATTCCAGTCGAGGTTCTTTTTATACTTTTGATCCCACGCCTCCAATGTTATGGTGGCGCCGACATTGTAAATCATATGCGGCCAGCTTCGATCGTGGCGAGCCGTCATCAGCTCCAGCGCATACTGAGCTTCGCCGGCGTCGTAGAGCGCTTCGAGCAAATAGTGCGCGCCATAGACGCTGCAGGCCATGCCGCGCGATTTTATAAATTCCACGACAGTGTCTTGTCGTTCCGGCGGCACCAGACCAAAAGCCAGCGAGAACATGTTGGCGTGCAGAGATGCGTGCGTCGAATCCTGACAATCGATATAGATGCCGCGTTCCGCATCATAGAGTTTCTCATTGATTGATTTTTTTACGCGTTCCGCGCACGCAGCATAAAATGCGGCATCCTCGGTCTTGTCGAGCGCGACGGCGATGCGATTCATCAAGACCAGAGCGCGATAGTGAAATGCATTCACAACGGTATTGATGGCGCCCATATGATAATTATCGCGTTCACCTGTGCCGCCGAACATGAAGGAACCCGGCGGCCAATCGACGATATCGCGCAGAGTGTCGTTCAGGTGAATCGCTTCCAGGACGTCATGCGTCACCAGACCGGTTCGCGTGCTGATGAGGCCGTCCGCTCTCGCCAACGCCAGCAGCGTTTTGGCCTGCAGATCGGCGTAGTTGTGGCTGAGGGAGGCGGTATCGCCTGTATAGAGATAATCCGCCCAGGCCATGAGCAGCGAATGCAATATCCATTCGGTCGGCCAGGTGGCGTTTTTGATCAGGTATTCGTGGCTGTATCGCGCCAGCGTATATTCGCGATCGACGCAGTAATGGCCCAGCTGGTTGATATAAGCGTCCGCTTCATAGGGGATGCGCTCGCGGTCGCCATCCACATAGACGCCGCAAAAACTGGTGGCTTTGATGCTGTATTTGCACAGCTCCCAGACGTCGTTGAGCACAGGATCGGAGCAGTGAAAAAAGGCGGCATCGTCATCAAAGGGATAATTGACCGCGATCTGGGTCACGGCCTCTGGGTGCAGCTCGGCCGGACACTTTTCAATTTCACAATAACGAAACGGCATCACCTCGCCGATTGCCGGCGGCATTTTGATGGCGCGGTCGCCGGTGTTGCGTTCATCCGGCGGAATGGTCACGACGACGGTATGAGAATCCGCTCGCACGGCGGTCTTTATTCTCCGATAGCGGACGGTGCCGGGTGGATGGCGATCCACAGTCGTCGAGTCCCGCAGTTTTTCGCCCAGATGGACGATGAAAGAATCGCCGTCGCATGGTTGCGCACAGGTGATTTCGATGGTGCCAAAGGCCGCTTTGCCAAAGTCGATGAAATAGTGACCAGGTCTTTTTTCAAGAAACCGTTTGGCGCTGACCCGTCTTTTGATGAGCGGGTATCGGTCGGTGACGTGCTCGCTGCGCAAGGCGACGGTGCGGAAACAGTGCGGCGCCGAATAGGCGCTCGCCGCATCATGCCGGTCCCATGTCCTCACCTTCCAGTAACAGGCGGCATGGGATGGCAGTGGAGAGCCGGCATAGGCGACGTGCAGAGACTGGCCGCTGCTCATCTTGCCGCTGTCCCATAAATCGCCGCGATCGTCTTTGAGAACCTCTGCTGACGCGGCGACAAGAATCTGGTAGGCCGTTTGAAAATCGCCATCACTGCCGGAGGGGAAAATCCATCCGAATCTTGGTTTGCATTGACTGATGAGGGTCAATTCCGGCTCGGCGAACAATTGACACAGCAGGCCGTGCGGCCTGTCATCGTCTGCAAAGGCTATGGGCGTCATCATTGTCAATCCGATCAAGGCCACAGTGAGACATTTCATTCGTACTCCGGTTTTTTATGATTCGATTCTCATGTATCTTTTTATGCAACAAATCAGCCGCAAAGAGTTGCCATTTTGCAACATCCTTTGTTCTTTATCTCGATTTCGAATGTACATAATTCATTTGATAATAAGAGCTTGCAAGCGGTATCAATGTATGGCGCGCTTATTGTCCGGCATGTGTCATCTCATAGCCTAGGGGACGCTGGGCAGGAGCCACCGAAAGGTCATGTCATTGCGATATGGCCTTTTTCTATGTTTTAGGATGACAGCGGATGCCGATGCCTGGCGTTTGATCGACCAGGTGATCTGAGCTTTGCGGGCGTGCGGATAACATAATGATATTTTTCCTGCGAAACAAGCCAAAGAATTTTGGCGAATTGCACAAATTTCGCAATCTGGCCGATGAGAATGTGCGGCTATGAAAACAGACGAGAACAGCCTCACTTTTCGCATTTTTTGCCTCGGCGCTTCCACAACGCAAAATCGATGTGATAAACTGCGGCATCACTGCCATCACCAGTCACTCTGTAATACAAGGCGGCCACATCGTGTTTTTTTTAGCAAAGTTTTGTACAATCGGCAACTACACTGATATTCTTTCAATATTTTTCAACGTAGAGGCGCAGAGCACGCAAAGGTTCGCGAATAAATGATATTGATTTTTCATTGCCTCGCTTATCTAGAGAGATTTACAATATCGCAGCACATCCATTTTTCTCTGCGAACCTCTGCGTTCCTTTGCGTTTAGCTTTTCGTAATTGCTTCATTGTTTGGTTGCGGCCAAAGGCCGCGCCAAGCTGGACCTGGGAGGGTAGTTTATTCAGAAAAAACGGCGCCATGTTGCGGGCGCCGTTTTTTTGAGGGGAGGCCATGAGAAAACTCTTCTGATCATGACGCGTCGATAATGCTTCTCGAACAAAGATAGAATAATAATTCATACATGCAAAAGAAAAGGGCGCCGTCAAGCCATGTATGACAATTGTTTACAGGCCATTATGATCAGGTGACAATTTTTTCTGGCCTGGAAGTTGTTTTGATGTGGCAAATAAAAATTGACTTTACCTGAAAATATCAATATATTTGTGATCGTTTTGGCGAGAGTGGCGGAACTGGCAGACGCGCTAGACTTAGGATCTAGTATCTTCGGATGTGGGGGTTCGACTCCCCCCTCTCGCACATCGGGCCGCTCATCCGAATTTGAACGCATAGAAAAGGGAAAAACTTGCAATACAGCATCAACACGGAGAAAAACTGGCAGACCACCATAAGCGTGACGGTCACCGACGTGGATATCAAAGCGCAATTTGATAACGCCGTGAATAAAGTGCGCAAAGATGTTCAAATGGAGGGATTCCGCAAGGGCAAAGTGCCGCCGAACATGATCATAAAGTTCTACGGCAGTAAAATAGAATCCGAAGCCGATCAACTGTGCATTGAAAATGCATGGGATACCATATTTGAGGAAAATACATTTCACCTGCTCAGCGATCCGCAACTGGTGAATCTCAATACGACGGATAGCGGCGGCATGACTTTTGAGATAAAATTTGAGATTCGTCCCCAAGTCACGGTGGAAGGCTACGAGGGCATGGAGGTGCAAAAGATCATCTATGAAATTACGGACGATGATGTGGATCGCGCCCTCGAGGATCTGCGGCAACGACATGCCATGATGTACACCGTTGACGACGAAGCGCAAGAGGGCCATTACCTCTATGCCGATTTTCAGGAGGTGGACAGCACCGGCGTACCGGTTATCGGGCAAAAAATTGAAAATCAGCACATCTGGCTGAACAAAGATGATGATGAGCTGACGCCGCAGCTCATCGGCATGAAAGCCGGGGAGGAACGACGTATTACTCTGACGGTTCATACAAAGCAATCGGACTTTATCGATCAGCCCGGGAGACCGGATAGGGTTGTGAAATTTTATCTGATGCGCGTCAAGGAGGTCAAGGAAAGACGCCTGCCTGAACTGGACGACGAGTTCGCCAAAGAGCTCGGCGATTATGAGACGCTGATAGAGTTAAAAGATCAAATCGAAAAAAATCTTCGCCACCAGGCCGAACACGATACGGAGAGCGCTTTCGCAACAGCTCTCGCCGACGCCCTGATCGAAAGGACGGACCTGGAGCTGCCTGAATCCATGTTGAACCGCTACCTCGACAATATCATCCAGGATGTCAAGGCGAGAAACAGAGACGATCGCAATCCCATTGACGAAAATCAATATCGACAAATCTATCAGGGCATCGCCAGCCGTGAGCTGAAATGGCATCTGATCAGCGAGAAACTCCGCGAACAGGAGAAATTTGCGGTGACCGATCAAGACATTGATAACAAGCTGGCCCATTATGAGGAACATGGAGAGGATGGCACGAAACGTGCAGAAGCGATCCGCAAGAACGCAAAGGAGCTGCAACGGCTGAAAGAAGGCATTGTTTTTGAAAAGCTGTACGCCTTTCTGGCAGACAAAGCCAAGGTGACAGAAGTGAAAAAACCGTGGCGAGAATTGCACGAGCCGGCCGTTACTGATGAGGACGACGCTGTCGTGGCGGAAGCTTAATCTAACAGAGAAAGGTCACATGATGGGACTTGTTCCGATTGTCGTCGAGCAGACTGGACGTGGTGAAAGATCCTTTGACATCTTTTCCAGATTGCTCAAAGAACGAATTATTTTTCTTGGCGGTGCAATCGATGATATTGTCGCCAGCCTTGCCATTGCGCAACTTTTATTTTTGGAGGCAGAAGATCCGGAAAAGGATGTCTATATGTATATAAATTCGCCGGGTGGTTATGTTTCCGCAGGACTGGCAATTTACGATACTATGCAGTATATTAAACCTGACGTCGCGACCATTTGTATGGGGCAGGCTTCGAGTATGGGGGCGCTGTTGCTGGCCGCCGGTGCAAAAGGAAAACGCGCAGCCCTGCCGCACTCGCGGGTCATGATTCATCAGCCCCTCGGTGGCGCGCAAGGCCAGGCGAGTGACATTGAAATTCAAGCCAAAGAAATATTGACGCTACGCTCCAAATTGAATGAAATCCTGGTCCATCACACCGGTCAATCGATTGAAAAAATAGAAGTGGATACCGATCGTAACTATTTCATGAGCGCTGAAGAGGCAAAGGCCTACGGCATCATCGATGAAATAATGGAACGCCGAGAAAAAGTGAAAAAGTAGGGGATTATCCTCCGTATGGCAAAAACAGGACATTACGAACATCGGTTTGCAGTCTGTTCTTTTTGTGGCAAAAATTCTGATCAGGTTGAAACGATCGTCACCGGGCCGGATGTCAGCATCTGCAATGAATGCGTCTCGATCGCCAATAAAGTCATCGCACGAGAAAGATCGAAAAAGCCTTTCAGCCTGAAAGGCGACATCCCGACGCCGGAAGAGATCAAAGGCGAACTCGATCATTATATCATTGGCCAAGAACACGCCAAGAAGACCATTTCGGTTGCCGTTTATAATCACTATAAACGAATTGACAACAAGACGGCTGCCAAGGATGATGTCGTTCTCGAAAAGAGCAACGTCCTTCTCATTGGCCCGACCGGCACCGGCAAAACACTCATTGCGCAGACACTGGCCAAACTGTTGCAGGTGCCTTTTACTATCGCTGACGCCACAACCTTGACCGAGGCGGGCTATGTAGGCGAAGATGTGGAGAATATTCTCGTTCGCCTGCTGCAGGCAGCTGATTATAACGTGCAGCGCGCTGAGCGCGGCATTGTCTATATCGATGAGCTGGACAAAATTTCGAAAAAAAGCGGCAATCCCTCCATCACTCGCGACGTGTCGGGTGAAGGAGTACAGCAGGCCTTGCTGAAAATGCTCGAGGGCACCATCGCCGCGGTTCCACCCAAGGGCGGGCGCAAACATCCCGAGATGGACTTTATCAATCTGAATACCAGCAATATCCTCTTCATTTGCGGCGGCGCATTCGACGGTCTGGACAAGGTGATCTTGTCGCGCATCGGCAAAAAAGGCGTGGGATTTGGCGCGGACGTCGAGCAGAATAATAAATTGCAGCTGGATGTTTTTCAACATGTGGAGCCGGAAGACCTGTTGCATTATGGTCTCATCCCCGAGCTCATCGGCCGTCTCCCCATTCTCTCTACGCTCAGTGAGCTCGATGAAAAAGCGCTCTATCAAATTTTGACAGAACCGAGAAACGCATTGACAAAACAGTACCAGCGTATGTTTGAGCTCGATGATATCGAATTGACCTTCGACGAAGATGCGTTGCAGGAGATCATCAAGATAGCGAAAAAACGCGGTACAGGGGCGCGTGGACTGCGATCGGTGATGGAAGATGTGATGATGGATGCCATGTTCACCTTGCCGTCACAAAAAAATATCGCGGCGTGTCACATCACCAAACAAGTGGTGACCAAGCAGGCGAAACCCCAGCTGAAGAAAAAGAAACCACTTCAATACATCGAGACCGAGTACCGCGGCGATGAAGCGGCCTAGAGAATCGTCGCCAGAAGAAAATCACCGTTTTCACAAAGATATTTCACTCTGTTCATATGAAAATAACGTCGGTAAATTTTGTCAAAAGCGCGGCCAAGCTCAGCCAGATACCGACGGATGATCGTGCGCAAATTGCCTTTGCCGGACGCTCGAATGTCGGTAAATCGAGCTTGATGAACGCGCTCTTTAATCGGAAAAAGCTGGTATTGGTCAGCGCCACCCCGGGGAAAACGCGACTGCTCAATTTTTTTTTAGTGAATGACAGACACTATTTTGTTGATTTGCCCGGCTACGGCTACGCCAAAGTGCCGAAAAAGATGCAGGAGAACTGGCAGCGTCTGGTCGAAGGCTATTTCCTCAACACCGAACAGCTCAGATGCGTCGTCGTTTTGATTGATATTCGCCATGACCTGCAAAAGTCGGATCTGCAACTGCTGCAATGGCTGGCAGCACATGAAATGGATACCGTTGTCGTCGGCACCAAAGCCGACAAACTCTCCGGCCAAAAACTGACCGTGCAGCTGGCCAGGAACAGAGAAAAACTGGCAGAAATTGGCATCGCGACGCTTGTGCCGTTCTCTGCCATCACCGGTGCAGGCAAGATCGAGCTGTTGAAAGTGCTTGAAGCTTATCTGTAATACAAATCAGCAACTTCTTGTTTTTTTAGCAAAGTTATTAAACCAACCGCCGAGGGCGCCGAGATTCGCAGAGATATTGCCCGATTTCGCTTCTTTCCCTCTGTGATTCTCGGTGCCCTCGGCGGTTTAGATGTTTTTGGTTGCGGCCAAAGGCCGCGCCAGGAATTTCACTTCCCATGTGTGGAAAATGTCAAGCCCCGGATCATCCACGAATATTTCACCCACAATCGATGAGGACACTATGCCGTTGATCACGCCACAAATCGAGGAATACATTCGCACCCAGTCCTGGATTCGCCGCATGTTTGAGGCTGCATCTGAATTGCGCGCCAAATTTCCGGCGGATCGTATTTTCGATTTCAGCCTGGGTAATCCGGATGTGCCGCCGCCCTCACGGGTGAGCGATGCCCTGGCAGAAATTGCCGCGATGAGTGTAAAACCGCTCTCTCTTGGCTATGGACCGAACGCCGGCGCCCCCAGCGTCCGCCAGGCTTTGGCTGTGCAGATTGCAAGAGAGCAGCAGATGCCGTTGCGCGCCCAGCATGTCGTCGTCACCTCCGGCGCCGCGGGTGCGCTCAACACGATTTTTCGCGTCATACTGCAGCCGGGAGATCGGGTCGTCTGCTACGCTCCCTATTTTGTGGAATATGGCTTTTATGTCGCGAATCAAGGCGGACAGCTCGATGCCGTCGCTTCCAAGCCCTTGACCTTTGAGATCGATATCTCTGCTCTTGAAGCCGCCATCGGACCACGAACTCGCGCCATGATCGTCAACTCGCCCAATAATCCATCCGGCATTGTCTATGATGAGGACGAGCTGAAAAACATCGCGGCGGTGTTGCAAAAAAAATCGCGCCAATTCGGCAAACCGATCGTGCTCATCTCGGATGAACCCTATCGGTTCCTCACATACGATGGGACAACTGTGCCGCCGGTTCTCCCGACCTATGAGTACTCGATCGTGGTGAGCTCCTTTTCGAAGAGTTTATCGATCGCCGGCGAACGCATCGGTTACATCGCGGTGAATCCGGATATGCAGGGCGTCGATGGGCTCCTCAACGGCATCATTCTTGCAAATCGAATTCTCGGCTTTGTCAATGCGCCCATCATCGGTCAATATATCGTCGAAAAAGCGCTGGGCAGCGGCGTCGATGTTGCCATCTATGATGAACGAAGGCGCGCCATGGCAGATATCCTTGATGCTGTCGGACTGCAATACACCATGCCGAAAGGTGCTTTTTACTTTTTCCCTCAAGCCCCGGCTGGTTTCGATGATGTCGAATTTGTCGATCTGCTGATGAGCGAAAATATCATCGCCGTACCTGGCGCCGGTTTTGGTTATCCGGGCTATTTTCGCCTGGCTTTTTGCGTCGATAAGGCGATCATTCAAAACTCTTTGCCGGCGTGGGAGAGGGTGAGGAAGAATTACGAATGACGAATTACGAATGACGAATTACAGATTTCATGTTGCGGGTGATAAAAGAGTGAAAAGAATGTTGTTGATGGCGATCCTTCTCATCAGCAGTGTATGGGCTGCGGGCGAGCGAGAGGGCGATGTCATCGTCATTGCGCCGGAACAGCTCGCTGAGGGTTATCAATTCTACATCGAAAATCGCGGCGCCGAGGCATGCAAAGTGGCTGTTGACGTCGAATTGACGAATATGAATTCGGATATGTCGTTTCCATACACGACGATCGTCCCGGCGCACAGTCGGAACCGCGCCTTCAGGTTGTGGCAAGCGGACTCGTCGCGAACGAGCGGCTACAAGTTCGATTATAAGTGGCGCCAAGCCCGCTCGGAATCGCGTTCCTGCGTCGAAGAGGTGTTTTGCATCATCACCGAGATGCGCGGGGATACGCTTTATTTCTCACTTGAAAACGAGCAGTTGTTCCCCATCACGGTCAAGTTCATCCCGAATGGATTTCGCAACCTGGATCTGGATGCGCCCATGCCGCTGGTCAAAACATATGCCGGTCATCGACGAACCGATATGTTTGTCGCATGGCTGGTGGACGAGTGGGGGGATTGGGAGCATGGGTTTCACTATCAGTGGCAATATGGCATTGCCGATGCGCAACACGACGATTCCTACGCCTATGCCCTGCCCTATGCGCGCGGTAAAAAATTTATCATGATCCAGGGTCCGGACGGCGAGTTCAGTCATCAGGGGAAAAATGCCTATGATTGGGAGATGCCGGTCGGTACGCCGGTTCACGCCGCCCGGGAAGGAGTGGTTATGGACGTCATCGACAATTACTCCGCCGGCGGCGAAGCCGAGTATTTGAAAAAAGAGGCGAACAGCATTGAAATTTTGCATCCTGACGGCACGATCGGCCGCTATTCTCATCTGGCAAAAGATGGCGCTCTGGTGAAAAAGGGCGAACGCGTTCGTCGCGGTCAGCGAATCGGTCTGTCAGGCAATACAGGATATTCAACCGGGCCGCATTTGCATTTTGATGTCATTCGATTGACCAAAGATCTCGAATTCGACAGCCTTCCGGTTTGCTTTCAAGTGTCGAGCGAGCGCCGTGCGCACCTGCAAACGGGCGAACAGTACCAGGCCTTTGAGTAATTCCGCTATTATTTGGTCTCAATCAACCGGCTTGCATATTTCAGTGGCATGAATTGCTGACGCAGCTTTGCATTTTTGTGCTCAAAAATGCCGACTGCGTTATAGTACTGTTTCCACAGACGTTTGTGCTCATCGTCAGCGTGCGAAAACAGCAAATCTTCCGCCAGTGACACATCGGAGAGACAGATCGCCTTGCGATTATAAATAGCGGCTTTGTTGCGTCCGAGATCGTGGATGATCCAGCATTGATCCGCAAAGTGCTTGACAAAATGCGGCGCAATGAGCGGCAGGATGTAATACTTTGTTTCTATGGTCGCATAACAGGCGCCTTCGGCCAGGGTGCTGAAACGGACAAATCCTTTGCAGCGATGCACCTCGCGTTCCACCTTGCGCGTCAGGGCGTGCGCCTTTGCCACCCAGCGATCGGTCAACAGGCGATCGACCCTGGCGCCGACCATCAATCCCTTGCGAATATAGTGGTAGAGAATGATCTCGCTCTGTTTATGCTCGGATAGAAAAGTATAGAGGACATGATCGTAAGCCAAATCGGAAATCTCGTTTCGGATTTGAAATAACAAATCCTCGGCAATGATTTCGACCGTTTCGACGCGCGTTGGTTCTGCGGAAAGATCCGCCATGTTCGCAGCGGCCGGCTGTATCGAGGTGGGCGAATCATTCCATTCCAGGATTCGCGCGATCGTCGTCATGAGCCCGTAAAATGTGCCGTCGTAGATATAGTGTCCCAACATCTTCCCGTTCCTCCATCCTTGTGAGTGCCTAACTCCCGTAAAATCAAACTCGAGTTGCGTGGCGACGCCTTGTGGTTCTGCGAACCGTTTTGTCAACTGCGGTGACCGCAGCGGATGCCGGCGTGGGATTTGCCGTTCACAGCTGGGGAATAGTGCGCCCGCTGCAGAATGACATCGATTTTATGCTTGTCCTCACAGCAGCGCTGGTGAATTCGACGCCGCGAAATCGTTTTCTTCGCAGAAATCAGGCCAAATCCCATGACGCACAGCAGGGCTTTAGTGTCCGCCTCATTGATCTCAGCGGGAAAATCCGGCGCCAATCAGTGCCCACAAGCCGAGCTGTTCGCCGGTTTCCGCCATGCCATAGATGGCGGCCTCAATGCCGGCGGTGATGACATCATGGCGGCCCGAGAACAGATTGTCTTCAACAATGATCCGGCCGACAACCAACATGCCCGATTCTGTTGCGGGTTCTTTGAATGTGTGGTATTGAAATGCCGAGGAGCAGCAGAGGTAAACAAAAAACACGAATACACTTTTCTTTTTCATTGTAATACTCAAGTTTGACTATCGGATTGTACGAACAAATGGGATTGCATACAATGATAAATGTTGATGCATGAACAAAGCACATCTCTTCATCGTATGGACTCATCGCTCAAAATGGCGTCGACGTTTGAAACCTTCTTTACTTGCCATCGTACTTGTGGAAAATGAGGAGATGCAATGAAAAAAGCAATTCTTTTTGCGATGCTTGTCGGACTCGGCGCCGGTCGTCTGTCGGCGCATGAAGACGATCGCAACATCAAGCTGGACGGGCCGGGCATGCGTCCGAAAATTGAGGTGAAGCAAGATGTATACCTGTGTCGCCGGCATGATGATATTGTCATTGAAGATGAGCAATGTGACCACAAGGTGACGATATCCGGAGACGGTGAGCTGTTCATTGATGAGGATCAGATCCGCACTTCTCGAAAAGAGAAAGAGTTGCTTGTAGAGTATCACGAATTGGCGAACGCGGCATTTGCGAGCGCTGAAAAACTGGGCGAGCAAGGCGTCAAAATAGGCATCCAGGGAGCAGGGCTTGGCATCAAAGCGGCCACCGGCGTTTTTAAAATTTTGTTGCCCGGTTACACCACGAAAGATTTTGAAAAAGAGATGGAAAAAGCGGCCGAGAAAGTGGAAAAAAAGGCAGAAAAACTGGAAGCCAGGGCAGACGAGCTTGAAAAGATGCTGGACCATCTTGAAGACATTCATGATGAGTTGCGGGACAGGATCGACGAGCTGGATGATCTCGGCTGGTTTTAGAGAAGAGTGATTCCCACGACCACATCATAAAACTGGTGATACTGCGATGGTTTAAAAACGTGATGAAACCGCCCCTTGATGACCAGTTGCAGCGTGTCGGTGATAAGATATTTCACGCCCAGGCCGGCAAAAAGACCCGCGGCGATGCGATCTGCTTCCGAAATGACATAAGAACCGTACGGATCAATGTATGTGATATCGACCTCGGTATTTTTCAGGTTATAAAAACCACCCCCCAATTCATAGGCAGCGGCGTATTTGTAGAGAACATAATTTTCAATGCCGCGAAAGGAGAGCAGGACCGTGGTGATCGGTATGTTGAAATCACTGCCCAGCTCTGCATCGGACTCGACGCCGCGCCGTCGCCAAAATTTTGCCTGATCAAATTTCAAGCTCGTATAGCCGATATTAAAGCCGAGGATCACGTCATTGCGCAGTAAAATGTCCGCATCGACAGCAATATTGACGCTCGGCTGCCAAAACTCTACAAATGTCTCGGGCGCAAAGGGGCCGGTGACGCCGCTGTACAGAGATAACCCCCAGACCACGGCCAAAGGCAGCTCATGGCGCGGGATGCCGCCGGCGAGATCGGTATTCGTATGGCTGTGCTGAGCTGACAGCCAAAGAGGGATGAGGACAAAAATGAAGGTGATGACAATTTTGCGCATTGCTCTGCACATTGGTTATGAACTCTCGATCGCATGAATGTCCGTACAAACAACTGTAATAACGCTGACGTTAAAAATCAAGACTTTTATTTGACTGAACACTCATTCTTGAAGTGATGATGCCGCATGATCATTTTAAAAATCAGGATCAGAAATCCGTTTTTCCATCACTGCCCGAGAACAAAATCAAACGCCGTTCGTTTGAATTGGCATGTAACGCGCTGTTTTATCACGCTATTGCGAAATTGGCGCGGCCTTTGGCCGCAACCAAAAATATCCAAACCACCGAGTGCAGCGAGACCACCGAGAAAATAAATGAAACAAAACTTTGCATCTTTGTAAAAAACGTCTGTTTTTACTCTGTGGCCCTCGACGTTCCTGGTGGTTATATTATTTATCTTCTATGCTCAAAAACTTTAAAAAAAAATTTTTGTAGATTTGTAATACAGAGGAGAACAGAGATGAAATCCTTTGAACGAGTCATATTCGTCGCTACACTTTGTTTCTGTACAGCCTTTTTACTTGTTCAATGCAAAAAACTGACATTGAACAGCCAGTGGGCGAGTGAACCGGTCACGGCGGATGGGGAGATTACTGAATGGGACTCTGCGCTCTCATATGACGAGGATCTGAATGTTTCGTACGGCATTCAAAACGATGACCATTCCCTCTATGTGGCCCTGGTCACAGCCGATCAGGAGCTGCAGCGTCACATGATGATGAGCGGGCTTGTGCTCTGGCTGGATGCTGATGGCGGCCAGGAAAAAGAGATCGGATTCAAATTCCCCCGCGGCCTCATGGAGCGCGGCATGCCGGCGCGCCACGTGATGGCTGCCATGCGAAATCCCGAAGGCATGGATGAGGCGCAGTTTGATGCTCTCATTCAGCAGAATTTTCGTGATCTGCAGATTGTCGATGCCAGGAATCAAAACCTGGCCATATACACGCTGCATGATGCGAAGCAACACAACATTCAATTCAAGCTCAAGTACTCGCAAGGCAGGCTGATTTACGAACTGTGTCTGCCTCTCGACTGTGCGGGCAGACATCCCTGGTCGATTGCCGCGGCGACTGTCGGGCTCTGCTTCGAGACGCCTGAACTCGATTTCTCGCCGATGGGCCGGCCGAGTCCGAGCATGACGGATGCCAGTGGCAGTGGCAGCGGCATGCGCGGCGGCGGCAGAGGCGGTCGCGGTGGCGGCGCCGGTGGTCCAGGTGGTGGCATGGGCGAAGAGGAGATGGGGGGCGGCATGCGCCCAACGGGCCCGCAGATGAAAAATCTCAAGGTCTGGCTGACAGCCACGCTGGCGCCAAAATGACATCGCTTATAATGTCAAATGCCAAATGGAGGCGCGCTCTCGCGCCAGATCATAATTGAATGCATCCTTTTATGCAGCAATTTTTCTCGGTGTTCGTACTACAATGCAACGACATCGTTTTATTTTGGCAAAGTTTTTAGCTTGAAAGCTGTATAATATAACCGCCGAGTACGCCGAGAAGCGCAGAGAAAAACGAGGTGCTTTGTTTCTACCATATTGACGGAAAAATGGCGCAGATCCTCTCCTCAAGTATTTATTGCTTTGCTTCAATTCATTTCTCTGCGACTCTCCGCGATCTCTGTGGTTTTTATCGTTCTCGAATGAGACGATACCATGAACATTTTGGCTGCGGCCAAAGGCCACGCCAAGATCTTGGTGGTTCGCTCTTACCCACTCAAAACATTAGCGCCAAAAATTTTCTCTGATTGTTTGAATTCATTTGCAGCAAAGCCGCAGTCTTTATACATTAGGAAGGTGAATTCATTTTTTACAAGGAGAAATACGGTGAGAATGTTTTTACTGCTTCTTATAGCGGGCGTCGTCACGTTGTCCTGTACGTCCAAAAACAGAAAAGCAGTGCCGGAAGTGAGTAAACTTGCCATGGATGAACTGGACATTGCCATGGGATCCGCCGGCACGCCGCAACGGGTGACGGGCTCGATCATGCAGATCAATGATGCAGATCCTGTTCCCGAGCTGTTAGCACTGGTAGAGCAAGAGGCGATTTTCAAACTCCAAAAACCGAAGGATGAGCTGCAGCTCCTGAAAAAGGAGACGGATGATCTCGGCTTTCAACACCTGACCTTCGGCCGCCGGCACAACGGCATTGACATCTGGGGTGATGAAATCAAATTTCACATCAATGATAAAAATGAGCTCTATCGCATTGATGCGGACTATCAGCCCAGCTTACCGGAGGACTTGGCCACATCGACCACATTGACGAGCGTCGATGCCGAAGAGACGGCCAAAGAAAAACTGACTTTAAATTACGTTAATCCGGAGGAGACCAAACTATACATTTTTCCATCTGATTCGAGCTACAGAACAGTCTGGCGCGTGGTCGTCGGCAAAGCGCGACTGTCGCCTGACCAGTGGGAGTGCCTGATCGATGCGGAATCGGGCGATATCTTGTATAAATCGAACCTCACAAGAACGGAGTAGGACCTGGAAAGGGGATAGTGCCATGAAAAAGACGTGCTTTTTTCTGCTGCTAGCTTTTGCTGTCATCGCGGCCAAAGAACGACAGGAAATAACCGACACGAGATCTGTCTCGCTCAAAAAAGCCGAGTCGAAAAGCGCTCAAGTGTACGTTGAAAACAAGTTCACCCATCCGCAGCATGTGCGGACACTGTCACTCGACGAGGCGACGCAAGCGAGGCTGCAGAATGATCTCGATGCCGTTCTGCAGACGATGAAAAAAATTCGCAAACCGGCGAGGCCGGAGAGCGGCGAGCCGATCGATGCGAGCTCTATACGCCAAAACCAAAATCTGGAGGCGCTGCGTGCCGCTTCCACAAATCAGGACCAGACATCGATCTACTGGAACAAAAATAATGGCACGCCCATTTTCATGCACCTGCCGGCGGAGGCGAAATTGTCAAAGAGAAGCACGGATGTGCAGAGCCTGCAGAACGCCAGCCGAGACTTTTTGCAGTCGCACGCCTCCGTGCTGTCGCTGGAGAATCCGGCGGATGAATTGCAGCTGATCAGCTCTCAGCAGGATGACCTGGGTCACACCCACCTGCGCTATCAGCAGTATTACCAGGGCGTCAAAGTGTGGGGTGCGGACCTGTACGTGCATTTCGACGCCGCGGGACAGCCGAAAATCCTCAACGGCCGCTATGTGCCGACGCCCGAAGGCGTCTCTCTGACATTCGACCTGTCACAGGAACAGGCGGTCGCGCGGGCATCGGCCTTCCTCGGATATGATGTGAATGCCATCCACCTGTGGCAGGCTGAAAAGGTCATCTACATCGATGACAAAGGCAGAGCGACGGCGGCGTGGCATGTCGAGCTAGGCGAGACGCTGTTCGACGATATGCGACTGTTCGTCGATGCCCGGGACGGCGACATCCTGCACTGGTACAACAATGTGCAGACCGGCACGCCGGGTGAGGGATCCGGCGTGGACATGCTGGGTCAGACGCGTACCCTCGATATTTATAATATTTCCGGCACCAACTATTT
>JAFGJB010000157.1 GCA_016929295.1 Candidatus Zhuqueibacterota bacterium | reverse complement strand
CTTTGCGTTGAAAAATATTGAAAGAATATAGGTGTATTTGCCGAATGTACAAAAATTTGGCTAAAAAACACAATGTTGCTGCTCTTCAGCACAGAATGCGACATCATCTGCAACACGGTTTGCTCGCAGCCAGCCTTGACGAGCTTTGGCATTCAAATTATATGCCAATCCGCCAGCGAAGTGAGATATTTCGTCCCGGCTCCATGGTGATCGAACCGCGGTTGGTCGACAGATGATTGCGACAGGCGCGATCGAACAGATTTTCAATGCCCAGGAAGAATTGATTGTTGATATCGCCGAGGGAAAAGGCCGCGCTGGTCAGATAGAGATCGAAGACGGCGTAGCCCGGCGTCTCTTTCTCCCACTCGGCGATGCGATCCTGCCCGCCGAACAGATGCGCGGCGCATTCCAGGGTGAAACAGGAGGTCAAGGCGCTGCGCACGCCCAGCCGGCCGTTGAGCGGCGGCACGAGCGGCAACGGCTCATTGACAAAGGTATCCGTGCCATGTACATAAGCGGCGCCGCCAAAAAGGTGAATCGAGCGATAGAGCGCTAAATCGAGACTTGCATCAAAACCGTACAATTCCGCCGAGCCGATATTGGTCTTCAACAAAGCGTTGCGCCCCTCGTATTCACCCGCGGTCTCGACAACCATATCTTTGATCCTGTTATAAAACAGATTGCCGATAAAGGTGACCTTTTCGCCGCGGTGACGCAGACCGACATCGGCAAAGGCGCCTTTTTCCGGCTGCAGATTCGGATTGCCGATTTTCACCAGATTGCCCTGGTCGATATATTGATAGCGCTCTTCCAGGTAGGGGGAACGAAAAGAACGAGCGACCGTCAGTGTGACGTCCGTGCGCTCCGTCGCTTTGACGAGCAGTCCGATATTGCCGCTCCACGATCGATTGTCCGCTGTCTGAGCCTCCCAGAGTACCTTTTGATTCGGCGGATTGTCATTCTTGGCGCCATCGACGATGAGATAGACGGGCTGCAGCGCCTCTTCATTCTCCACCTGGATGAAATCATAGCGACCGCCGACTGTCAGGACCAGCCGATTTTTCACCATCGGCGCCTCATCCTGCAGAAAAAGCCCGGCGCTGCGGTAGGTGGACAACGGGATGGGCCGTTCACCCGTGACCTGCTGAATGGAATTGACAACTGCGCCTTCGCCGTTGAGGACATCGACGCGCACAAAACGTTCGCGAAAGCTGTCCAGTTGTTTCTGCCAGACATCGATGCCGGCGACGACGTGCTGTCGCCAGAACAGCAGGTCTGTCTGCAACAGCGCGCCATCGATCGCGTGCGTGGCCAATGGTTTGATATGCTGGACATTTGCGATTCTGGCAGGAGCACCCGGCATCGGCGTGACGATGTGAGGTTGATTGTCCACGTCCCGTAAAATATCCTGGCTGAAATATTTCAGCGTTATAGCAGCGAGGGATGGCGTGAGATGGCGCACGATGTATTCGACATCGAGCAGATCGCGATCGACCCGCGGATAACGCACATCCGCGTTGCCGGGGAACACCATATTGCCGCCGGGAATGCCGATATCCAGACCGCGATAGCGCTGCCAGTTCATTCTGAATTCGTGTTTGTCGAACGGCTTGACGGCGACCTGGGCGGCGATGTTTGAATCGCGATAGCCGCTGTTCTTCAAGACGCCGGTCGGCGTCTGGGCGTCCGCAGAGGAGCGCAGCGTGCCCGCTATCCTGGCGTGCCAGGCGGCGGCGCCACCCGTCAGATTGAAATAGCCCTGGCTGCTGTTGTTGACGCTGCTGTAGCCGCTGGTCAGATTGGCGTGCAGATATGGATTGTCCGCATAATGACCCTCTTTGGTGTGCACAGCGATGACGCCGCCGATCGCGCCGCTGCCGTACAGGGACGAGGCGGCGCCCTTGATCACCTCGATCCTCTCCACATCATTGACATCGATCATGGACAGACCCGCTGCCAGGTCATTGGCCGTATCGATGCGAGTGCCGTCGACCAGCATCACGACGTTGTTGCGACTCAGGCCGCGGATGTTCACGTGCGTGCCCCACACACCATCCCTGGTGATGCTGAGACCGGGTTCACGATTCACAGCTTCGGAGACATCTCTTGGCATGGTCTGTTCGATTTTTCTGTCACTCACACTGGACATTGGCATGGACAAATCCTGCCAGGTTCGTCTGTATCGCGTGCTGGTCAGATAGATCTCGTCGACGACCACGGGCTGCGGCTGCAGCAAGATGGTCACGTTGGCGATTTCATCTTCCTTCACATCGATCGTGAGCTGCTGCGTCGCAAAGCCGATGTGGCTCACCTGCAGCGTGAGCTTTCCCACCGGCAGATTCGTCAGCACAAAAGCGCCATCCTGTTGTGCGGTGGTCCCGAAGGCACTATTCAGCAAAACAATATTGGCGTTCGGCAGCGGCGTATGATCGAACTCATTGAGGACAAAGCCGTGAACCACTGCGGCGTTGCCGGAGGAAAAATGAACGAGAATAAAAATGACGAAAATGACGCCAAAATTCATTTTGTTTCTTTGCTCAGCGAGATGGTAAATAGAGTTGCAGATTTTAAGGCAGAATGGGGATAGATGCAAGCTCATGACGTGTTCCTCCTCAATGTCAGGATGATTCCCTTCAAATAGGATTATTTTGATATTTATAGAGAATTAAATTACGAATAATTATCTTAAAGACAAACAAAAATAAGCGCGCGATACAACTGAATAAATTTCTTGACATTCAATGAAAGTTTCGATACATTTTTTTACGTTGAACAGCGTTATTTCCGCCTGTCGTACATGAAAAACGGATGTGCGGCAGAGCCCTTTTGCTCGCAAAGAAAAGAAATATGATCCTTATGCTTCCAAGGCGGAAGCATGCCAGGTTGTCCTCCATGTTCAACAAGTTTATTCAAAACAGCTCGAATCACATTAAATCCATGCAATTGGCATATTTCGATGAATACTTTAAGGCAAGGAGGTGATGAAGAAAGCAGCGCATTTTATTTTTAATCGGTACTTTTTACTGGCTATAAAAAGTATCGAGATCGCAAAGCCATGACAATTTGATACTGACAAGGAGCAAGGAAATGAAAAAAGCTACCATTATAAGTGTCATCTTTATATTTATCCTGGCGCTCACGGTGTTTGCCGAGGTGAAGAATGACATACTCCTCATCCCGAAAACGAGCGTTGCACCGACAATTGACGCTGTCATGGATCCTGTCTATCAGAATCACTCCGAGATTCTTGTTGTCCGTGAAGATCCTTCCGATACCGTGAATCCCGACGACTGGTTCGACTGCTTTGGTCGCGCCTACATGCTGTGGGATGACGTCAATCTCTATTTTTTCCTCCAGGTGAATGATGAGACCACCAATACCGGTACCAATCATGAATATGACGGTGTCGAGCTCTATTTTGATGCGGATGAATCAAAACAAGAATCATATGATGGTCTGGATGATGTTCAATTGCGATTTAACCTCGGCGAATCAACACCTGACGAAATAGATGCCGGTTACGGCAACGGCGGAAACTGGGAAGTGGATAGGAACTCTTTTGATTACATCGT
>JAFGJB010000156.1 GCA_016929295.1 Candidatus Zhuqueibacterota bacterium | reverse complement strand
GAGAGACAGGGATTCGAACCCTGGGTAGGTTTGCACCTACAACGGCTTAGCAGGCCGCCCCATTCGACCACTCTGGCACCTCTCCGGTTGGCACAGCCTCGATCGGCTGCGGAGGGCGGGGGGCTCGAACCCCCAAGGGCGTGAGCCCGGCGGTTTTCAAGACCGCTGCCTTACCAGTTAGGACTAGCCCTCCATGCTCAAGAAAAAAAGATACAAAAATTGTGCGAGTTAGTCAATTACTATTTTCAAAAGAGCTGCTTTATTCAAGGGAGTGAGCGAACAAAATTTTTGCCGCCCAATTGCTGCACGACATTTTTCAGCTCCAGGGTCAATAAAATCCCCAGCGCTTTTGCCACCGGCAGCCGGCACTGCAGGGCGATTTCATCGATGTGTTTGGGCTCTTGCGATAAAATGCTGAAAACGGTCATCTCGACCGCCGAGAGCTCCGGCAACGGCTTTTGCTGCGCGTCGACATTTTGCTGCAAAGACTGACCGAGCTCATCCAGAATATCCTCAACGGAGGTGACGAGCTTGGCCCCCTGTTGAATCAAAGCGTTGCTGCCAAAGCTTTTGGGATTATTGATATTGCCCGGCAGAGCGAAAACCTCGCGATTCTGTTCCAGGGCGAAATCAGCCGTGATCAGCGCGCCGCTCTTTTGTCCCGCCTCGACAATCACAGTCCCCAGCGACAATCCGGCAATAATGCGATTGCGTCGGGGAAAATGCGGCGCATCCGGCTTGGCGCCCAAAGCGAACTCGCTGAGGACCACTCCCCGCCGAGATATTTCTTCGGCCAGCTTGATGTTCTCGTCGGGATAGATTTGATCGACGCCGGAACCGAGCACGGCGGCGGTCATGCCGTTTGACTGCACCACAGCACGATGGGCAATCGTGTCAATGCCGCGCGCCAGTCCACTGACGACGACGATGTTTCGCATTGCCAGCTCACGGGCAAATCGCTCGGCCATCAACTTGCCATAGGGGCTCGGCACTCTCGTCCCGACGATCGCAACAGCGGGCGCCTCGAAACACGCCATCCGCCCTCGCGCGTAAAGAATGAGGGGCGGATCGCTCACTTGTTTTAAAAGTCGCGGGTAATCCTCATCCCAGTAACTGACAAGTCTGACATTCCATTGCCGGGCGCGCTCCATCTGCAGCCGGACAACGGTCGAATCGCCGCCCTTTTTTATCTGCGCCGCCAACAGTTTGTCAATTCCCTCCACCTCGACGAGTTGCCGGGCCGACGCCGCCAGGATCTTTGCAGGCGATCGAAACCTTGTCATTAAATTTCGAATGCGCTGCGAGCCGATCCGTGGAATCGTGCAGAGCAAGAGCAGTTCCGCAACATCAAAATGCGCTGACATGGGCACTTTCCCGATGTGACAGTGACAAAATCAGGCTGACTGCAAGGTTTTCCAAATCATTTCGAGCAACTGCGGCAAATTATCTCCCCGAACAGACGATATCAATATCTCATCTTTTCGAGGCGCCGTCCTACCCTCCAGAAAGGTCGGTTTGCCGGTGAGCAGATCTCCCTTGGTGTAGACAATGAACTGTTTTTTTTGCACCAACAGCGCACTAAACGATTTCAATTCATTTATTAAAGAGCGATAATCACCGTCAATATTCTCAGATGTCACATCGAGTAATATGAGCAAAATTTTGGTGCGTTCGATGTGGCGCAAGAACTGTTGCCCGAGTCCTTTGCCTGCATGAGCGCCCTCGATGAGGCCGGGGATATCAGCCATGACAAAACTCCTCAATTCATCTATCCTCACGATGCCGAGGTTGGGAACAAGCGTCGTAAAAGGATAATCGGCGATTTTGGGTTTTGCCGCTGAAATGCATGACAGAAGTGTTGATTTGCCGGCATTCGGCAATCCCACAAGCCCGACATCCGCCAAAAGCTTCAGTTCGAGGATGATCTCCTTCTCCTCGCCGGGTTGACCCGGTTCCCACTCGCGCGGGGCCTGGTTTGTCGGCGTCGCAAACCTGGCATTTCCTCGTCCGCCGCTGCCACCCCGCGCAATGATGTGCCGCTGCCCGTGTTCGACAAGATCGACAACCAGGTTGTTCGTGTGACGATTTTTAATCGTCGTGCCCACCGGCATCTTGATGACGATATCATCTGCACTGCGGCCCGTTCTGTTGGATCCCTGCCCGTGCTGACCACGCCTGGCCTTATAATTTTTTTTGTAACGGAAATCCATGAGCGTATGAATATGCTCATCTGCCTGGGCGACAATATCGCCGCCCTTGCCACCATCGCCTCCGGCAGGTCCTCCCCGGGGAACATATTTTTCACGCCGAAACGCCACGCACCCATCACCACCATCGCCGGCCTTCACCAAGATTGTCGCGTAATCAATGAACATTGTCTTGTTCCATATCTCTATAAAAAGAAACACCGACCACATTTTGCACGTGCTCGGTGTTCATCCATCCATTTGTATTTGCAGGAGGTCAAGGTCGATGGGCGAAGGACACTCGCTTATGCTTGGAGTCCAGACCCAGCTTTTTGAGAACTTTGCGCATGCCAAACCAGCCGATCTTCATATTGCCATATTGCGGAGTGTTCAGCGCGCGGGCAATTTGAATGGTTCCGGCGTGCGGCATCTCTTTGATAATTTTTCGAATACTGTCTTCAACGGAAGCGCTCTGCGGCATCGCCTCGCTAAAACCGGACGGCATGCCAGCCGGTTCCTGCCGTGGCATCGTACTGCGGCTGACGGGCTCATGATGCGTCGCCGGTGAAGACGTAAACATGCCGGAGAGCTCGAAATCTTTGATGGCATCTTGAAGAGTATCGAACGCCTTCAAAATATAGTGGAATTCCAGCAGTTCAAAAACTTCATAGACTTCCGGTATCATGCCGACAAGCTTCAGGTCGCCGCCCCGCTCTCGTATGCCCTTGATTTCACTTATAAAGATTCCCCAGCCGGCACTGCTGACGTAATCGACATTGCCCAGGTCGATGACGATATTATAGGAGCCACGCTCCAGAAGCTTGGCAAGGTGATGTTCCAACTCCGAGGACGTCGTCGTATCAATATATCCCCCGACCTTGATTATTGAAACATTGTTACTCTGTTCAACTCTTAACTGTATTCCTTCCATATCCCTCTCCGATTTAGATCTGTTGGGGAGTATCCCCGAAACTGATTAAAGATAGCAGTCTATAGCCAAAATGTCAATATAAAAAGGGACAAAACATTTTAATATTTCTGCAAAAACACCCTGGCGCGCTGAATGCTGGCGCGTACATCCAAACGATTGGGGGCGATATTCAACAGCCTCTCCCAATGATGAATTGCTTTTTCCAATTCACCCTGCTTTGCATATGAGATGGCGAGATTTTCACATGCCTTTTCGTTCAGCGGATCCAAATCAATGACCCGTTCATATTCACTCGACGCTTGTTTGAATTTCTTTTCACGAAAATAGGCATTGCCGAGCAATGAATGAGCCCGATGATCCTGTGGAAATTTCTCCGCCAGGGAGTTGAGTTTCTTTATAGCATCGTCAAATTGAGATTCACTATAGAGCTGCATCGCATGTCTGAGCTCTGATTCAATCATTGCATTCTTTTCTTGTTCGTTTTCATCAGCTCTCATGTGACCGCTGAGCAACTGCTCCATCCTTCCATCATTCGTCATCGCGTCTTTGATGAGCTCATCAAACTCTTCATCGCGCTGCGTGAAAAACGATTCTTCGTCATTGGCCACCGAGACGAGTCTATCCAGCGATATCTTTTTATCTTCCTCATCAACGTCTCGATCATCGCCGGTGGGCTCAATTTTGATTGTGTGATCATCATCCGCAGAAAAGTCGTTCTCCGATGCCAACAATGTGTCGCTCAGCTCCTGATCCAAATCGCCGTCCTCGCCAATGAGCCCGAATTCTTCTTCAAGCTCAAGAAACTCTTCGAATGGATCGGCAAAATCATGATCTTGCGAGAATATCTCGGAATCAGATGACAGCGAATCATTTCTTCCATTATTACCGTCATTGACCGCTTTCTCGGAAGATTCTGTTGAAAAATCAAACAAAGCGTCGTCATCCAGCGAGGATGGCCCAAACTCTTCGTCGCTCTCTTCCGGCAGCTCATCGGACTGATCCGCATGCATACCAGACTCCGCATCGGCAAACGGCATCTGAAATTCGTCAAAATCAAATATCTCTAAATCTTCCTGGTCATCGGTCGCCTCGTCCCGGGCAAAATGCGGCGGCTTTTGCTCAGCCTGAGGGCTGTCATCCTTTTCATCATCAAAGCCAAAGTCCAGTCCAAAATCGGTCTCGTCATCGCTATAGCTGGATAAAATTTCAAGTTCGTTGGGCTCACCGAAGAGTTTTTCCTCAATCTGATCGATCTCTTCGTCTTCGTCAAAATCAGCGTCCTGGTAGTCTTTCAACTGATCATCCGAAACGACTGTCCAGTTGTCATTTTGCAATACCGCGGCGGTTTCATCGGTCGCATCGCCCGTTTGATCGCCGTCCATATCGGCGGGAAAAGCGTCATTTTCGACAAAACCAAAAATCGATTCAATATCATCGTCATCCTGTTCGATCGGCGCCTCTTCTGTTGGCCGCTCGCTGATCTCCTGCGGCGACGCCGCCTCTTCCTCTTTCGGACGTCTGTCGAAAATCTCCTCCAGCGGTGCGATTAACAGAGTCTTTTTGTCGATGGCGAAGACATTTGGCGTTGTTCTTTCTTCCACTTGCGGCGTCTCTTCCGTCGCTGTTGTCGGACCGGCATCCACGCCGGTCTCGGGAGCCGTGGTCTTTTGGACCTCTTCTTTGTTCGGCTCTTCATCATCATCGGTCTCTTCGTATTGTGTCCGATTCATGATGATTTTGCCATCGAGCGTCATCATCGGCGTACCCGGCGCTTTGATGCGCTTTTTCTTGCCACCGCGCTGCACAAAAGCCTCGCGCAATTCACGCGTGTTCAAACGCATGCGCAAAAGCTCTTCATATATTCTCGATGTCGGGATGTGGGCGAATTCATAACGCTCCGTCTTTAATTCCTCGCTGATTCGCTTGGCGCCATATTCCGGGAATCGACGGATGATATCATAGATTTTGTTCTTTTCCTCAATGCTCAGATGTTTTGCTTCGATCTGGTCCAACTCTTCGCTGGCGACAAAATTGCCGACGCCCTCGCGGTCAAACTTTTCCTTGTACTTTTGATAATAGGAATAGGTCGAGATGCCCGCTTCGCGACAGGCCTCTTTGATGCCGATGCCATTTTGCACCGACTGATAAGCCCGCACAGCGCGGTCATATTCGACTCGTTCGGCGGACAGTTTTTCCTTGACGGCTACGAGAGTGATATCGTCATTTTGCTCGCTGCCTTCGGTGAATATATTCATCTCTTTTTTCAGATTGTCGATGAACTCATCCGCCGTCTTTTTGCCGTTCTCGCGAACGAGACGCAGAAATCGTTCTTCGCCAAACAGACGTCGCTTCGGATTCATTGCTTCCGTGACGCCATCGGTATAGACCATCAGGATATCGTCTTCGGCCAGGGCGATCGTATCCGATTCAATAGACTTGCGAAACAGATCCTTGTCCGGCAAAGAAATCCCGATCGGGAATCCGCGCGGATTCAAATAGTAGGTCTTGTTTTTGCTGGCACGATGCAGGATCATCGGATTGTGACCGGCACTGGCGAAATTGAGTCGACGACGTTTCGAGTCAATGATGACGTAAAAGAGCGTGACGAACATGCCCTTTTTCATATCGTTGACGACGAACTCGTTCACTTTGGCTAAAACTTCAGCGGCATCCTTGACGCCGCGGGCCTCCGAACGCAGCGCGGTGCGAATCATGGTCATCACAAATGCGCCCGGGACGCCCTTGCCAGAGACATCGGCGACGGCAATGCCCAGCGTATCACTGTCCACTTCGACAAAATCGTAAAAATCGCCGCCCACGTCTTTGGCGGCCGCGTAGAAGGAGGCGATATCGTAACCTTCAACCTGTGGAAATTCTGCCGGCAGCAGCGTTTGCTGAATTTGCTTGGCAATGTGCATTTCCTGCTGCAGTCGCTCTTGCTCGGCAAGATCGACTTGCGAGCGTTTCAGCTGGTTCGTGACGTCGCTGAAAGCCTGCGCAATCGCACCGATCTCCGTCGAGGCATCGATATCCATCTGTTCCGAGGCGCCGGGTTCGTTGAGATTTTTAACCCATACCTGCAAACGCTGGAAAGGATACATGACCACATAGATCAGGAGAAAAAGACCGGCGGAGACCAGGCCCCAGATGAACAGCATCTTACCGACGAGACCACGCACGTAGCGGCTGATATCCTTTTCAACGAGAGCATAGTCGATGTAGAAATGAGTGGTCGCCAGCTTTGTCCGATCATCATCCAGAATCGGCCACACAATGTCGATCATTTTGCCATCGTTCGCATTGTGCAGCAAAAAAGCGCTCGAGTTTTCAAACTCGTGCAGCAGCCTGGCATCATCCGGTACCGTGACGCGGGTGTTCTGCAGCCAGATTGTCTCACTTTTTGAAGAATCCGAGCTGGCGATGAGCATATCCTGATTATTGGTGATGATGATCTCCTTCAGCCGCCCCCGATGCTCCTGCGATTCCTGAATCGCTTTGATGCCGTTGAGCGCCCCATCGACGATCGGAACCTCCTTGCTGCCCGACTCTTTGAATGCGGTGAAGACGTCCGAGGTCACTGCGACAGATTCCCAATATTGTCGAAGATTATTATCCAGGGATTCGCAGGCAATTCTTCCCGAGTTAATATAATTGTTGACTATTTGCTTTTTTGTGTTTAAAAAATTATAGAGCGAAATGACAAACAAGATGATGGTGAATATGATCAGAGAATAGAGCCAATAGCGCATTTTCAAGCTGAGCGGGATGGCGGAAAAAGAGAGCTTTTTCTTCTTCTCCTCATCGCGATTCTTCACCATCCATAGCTCGTTGCCCTCTTCGGACTTGCGATATTCAATGCCGTCTAAAAGACGACGCATGATGAATATGCCAAGGCCACCTTTCTTGCCAATCTCGACATAGCGCTGCAAGTCAGGACTGTTCACCTGACGAGGATCGAAATACTTGCCCTGGTCAATGAGAACCATGGTCAAACTGTCACGTTTGGCCAGGGCGCGCAGAGTTATATCCCCTTCCCAATCGCGATAGGCATGCTTGATAATATTGGTCGCCGCTTCGTCAATCGAGAGCTTGAAGGCATTGATAATTCGTTCCGAAAAGCCGAACTTGCGCCCCACATGCGTGACAAAATCGCGCAATTCACCCAGGTGCTCGACGCGTCCGGGGACCCTGAGTTCTTCTTTCACAACGGTTCTAAACACAGCGATCGATGTCCTCTTTTAATTGGTTGCTCCTGGCGATGTTGCTCTTCTCTTCTGGTTGCGTGCATAATCCAATGCATTTAGAATCGTTTTGTTCAGTGGCTGTTGTTCCAGCGCCTGTTGATAGTATTTGATGGCCTCATCGTAATTTTCATCGCGTAACGCGCGCATACCCATGGTATAGATGCGTGCCACTTCCGGCGTCATCTCCATCTGCGTGGCGTTGGCGCGGGCATGCGCCTCCCGATATTTCTTCTGCACCTCGACATTATTCGGATTTGACTTGAGCGCCTGCCCATACAACTCGGCTGCTTCGTTCCATTGATTGTTATTCTCGTAATCAACAGCCCGGCGCAATATGTTCTCAAAACCAAGCTTGTTATCAAGAAGCTTGATTCGGCCCTCGATAAAGCTTTCCACCTCCTGTCGGCCGCGGGCAAGCGGCAGAGCTTCGTTATAATATCGCAGGGCTTCAAAAGTTCTGTTGCTTTGATACAACTTGTTCGCCGTCGATATCAGCTCGGCGATCTTGTTGCTCAAATCCTCATCAATCACTCGGCGCAGTTCCAGCACCGCCTTGTGCTGCGAGTCGAATTGCAGCGCCCGATCACATTCGACGATCGCTTCGCGATACTGCTCATCCTCCCACAGGGCCGTCGCTTTGTCATAGTGTTCGCGAATCTGCTGCTGCCGCTGCTGCGCTTCCATTTCCTGTTTGCTTCGGTTAATTTCGTTCTCAAGAGCCAGCTGATTCTGCCGTTCGATCGCTTCATTGATCTGCTTCGCCAGCTCGCGAGCGGCCGGGAAATCGAGATCAGCGCCGGTCTCTTCCAGAACGAGCACGCGGTTGATCGCGCTGAAGGCGCGTGGATAATCCGCTTTTTCAAAATACTCGCGCGCTTCCGCTATGCCGGTGTAGAAGGTGTTGCGTCTGGCATCCTCGATGGCCTTTTGCGCCTCTTCCTGTATGCGCCGCATCTGTTCCGCTTCGCGATCGGTCACCTTTTGCGCGCGGGTCTTGCCGATGTCCGCAGTCACGGAAATGCGATGGCTGCCGGTGAAAAAGGCATCCACGCCGCTCCAGTAGGAGTAATCGATCTGGAAGCCGATATAACGAATTCCCAGGCCCCAGGTCATGCCGTAGCCGTCACTATAGTCGCCGCGCCGGTTGTAGCCGAGACGGAGCATCAGCGTCTCTTTGAAGCCGAACTCGCCGCCAAAGTGATAATAGTTCGGCACATCCTCGGCCTGGCTATTGTCCACCGCAAAGGCGCCCAACAAATGGTTCGCGCCACCCCCAATATAGAACTTTCTGGATAATCCGAAACGAAAATTTCGCGGCGAATGCTCTCTTTCGTCGGCTAATTGCAATGTCCTTTGCACGGCGTTTTGATAATTGAAACCGACAAGCCAGTCGCGCAACATCCCGCTCTGCAGCGGAGAGGCGACGACGAGTCCCAGATCGCCGCCGATGGCGGATTCGGAATAGGAGCCCAGACTTCCCGCATCGAAATAGCCGGGCATGTTCAAGTGCTCGATTTTCACGGTCACGCCGACCGAGAGCCAGGGAAAGAGATATTTGCCATAGCCGACCATGTAGAGGGTGCGACTGTAATCCTGGCTGCCGAGATAAGTGGCGTCATCCGCACGAGTGGGGATATCGCTCAATGCCAGGCGCAGCAAGCCGGCGGAAAAGGTGCCGTAGGTGATCGTCGGATAGACATAGGAGAGATAGTCGTACTTGGCGCCGCCGCTGAGGCCGGTGTGATAGAAACCGATGCTCATCGCCTGGACATTGTCGAGGGTCGCCGGATTCCAGTAGAGCGAAAACGGATCATCGGCTGCAGTCACATAGGCGCCACCGAGGGCCATGGCGCGGGCGCCGACCGGATAGTCAAAAATATCGGTGGTGCCGCCCCATTCACCTGCGCCGCCGGACTGCGCGGCGACTCTCGCCGTCGTCCATAGAACCAGGGCCAGCAGTATCGATGTCGCTGTTCTCATTTTGGCCAGCTCGATATATTTCTTTTGCTTTTTCATTTATCGTACAACCGCTATTTTAGTCATGGCTTGTTTGCCGTCGCTGGTGCTGATGTAGGCCAGATAGACGCCGTTGCGGACGCGATGGCCCATGCCGTTTTCGCCGTCCCAGGTTAACTCTGCGTGTCCTTGATGGATTCCCGCTGTCGTCAATTCTGGATATTCGGCCTGGGTAAAGTTCCAGGTCTTGACCAGCTCGCCAGTGAGCGTGTAGATGTGGATTTTGACGTCACTGTCGTTTTCGAGATAATAGACAAAAGATGTCAACGGATCATCCGCACGGCCGAATGGATTCGGATAGTTGAAGAAGGATTTGGCCAGATCCTTATTGATCAACACGACCATCATGGAGGCGTAACCCAACTCCGAGAGCACGTTGCCCGCCTCATCGGCAATGTCCAACGGATAGTTAAATTCATCCACTACGAAAAGAGAGTCCACCGTGATCTTGAAATCTTTCATCTCGGCATTTTCCAAGATATTGACGATGATTTTTATCGAATCTATTTCATTTCCTAAAATTTTGACCAAAGCTGCATTGGCGGCCGCGGTTGCGGCCAGAGTGGGCGCGCTAAAGTCGAGAACGACTCTTCCCGATTCATCAAAGACCACGGTTTCGGCGAAAAGACTATCCGTATGGCTGACGACAGCAAGTCGCGCGATCATCGGCTTTGGCGAGATCAGGCTGTCGACTTTATCGCGGAAGGACAAATGCAGCCTTTGCAGATAGGATCTTGTCGTGCCCGAGGCGTTTTTATTTTGCAGCTTGAGCCCCATGACGGGCACATTCGTGGTATCGCGAACCACAATGGTGTTGGTGCGCACGGTATAGGGCCACACTTTGACCGCGCCGGTCTCCAGCGTCACACGCAGGCTGGCGGTGGAATCGGAAAGCAGCGTCGCGTTGGCGCGGGCATATTGGTCATCCGGACGCTCAAGTATTTCCAGGTCAAATGTAAAGACCGTATCCGGATTCGTGACAGTTCCTTTTTGCGGCGCTTTCACCCGCCAGTCGATTTTATATTCAGGGAGCACCGAGTCGGGCCAGCCCACCGATCGAACGGAGTCATAACCAGCCGCCCATTCAAAATCATCGGGCTTGATCAATTTAACGCTGAATGTGTTCAGCAATCCCGCATCGCCGACATTGTCCAGTCGCGCCGTGATAGTGAATTCGCTGCCATGCCGGACGCTCGACGAGTCAGAGTCCATATCATCATGCAAATAGCCATTGAAATAGAGTTGCGCTTGGTCAACTGTACGCACCTGGAATCTGATATTCTCACTCACCACCCTGGCCGGCTGTTTGGAAAAAATATCATTGGGTGTTTCATCGATTGTAATATCAAACCACGATAGTGTGTCAGCCTTGGCATTCGGCGCAGTCAATTGCCATTCCGGAAATACTCCGTTATCATAATCTGCAACGGAGAGCACTTTCTCCGAAGTATCAATTAACTGAAAACGGGCTGGCTCAATGAGTTTGAGCCGAAACTGCCCATTCGGATCATATTTCGCACCCTCATGTTTTATTTTAGCAGAAACCTTGAACAGCTGACCGGTTGACAGAGTGTATGTACCCGCCAGTTCTTGTGGAAATGAGATATTGGGCTCAACATCAAACGTTGTTCTCTGCACGACAGGGATATAGATAGCAGTCGAATCTATGAGATCTTGCTCTGACTGCAAGTCTTTCGCTTTCACAACAACGATGAGATTGTCGGACATATTCAAGGATTCTCTCGGCGAATTCACCGTCCATACGGCCGAATACGATCCTGATCGTGGTATTCTTTTTTCCGGTTCTATGATCTCAAAGCGGGAATTTCTTGAAGAGAGAGTGGCTATAATATCACTTTCTTTCACATCACTGGTCGTAAAGCTGGCTTTAACTTTGAAAGGTTGTCCGCCGGATGAAACCGCTTCAATCTCATTATCATCAATTGAAAGAAAAACGGGGGTCTCGAAATTGATCGTTCCACCCTCATTATAATAAACTGACAAACTTTGCGCAGGTTTTGTGATGGTGACAGATTCGCTGGAATTTTCATCCTTCAAACTATCGGCCGTAATCCGGACCTCTATTTTTGATCCATCGATACCACCTGGCGCCTGAACCTCCCACGAAATCTCACGAATATTATTAGCTTCAAAATCAAAATATTGCACACGATTGCTGCCCGGCTGCAATTGCAGACCGCTTTCTCCCAAATCAAGTTCGATGCTCCCGACGCCTTCCAGGCCAGCATCTCCCGTCCTCTCGACGTTGGCCATGATAGTCGCGGTTTGACCTCGAGTAAAATGGACTTCATTATTTGGAAACAAGGCGCCGCTAGGGCTTATCCGTAATTCCTGTAGCGATACTGTGGCTTTTTGTTGAACACTTTTTATCGTCACCGTCGAATCGACTCTAAAATAGTTGTTACCCGGTTCACCACTCGACACAAACAGTTTAAACTCGTGAGTGCTAGTCAAAGGTTCAGCCGGAGCCTGAAGTTCCCAGTGAATGATCTCGTTTTCATCATTAATTTCGACTCTTTGCGGAGTCGCAATGAGCGTATATTTCCGCAGCAATTGCGGCAGTACAAGCTCGGCTATTCTGTTCTGCAGATTTTGTGAAGACCGCACAACAGCTTCAAGTCTAAATGTTTGCTCGGTGGAAAGCGTTCCATCCTTTGCCCCTTCGGGCCAAATTATTTTGAAACTTTGAATCGCAAGCGCTGTTTCAACGGTCCGAACGACAGCGATGGAATCAATCGCGCCAAGAATAACCGGTGTGTTGTCATTGAGATCCAGCGGTAATGGTTTAATAAAGCTCGCCCGTATGGTGTCGTCCTCAGAAGATATTTCGTCTGGCGCCCTAAAGGTGAATATGACATCAAGCGTATCCTGATCCAATGGCCATTTGAACTCTTTAGCGACCGTGCTGTCACTCCAGACAGAACCTCGCATGATACTATAGCCTTCTGGTGGCGTGACAGCTAACATACCTTCGCCAATCGGCGCCCGACCAAGATTCTTCATTTTGGCCACGACATTGAACGTCGTATCGACTTGAACCAGCTCACCGCCGCGATCACCAACCTGAAGTCCGTAGCTCAACATCGCCGGCCGCTGAATTCTAACCATGACACGGTCACCACGGGTTCTGGGGGGATTAATATTAGCTTTCGTCGTGTCGCCTTTGACGACCGGCGCCGGGATAATTTCGGCTGTGAACTCTTCCCGAATTTCTCCCCCGGGGGCATCAGTGCCATCCGCGGTAATCTCAAAGTTTGCATATCCTTTGCCATTCGCGACGATGGTTGCGATGGTGTCATAGAGCGCACCGGTGAACGAGTTGCCGTCTGAGGTCAATTTGACGATGACGCTGTCCACCGCACCAATGCTGCTTTCGACTTCAGCAGATACGGTGAATTGTCGATTGCGATTGACCAGTGCAAAGCCATTTTGGTCTATGACATTCGTCAAAGCTGTAGTGCTGGAGAGGCGAACAGAAACCTCAGAAATGACTTCAATTGTTGTATCTCGTGAAGCCGTCACTTGCAGCGGAAAATCGCTGCCTTTGGTGTTCAAATCGATACCGCTTAAGAGGATACCAATATTAATTGTGCCAGGAATTGATCCGTTCTGCAGAATATCATAACGGAGCGTATCTGTGGCATGTGCTTTCAACTCGAAATTCCCGGCCAGCGCCAGGCTATCCGGCGCAATGACTCTATAATCCTCGTCTATTTCCTCACCTTTGCTAAAAGTCAGGTTTGTTTTCGCTATGTCGGCAAATTCCAGATTCGCATCGCCGTCATTCGCAACCACAACATCCACATACCATGGATCCCGCACACTCTGAGATATTTGATCTACGCTCGGTAGCACCTTGACGATGTTCAGCTTGGCGCCAGTCACGAGCTGCGCATAGGTCGTATCGTCAGCAGCAGGACTGGCAATTTCCGGCATTAGCCGCGAATTGACACCGCGAGCATCTTGCACCGTCGCCTTGAAATCGACCCGGCCGGTGTCACCGCTGGCAGTGACGACAAAGTCGAGAGAATCGACCTCGCCTCCCTCGAGCTCGCCGGGGAGTGTCAATAGAGGCTTTGCTATGGTCACACGATTGTATTGCACCGGCTCCAAACGCACGGTGGTGTTGTGGACATTTTCAGAACCATCATTCTTCACCGCGACGCGAACTGTGAACTCCTGGCCGAGACTGACGTGCTTTTGCGGATTGGGCGCTAAATTCTCGGTGGCGACGATATTCAGCTTTGCCGGCCGATATATCTTGACGACGACGGACGAATCAACGGCTGGCCCAGGCGCAACTTGATCACCCAACATCCACGCTGCCAAGATCCTGGCGTGAATCGGCTCGCCTTCGCGATTCTCCGCGGTGTCGGCAACGACGTTGAACTGCACCGATTTACGTTCACCTTTATCAAGATCGATGATCTCCATAGTGTCTGGCGGCGTCACCTTTGAGTACTCCGGCTCCAGGACGATCTGCACCCTTTCAAAAAAGTCGGCGCTTTCATTCAGGATCGTGGTGCTGACGACAAAGGATTGCCCCGCATTGACATGTGCGACGCCGGCAGCATCGACATTGACTTTCACAGCAGACGTGTCAATGATGGTCTCTTGGATGCTCACTGCAGCTGCGCTGGTCAACGTGACGCTCGTCGTGTCTGATAGAGGCAACGTCCGGGTGGTGTCGTTCAACGGCGTCGCCTGCAGCGACACCTGGACTCGATAGGCGCCACTCCCATACCACGTCCTGCTGACCTTGTACTGCAGCGTATCAACATTTTGTGCACCCAGTTGCCCGCCCGTGCCAAGAGCTTCCAAAACGTAACTGTCGTCCGACAGCCGGTTTCCTTGTGCATCGAAAATCTGCACATCCGCTTGCGCCTGGGGGAGCTCGACAACGCCGTCGCCATCATTGCGCACCGCCGCGTTTATAATCCAGGGCCGGGAGGAGCCGGGAGAAAGGTTCTTACGGTCCGCCCACACCTGCATGCTGAGGTTTGCCGGCGCCTGGGTCGTCACCCGAACAGGAGCATATTCAGGACTGACCGGATCGATGATGGCCGGGCCATTCGTATTGCGAGCAATGGCCTCTTTTATTTCAGCCGAAAAAGATCCCGGGCGTCCAACTTGTGCTGGCGTCAGCACTTTGATCGGCGCCGTCCAGGCGGATTCGCCCGGCGCCAGGTCAAAGACACTCGCCGTGTCGATGCCTGACTCGAATGAAAATCCTTCTGGATAATATACTTTGACGGTGGCCTTTTTGACATTATCATTATTTTTCGGCTCAGGGGCGGCAGCAAATGCACCGCTGTTCTTGACGAGCGCGCGCAGATAAAATTGCCCGCCAGCATCGACAGAGCCGCCGGACGCGATCATGGCCTGCAGTTTTTCGATACGCACCCTGGCCGAGTCCTGAATCGCGATGCCGACTTTACGAGACAGGAGCGGCGGCAAAGGCTCTTCGGTATTAAGAACGATGGTGGCGATCTCTCCCACCAGGCGGACGGAATCCGATGCTCCCGGAATTGTCAACGGCAGCGACGGATCCACTCTCGTGACCTGAAAAAAGAGACTGTCTTCGGCGCCGCCCAATAATGTATCTGAATTTGAACGGACAAAAGTTGCTGGTTTTATGACATCAAACAGCGTATTGCTTAATCCGTCGAGGTCAAGCTCAATTTCTGCAGGATCAATCTTCACCGCACTGCCGCCGGTGTTCTTCACCCGGGCGCCGACGGTCCACGGTGTGGTCTGCCCGCGGGTGACGCTGAACTGGCTCGGCCGGAAAGAGAGGATCTGCAGCACTGCCGGCGTCTGCACAATGACCGGGCCACCAATTTTCAAGTAACTGTAAGGCATATCGGCCTGATCGCGCATGCGGATTTCGCTGCTGATGTAAATGGGACGCGCCGGCGTATTGGCGGCGACGCTCACAACCCTGAACGGCAGGGAGGATTGTTCTCCCGGATTCAAATATGAGCGGCCGTTGGCAAAGGCAGCGACGGGAGGCACATTGAAATAGCTGCTCACGTCGTTGTTGCCTTCATTGAAGGTGAGACTATAGTCCTGCAGGGTGAGCCGTTGCGGGCTGTTGTTGATCACCACGACATCGATTGTCCATTCTCGCGTCTGACCCTGGGTCACGGTCGTGACGCTCGGACGCAGTTCGACAATGCTTATACCGCCGGCTTCGCCGACGATCACGGTCTCGCCGCCCAGATTGAGAAGACGATCAAATGGCTGACCATTTTCCAGACCGACCAGCCGCACCGTCGGTGCATAGACGCCGGTGGGGAAAGTGGCGGTGAGAAACTTTTCCTCAAACTGCAATAGCAGGTTGTCATTCCCCGGAATGGTCGAGGCGCCATCCAATCTCGCCTCGTAAATTTGCGAACCACCATCGAGTTTAAATCTAGTCGCATCAGGATCGAGGACGACATCGGCGCCGCCGCTGTTCGTCACCATCAATTGAAAGTTGATCGGGCGATTGGGAACCACGGTCGTCGGCTCGAGCGTACCGGCCTGATAGGTGATGGCGGCTGCATCGACGACGCGGACCATGCCGATCGTCGACGGGGTTGTCACGGCTATAAATTCTTTATTGCGATTTGTCTCGATGGCTTTGACCGCCGCATGGATGTCATAGGCGCCAACGTCGGCCGTATGCGAGGTGATGCGAAACACCAGGCTGTCCTGCCGGCCGCCGGCCAATACAACGCCACCCGAGCCGGCCAGGCGATCGGGTCGTTGAATGGCAAAAGAGTTATATTCAGCACCACCCTTGAAAAAACTGATAAAGGTCTGGGATTGGTTGGCAAAATCTATGTCCAGCGCCGCCCCGCCGCTGTTTTCGACGTGGACGGCCACGGTCCATCCAGCGGGCGTTTGGCCCACTGACACGGCGCTGACCGATGAACGGACGCGGCGTATGGCGAGCATGGCCTCATCCTGCAGAGTCACGTAGGACTGTTCGCCGGTATCCGAAGCCAGCACGCTCTTGCTCTGGTTCGTGTTGAGCACTCTGAACTGGATGCTGGCATCGATCGTCACTCTGCCGCTCGGCGCGCCGGTCCTGGTGATCGGAAAAATCAGCGTATCCAGCTCGCCGCCGCTCAGAATGGCATCGCCGCTCACCATATAAGGTATATCGACTTGAAAGCCCTTTGCCGCCAGACCGACCAGGTTGCTGGTGGCGTAGTCGATCATCACATCGCTGCCGCCGGCATTGCGCAGCACGACCTTGACGTGCCACGGCCGGGTGTCATCATTGACCGTCGCAGTAGCCACCGTTGGGATGACCTGGTGAATCTCGACGTCATCCGGCTCCTGTACGCGGAGTTGACCATAGACGCCGCCGGATCCTTCCGAGGTCGAAGAGATGCCGTTGCTGGTCTCCACCCGCCCAAAAATAGTATAGTCGCCGGCAGGAACTGTATTCAAAATTTTATTGAGCCAGAATTCAAGCGTGTCCGTCTGGCCCGCCGTAATATAGAGTCTGCCGCTTGCGAGGGTCGATGGCCAGGTGTCCGGTATGATTTTGTCGCCGCCCTTTTCAATTTTGATGTATGTTTTCGCGTTATCAAAGTTTATAGTCAGCGAGCTTTGACCTTCATTTTGCACGGCCATTCGCACCGGGAATGGCGGCTGCGTCTGGCCGCGGGTGACAGTTGACTTTTCGGATTTGATGCTGACGATGCTGAGACGTGCGGTATTGATCACCTGGAAGGTGTCGAGATTGGCGCGGCTCGTCGATTGAGCCGCTGCCGAATTGCCGTCCTGATAGTCGATCCTGGCCGATACCAAGATCGCGCCTTCGGGAGCGCCGGCATTGGCGGCAAAAATAAAGTTGAAATCAACGGTGTCGTCGCCGGCGATTGAATTGGGATTCTGCGGCGACGCCGTCACCGGGAAAAAGGACGACACATTCGTGCCGGTCTGATTTGTAAAGGTGAAAGAGATGTTCTGGATCGACGCAGCTGCCGAATTGGCCTGCCCGCCATTGTTGATCAGTGAGAGGAGGATAGCGTTGCTGCTGCTGCCCTTGGAGATAGTGTCGGGGGTGACTTGCGCCGACCTGATCTGCACCACTGCCGGCCGCTGCACCGCCCAGGCATCGGTGATATTGGCGTTCGGCGCTTGCGCATATTCGGTGCCGTTGTAGTAGCCATTGATTTTGCCGTCGAGCGTGATGTCTCCCAGCGTCGCGTTGGCATTGACATTGACGAGAAAAGCGATGGCTCTTTGACCCTGCGCGGCAATTGAACCGCTTGCGACCGGGACAAAATAGTCGCTCGTCTTGTCATCTGCTCCGGAACGGAATGTGAGCTCCGCCGTATAGTTTTCGAATGGCACGGTGGCGGCGTTATAGACATCCATGCGGACGGGAATTTGTGTCTGGCCGCGGCTCACCGTTGCCGCCTCGGCCACGATCTGGCGAATTTCTATGCGATTGGGCCCAGTGACGGTAATCGGCGCCGTCGTGCCGGTGATGCCGCCGCTGGTGACGGAGATCGTCTGCTGGCCCAGACTGACCAGCTTGAAGTCGCTGCCCGGGAAATCATGACTGGCATAGTTGGGAAATTGAAAAGG